>JBAXFU010000041.1:0-27166 GCA_037139735.1 Phycisphaerae bacterium
GCGAACTCAGCCGCGGCACCACCCTGCTGCCCGGCACGCTGATCGTCACCGGCACGCCCAGCGGCGTGGGCGTCGCCCGCTCGCCTCAGGTCTTCCTCAAGCACGGCGACCGCGTGGAGGTCGAGATCGAACGCCTTGGCACGCTCGTCAACGAGGTCGTCGAGGAGGGACGTTGATCGCTCAGCGACCCGCCGGTGCGGCGGGATCGGTGACCGGAGCGGCGGCGGGCTTCGCGGCGTCGCCGCCCGCCGCGGTCGTGGCCTTCAGGCGATCGTGCATCGCCAAGAGGCCCGACGAGGCGAGTTGATCCAGGCCGTAGCCGCCGAAGCCGGGCATTCGCATCGCGCCGATCTCGCCGCGGGTCTTGCCCTCCTTCATGGCCTGCTCCACGAACTCGCGGAGCTTGTCGAAGTAGGCGATCTGCGTCTTGATCGCGGCGGCGTCGGCCACGTCGCCATGGCCGCCGACGACGATCGTTCTGGCGTTGCACAAGTCGAGGCACTTGCGGAGCGAAGACTGCCAGCCGTCGATGTCGGCTCCCGACGCCGCGTCGACGAACGGGTGCATCTTGTGGAAGAGCAGGTCGCCCACCACCAGCAGGTTGCGGTCGTGGGCGTGGATCACGAGATCGTTGTCGGTGTGACCGGCGCCCAGGTGGTGCATCGTGGCCTTGATGCCGGGCAGATCGATCTGGCGCGTGGCGGAGAAGGTCGTGCGAGGCGAGAAGTCGGTTTCCTTGAGCTTTTCGACCCGCTTGTAGAGCGCGAGGGCCTCCTCGCGGACTCGCTTGATGACCGGTCCGTCTCCTTCGGAGAGTTGCGTCGCGGCCTCCTTCATCTGCGAGATGTATCGATTCATCTGGCCGAGCACGCGGTCGGTGCACTTGTCGTGGGCGACGATCTCGATGTCGGCGGAGAAGGCGTGGTTGCCGCCGGTGTGGTCGCCGTGGTGGTGGGTGTTGACCACCATCGCGAGCGAGGGGACGCGCCGCAGCGATTCGCGGCGGAGGCAGGGCCCGTAGGGCGCGTTCTTGCAGTCGATGAGCACGGCCGCCTTGTCGCCCTTGAGCAGCGTCGAGTTGCCGCCTGAACCCACGGCGCACCACGCGCGTTCGCTCGCGGGCTTCCAGATGAGGAAGTCGGCCTCGGGCTGCGGATCGTCGGCGGCCCGGGATGAGCCGGCGATCAAGGCCGCGGAACCGGCGGCAAGCATGGTCATGGCATCGCGTCTCGTCATGGACATGCGAGCAGGATAGGGGGAGCGGTGGCGATCGGGCTCAGCGCGGCCAGAGCCATGCGAAGACGGCGCCGGTCGCCAGGCCGTACACGAGGCCGTCGATCAGCCGCGTGACGACGCTTCGGGGCGTCGATTGGAACCAGATGGCGTTGGGGAGGAACGCGAAGGTGTGGGCGAGGATGCCCGCGGTGCCGAGCACGCGGAAGACCCTGGCGAACGACTCGCCCCGCTGGAGCGTGAGCGAGCCCAGGTACGCGATGATCGTCGCGGCGACCGTGAAGGAGAGGACCGTCAGCAGCAGGTTCACGCCCATGTTGGCCCGGCGGAAGACCACGAGGATGCCCGCCGGACCTTCCTCGAACCGGCGTCGGAACTCCGGCGAACGCGACTGGGCGTCCGTCGCCGCCCAGGGGAACAGGTACGACCCCGGCGGGAGACCGAGACCTTTCACGGCCCCGGTGAGCGGACCATCGTCCTTGAGGGGCGTCCAGTCGCCTCGGTGGAACGGCGTCGCCGCCCAGAGGATGAAACTGCAGAAGAACCCCGCCACGCCGGCGGCCACGATCGCGAGCCACAAGTCGAGGATGCTCATGTCGCCACGTTAGGCGACCGCGACACGGGCCGGTGGAATCTTGGGGATGTCGGCCGTTCGGGGCGCGGCTCAGTCGCCCATGAGCGAACTCGAGCCGCTGGAGGAGACGCGTGCCTCGCCGCCCGCGCCGTAGGGCCGCAGCACGAAGCCGAAACTCGTCTCGCCGGTGATGTCGTTGTAGCCGAGGTTGACGCCCAGCAGCATCGAGGCGAAGCGACGGCGCACCTCGAAGCCCGCGGTCTGGAAGCCGCCCGCGTCGAGGTCGTAGGCCGCCGCGACCGAGGCGGAGTACTTCACGGTGAACTCGTACGCCGCGCCGAGGTTGAGGTAGGTCGAGTCGAGGATGTTGATGTATCGCAGGTCGCCGTAGGTGGTGAACTCCGGGCTGTGGCGGATGACCATGCCCGCGGTGCTCATCGCCTGCTGGTTGTCCTCGAAGTCGAAGACGGTGCCGGCCGTGAGGGAGGTGGCGTCGGTCAGGCGGTAGACGAGGTCGCCGACGAAGTAGTCGCCGGGGTTGGCGTATTCGGGGCGGTAGTCGTAGATGCGGCCGATCGGTCCCCGTGCATCGGCGTTGCCCGACGAGGAGACCAGGTCCGTGTTGACCACCAGCAGGTCGGTGGTGTGCCAGCGGCCCGCCGCGCCGCGCTGCGTCTGCAGCGTCTGCGTCGCGCCCACGCGGACGATCGTGCCGTCGGCGAGGGACTCGACCGTCTGGTCGTAGACGGGCAGGTCGGAGGCGTTGACGGTCGTGCCGGAGGTCCAGACGGTGACGTTGGGCTCGATGATGTGCCGCAGCCGGTGGATGTCGAGCAGTCGCGAGTCGACGCCGTCGTGGATGCGTTCGAAGCTCGTCGACGCGCGAACGCCCACGGCGCCTTGCAGGCGGGTCTCGTCCTCTTCCTGGGGCGAGAAGGCCGTGAAGCTGGTGTCGTACGCCGTCACGCGTCCTTGCACGAAGGGCTGGATGCGGACCGGGCCGGCCTCGCCGTTGAAGGTCACCTCGTGCCGCGTGTCGGCGCGGGTGATGGTTTCCTCCGACATGCCGAGCGCTCGCAGGCGGTCGCCGGCGCTTTGCGTGGGGTCGAGCCCGAACGCCCGCTGGCTCAGGGGCGCGGTGGTGAACCCTCGCTTGCCGGGCTCGATCTCGTCGAAGGCGACCTGCATGGCGCCCACGCGGTACTCGGACCAGTAGCTCATGAGGCCCGGGCGCCATGCCGCCAGCACGTCGTCGGCCTGCCTCACGTAGGTGGCCTCCGGGAGCTTGCTGACGCTGTAGCCCTGGCTCTGCAGGAGCCACTCGTTGGAGATGAAGTCGTTGAAGGTGCCCTTGGCCTCCAGCGAGAACTGGGTGTTGCCGTCGGTTCGGTCGGCGCGAAGTCGGTTGGTGAACTCGCGACGGGTCTCGCCCTGATCCTCGAAGAAGGCGTCCACCAGCGTCGGATCGCTGATGTACGAGCCCTCGGCGAAGAGGGACCAGCGTTCGTCGAGGCGCCAGCGCTGGTCGCCGACGAGGATGCCGCGGAAGTCGTCGTTCCGACTGAGCTTGGTGCCGGGCTTGAGCAGGTCGCTGCCGGCGTCGAAGGGCACCATGTAGCCCATGACGCCGCCCTTGCTGTCGGGATTGTTCCAGCCCAGACGCGCGCCCAGTGCGGGGCCTCGCTCGAAGTAGTAATCGGTGAAGAGATCGAAGCGGCCGTCGCCGGGCTTCTTCATGCCCAGCAGCGAATAGGCGTTGAGCGTCGCCTTGACCGCCACGCCCGATCCTTCGCGGTTCTCGACGCGAAGGTCCTTCACGGGCATCAGGGCGGGGTCGCCGCTGTATCGCGGCCAATAGAAGATCGGCACGCCGCCCGCTCGCAGCGTGACTCCCTGGGCCTGCACCGTCGTGGTGTTGACCGACGGCGCGGCGGTCGCGGCATCCAGCGGACCCTGCTCGGCGGACGCCGTCTGGCGCGTGATGGTCACGCTCGAGGCCCCGATGCTCAGTTCGGGGTCCAGCATCGCGGTGTTCGTCAGCGTCGCCTCGGTCGCCTTGAACTGCTCGGCCGCGGTCTGCTGGATCGAGGCGGCTCGCACGTAGAGCGGGAGCTGGCGTCGCTCGTCGAACGTCCAGAAGACGGCGTCGAGCATCACCGCCGAGTTGCGGCGGATGTCGTAGTAGATCTGTGGGCCGCGGAGGGTGAACTTGCCGTCGGTGGCGGTCACGTCGCCCTCGAGATACATCCCGCGGATGCTCGAGACCGACAGCCGCCCGGCATCCTCGAGCCGCACCGGATCCATGAAGACCACCAGCCGCTGGGCCGTGAGTTGCAGCACGCGACCGGTGCGGGCGTCGGCGTAGTTGGCCGTCACGCCGCCGGTCGCCATGATGGCGGTCTCGTCCTCCTTGGTCACCACCTGAACGTCCTTGGCGCCAAGGGCGATGATCCCGTCCTTGGCGAAGATCTCCTCCTGAGCGGCCCGGCGGGCTTCGGCCAAAGTCGGAGGAGTCGCCGCCGTGGGTGACGGTTCGGCGGGCGTCGGCGCCACGGCGCCTGCGGTCGAGGGGCGGGGCGCCGAGGCCTGCTCCCGAGCGCCGGCCGGCGTCGCCGCGGCGGCGGGGGGCTCCGAGGCCACGCGGGCGGCTGGGGGCTGGGAGCCGGGTGTCGCCGGCGATGGCCCGCCTTCTCGGGCAGCCAGGTCTCGCAACAGCTTTGAGCGGGAGGATTCCTCCTCGATGGGACGCGATGCCGCCGTGCGGGCGCGAGTCGGCTCGGCGGGGGCCGGTGCGGTCGCGGTCGTCGCCGGCAGCGGGCGAGGTTCCGCGGAATGCAACGTCCGCACGAAGGGGGCAGGAGCGAGCGCAACGCGACCGGCGCGAGGGTCGTCCAGGCGAGCCAGCGATGTCGCCAGCATGGTCTGCGACTCGGGCAGGAACGCGGCAACGGGTTCGGGAAGATCCCGCGCCGGTTCGCCTTCGACGGCGGCGTCGCACGCGAGCGAGATCGCGCCCTGCGGCTTGATCACGGCGCGAACCGGCAGCCGATCGGCCGCGATCCCGAACGCGCTGGCGTCTTGCGGGTTGCCCACTCGGTCGAAGGCCACGAAGATCTGCTCGACGCCGGGCGAGACCTCTTCCATCCAGACGGCGGCATGGCGGGCCGTGAATCGGTGCGTCGCGAGCGTGACGCGGACGTCCCCCGCGAGGAGGAGTCGGCGGCAGGCTCCATCCCGCCAAGCCCACGCCTTGGTGGCGCTGAAGGAGATCTGACCGGCCACCGGCGCGATGGGGAACCGACGGCCCGCGAAGTCGCGACCGTTGAATGCGGTCGGCACGGAAGCGGCGGCGGGTTGCGGCTGGGCATCCGCGCCCGAACCCCCTGCGATGCCGATGGCGAGACTCGCCGCGGCGGCGTGCATGAGAAGCGAAGGCATCGGCGCAGAGCGGCCGGGCGTCGTCATAGCCACCATGCTACGCCCGCCCGGGTCGGGGTGGGCGGCGGGAGCATCGAGGTGGTCCCGGGGCGGACGCGACGGCTCGGGCCGCTACTATTGGTCCCATGCCAAGTTGGATCACGGCACAGCTCATCGTTTCGGTCGTCACCATCGCCGTCATGATTCACGTCATGCTGATCTGCGTGGCGTACTTCGTGATGATGGAACGCAAGGTCTCGGCCTACATCCAGGATCGGATCGGGCCCAACCGAGTCGGCTTCGACTTCGGGCTTCCCGCCCTCAAGTTCCTCAAGGGATGCATCGGGCTCGGCCAGCCCCTCGCCGACGGCGTCAAGTTCATCCTCAAGGAGGACTACACGCCCAACCGGGTCGACAAGGTCCTCTTCACGCTGGCCCCGATCATCGTCGTGGTGCCCGCCATGATCGGCTTCCTGATCATCCCGTGGGGTGGCGTCTGGGCGTGCCCCGACATCCACATCCCCTTCACCCAACTGGTGATCGCAGGCGGCCCGGTCAACGTCGCCGGCGCCGTCTTCAATGCGGGCATCGTCTACCTGCTCGCCGTGGCCGCCTTGGGCGTGTACGGCGTGACGCTGGGCGGCTGGGCGGGCAACAACAAGTTTTCGTTCCTCGGCGGCCTTCGCGCCACCGCCCAGATGATCTCGTATGAGATCCCCATGGGCTTGGCCCTGCTGGCGGCCCTGCTGGTCTACGGCACCTTCCGCACCGATTCGATCGTCCAGCATCAGGTCGATCATGGATGGCTGGTCTTCAGCCAGCCGCTGGTGGCAGTGATCTTCTTCATCACCGGCTTGGCCGAGGCCAACCGCGCCCCCTTCGACAACGCCGAGGCCGAGCAGGAACTCGTGGGCGGCTACCACACCGAGTATTCCTCGATGCGGTTTGCGCTCTTCTTCCTCGCCGAGTACTCGCACCTCTTCACGAGCGCGGCCTTCTTCTCCCTGATCTTCCTGGGAGGCTACACGATTCCCGGCGTGGCCCTCACGGACCCCGCCAGCACGTCCTTGCTCGCCGTCGGCGTGAAGGTGCTCGCCTTCATGGCCAAGGTGGTGGTCATCGTCTTCCTCGGCATGGTGGTCCGCTGGTCCATCCCGCGTCTTCGCTACGACCAGGTCATGATGGTTGCCTGGCAGGGCCTGATCCCGCTGTCGCTGGGTCTCGTGCTCGTCAACAGCGTGCTGGTCTATCTCAATATGGCCACCCTCGTGCCCCTGCTCTTGGGCAACGCCGCCTTGGGGCTCGTCACGCTGGCGTTCGCGCCGCTGCTCAAGCAGAGCACCGTGAACCGCCGGATTCCGCTCTACGGCTCGAGGTTCAGCCCGATGCCCGGCGAAGCCGTGCAGACCGCGCCGACCCACCCGATGGCTCGCGCGGATGGATGAGCGTCGGCGCCTCGCGGCGGAATAGTCGATGACGCGGCGGGCGGGTCAGGCGGGTCGGGCGACCCCGGATGTCCGCTGCCTGAAGGCCTTCAAGTTCACTGCCGCGGCGAAAGGTCGCTGCGAGGCGGCAACTGGAAGAAGGTCGGCATGAGGAAGTTCTTGCCGCCAAAGACCATCACCTGACCGCTGACGCGGAAGGTCATCGCGTCGCCGCGGAGCGAGGACATCCCCTCCATCTGCTGCATCACGCGGCAGGGTTGCAGGATCAAGACCGAACCCGCGGGGCTGTTGGCGTCGTTGTCGGTCACGAAGCACAGGCGACCGCCCTCGGTGGCCATGCGGACCAGTCGCCCTCGCTTGTTGGTGATCAGCGTGCCTTCGTTGGCCAGGCCGTCGCGGTGCGCCGCGGCGGTCTCCGAGGCGACCGACTGGCCCGGCGTGATCGGAGGCGTCGCGGGTGTGTCGGTCACGGGCCTGGTCACGCCCGCGGGCGAGACCTTGCGGGGACCGAGTCGGGCCTGCTCGAGGTCGCGAATGAGGTCGGTGACTCGCGGGTCCTGCTCGGTGGTCGCCGCGGAAGATTCGGACGGTTTGGCCGCCGGGGCGGGGGACGCATCGCCCTGCGTTCCGCCTTGCCTGGTCGCGAAGATCGTGGGCAGCAGGAACTGCCGGTCGCGGTAGGTGAACATCTGCCCGGAGATGACGAAGATGGACTGGTCGCCGTTGATCGACTTGGCCGCGAGCATCTGCTCGAGCTTCTGGCAGGGCAGCAGCATGACCGGCGGATGGCCCTTCTCGAGCGAATCACCCTTGGGGACGAAGATGATGTCACCCGCATCGGACTGAAGCAGCGTCCCGGTCCGGTTGGAGATGAACGTCCCTTCGGCGAGGAACCGTCCGGGCATGATGGGACCGGCTTCACTGCCGATGCGAGGCGCCGGCATCGAAGGCAGGGTCCCCTGCGGCTGGCGGCCCGGGAGCGGCGCGACCGGCGGCGGCTCGTCCTTCGGACCCGGCAGCGGCTGCGACCCGGGCGCGAGATTCGGGTTGTTGAGCTCGGGATCGTCCTTGGGGCTGGGCTTGGAGGCGGGGGGCTGCGCCTGAGCCGACATGGCCAACGCCGCCAGCAGCAGCGCGATGGGGGCTCGATGACGGGACGGGCCGTGCTTGGTCATGGTGTGCTCAACGATACGCGACGGCGGACCTTCGGACCGCAAGGTGGATCGCCCCTCTTGTCGGGCATAAACTCGTTTCAGGAACAGATTTCCGGTCGGGTGCCAGAGTGGTCTAATGGGACGGATTGCAAATCCGTTATCCGTGGGTTCGAATCCCACCCCGACCTTTGCCGAAGGCGAGCGGCGTTCAGCGACCCCCCAGCCTTCCTTCGAGGCCTCATTCGGCTCCGCCGTCGATGCCCAAGGCCTTCATCTTCTTGTACAACGTGGTTCGGTTGATCCCCAGGATCTCGGCGGTCTTCTGGCGGTTCCAGTGATTGGCCTTGAGGGCGGCCGCCAGGATCCGTCGCTCGGGTTCGCGGAGCGCTTCGTCCAGCGTGCAGGGCGTCCACGACGCTTCGTCCGTCTCCGACGCGAGTCGTGCAGTCATCTCGGGAAGCGGGGCCGGTGATTCCAGCACGTGCGGGGGCAGGTCTTCGGCGACGATCGTCTGGCCGCGGCAGAGCACCGCCGCCCGCTCCACGATGTTCGACAACTCGCGGATGTTGCCCGGGAACGAGTATCGCTCCAGCAACCGCATGGCCTCGGACGAGAACCCGACGATCTGCCGCCGCAAGTCGGCGGCATGCTTGTCGAGGAAGTGCATCGCCAGCCCGGGGATGTCCGCCGATCGTTCGCGAAGGGGCGGCAACTCGATCTTGACCACGTTGATGCGGTAATAGAGGTCCTGGCGGAACTGTCCCGTCGCCACCAGCGTTTCGAGGGGCTGATTGCTCGCGAGGACCACGCGAACGTCGACCTCGATGGTCTGCGTGGAGCCGACCGGTTCGAACTTCCGCTCCTGAAGGACGCGGAGCAGCTTGAGTTGCATGCCCGGCGAGGCGGAGTTGATCTCGTCGAGGAAGATCGTGCCGCCGTTGGCGGCGAGGAACCTGCCCGCCTTGTCGGCGTGCGCGCCGGTGAACGCGCCCTTGACGTGCCCGAAGAGTTCCGACTCGAGGAGCGTCTCGGGGATGCTGCCGCAGGAGAGTTCGACGTACGGCTTGTCGCGACGGCTGCTGAGCGAGTGGATCGCGTGGGCGATCATGCTCTTGCCGGTGCCGCTCTCGCCGGACATGAGCACGGTGGTGCGACCGGGCGACACCGCGCGGATGATCTCGAAGACGCGGATCATGCGAGGGTCGCTGCCGACGATGTGGCCCAGGTCGCCCGCGGCGGCTCGCATGCGGAGCGAGCGATTCTCGCGGAGCAACGACCGCTGCCGCATGGCGCGGGCGACGGCCTGGAGGAGTTCCTCCTCGACGATGGGGCGGGTGAGGTAGTCGGCCGCGCCGCTGCGAAGCGCGGCGACGGCCGAATCGATCGACCCGTACCCGGTCATCAGGATGACCGCCACGCCCTTGCGCTCGCGGGCGAGCCGCGACAGGAGTTCGAAGCCGTCGACGCCCGGCAGGGAGACTTCGCTCAGGACGATGTCGACGGGATGCTCGGTCGCGTCGGCGGCGTCGATGGCCGCGAACGCCTCGTCGGCGCCGCGTGCGGTCGTCGCTCGCCATCCCTTGGCGACGCAGAAGTCGGTGAGGGATCGCGTCACCGACGGATCGTCATCGACGATCAGCAGGTGCGGCACGCCGAAGTCCTCGTCCGTGCTCGTCGGGGTCGCCCGGGTTGTGGGGAAGGTGTGCCCCATGCGCATCCCCGATCGTGATCAGGCCACGCCGCCCAAACGGATGTTGAGGAATGCGTCGGGCGCGGGATAGCAGGCCCGCAGCACCGCGCCTCGCTTGCCCAGCGGAGCGCGAGTGTCGTTGGGATTCAGTTCGATCGTCCCGCCCATGCTGTTCACCACGCTGCGGGCCACGGCCAAGCCGACGCCCGTGCCACGCGGCTTGGTGCTGAAACCGAGGTCGAAGACCCGCGCGGGCTCGTGCGTCTGGGGCGGGCCCTCGCCGTCGTCGATGATCTCGAGCGTCTGCCATTCCCGCGTGTCTCGGCCATACCCGCCCTTGCGGGGGGGGGCGTCCTTGCGGACCGACACGGTCACCGCGCCCGGGCCGCGACGCCGCTCGATCGACTCGATGGCGTTCTGCAACGCGTTGAGGATCACGGTGTAGAGCGGTCCGGCGGGCGTCGAGGCGAGGTCGTCGGGGATCTGGATTCGAAGATCGATCTCCTGCCGATCGAGCACGGGCCGGAGCAGTTCCGCGGCGTGCTCCACCGCCTCGCGGATCGTGATGGGTCGCGCCCGGCTCAGCAGCGGGGAACCCAAGGCCAAGGATCGGTTCTGCATCGCGCCGTGCGCCATCTCGCACACCCGTTCGATGCTGGCGGCCGTGCGGGCCAACTCGTCCTGAACGCGCTTCGAGACTTCCTCTCCGAGGTTCTTGGAGTGTTCCGCGATGGAGGCCGAAGCCTTGCCCAGATTCGTCATCGAGTCGCCCAGCACCCCGGCGATCTGGTCGAGCAGTCGCGCGAGTTTCTCGACGGTGATGTAGGTCGCCTCGGGGGAGGGAACGAACGCCGACGGCACCTTGGTCCGGGGAACCCTGCGCGACGACGGCGGGTTGCGTCCCTGCCGCGAATCGTCTCCAGGCGTGGTCATGCAGCGGTCATCGGCCCGACGCGTCGCTCACTTTTCCCGATGTTGCCCAAAAGCAACATCTCGCGCGTTCAGGCCTCAGCGAGTCCCTCGCGGATGGAGAACCTCATGAGTTCGTTGCGGCTCGTGATGCCGAGCTTCTTCATCATTCGTTCCTGATGTCCGTCCACAGTCTTGGGGCTTCGGGCCAGTTCCGACGCGATCTCGCCTCGAGAACGTCCCTTTCCGATGAGGCGAAGCACCTCGAGTTCCCGGACCGTCAGCAGCTCCAGGCGGGTTCGCGGCCGGTCCCCGTCTCCGGGCAGGGGGTGCCTGCTCCCGGCGGCGAGGCACACGTCGCGAACGCTGGGACCCGCCACGAACACTCCGGGCCTGGCCCTGGCGATGTCGAGCAGGCCCGCGACCAGCGAGGCGGGCGGATCGACCTTGGCGAAGTAACCCCACGCGCCGCATGCGGCCGCGGCGGCGAGCGATCCGGACCGCACGTGGCCGCTGAGGAAGGCGAACCGACGGCCCGGATCGGCGTGACGCAGCCGATCGGCCGCCTCGAAAGCGTCGATGCCCGGCAGTTCGACGTCGAGCAGCACGATGTCGGGCAGGAGTTTCGCGACCGTCGCGTTCAGGTCGTCGGCCGACGCCAGGCTTCCCGTCAATCGCAACCGGCCGTCTGCGGCGAAGCAGGCGGCAAGCCCGTCGACCAGCACCGCATGATCATCGACGCACAGGATCGACACGGGCTCGCCGGTGAAGGGCCGATCAACGCGAGCGGAGGCGTCAAGGGATCGAGCCCGACGCGGGATCGCCTCGACCTCGGTGGGGGACGCCCGAACGGAGTCGGAGTGCGGTTGATTCACTGATTCGCCCCCGGAGAGATCGGAGCCACGGGCAGGCGAAGTTCGACGGTTGCGCCGTGGCCCTGCGCCGACCTGATGCGAATGCTGCCGCCCACCCGCTCGATCATGCCTCGCACGGCGTGAAGTCCCAGACCCGTGCCGTCGGATCGCGTCGTGAATCCTCGGGAGCCCGCCATTCGCAGCGAGCGGGGTGTCATGCCCGCGCCGTTGTCCGAGACGCGAAGTCGCACGACATGCCCGTCGGTGGCCGTGGCGTCGATCTTCGCCGCGCCGTCTTCGCGCCAGGACGGGATGGCCTGCCCGGCGTTGATCAGCAGGTGCATGACGCATGCGGTGAGCTCGTCGGCGGCGATGCGCACCGGCGGCAGCGTCGCAGGAAGGTCCGCGTGCAGTCGCACCCGCTCCGGCAGCGAGGTGCGGAGGCACCGCTCGACGCCGAGCCACCACTGGCGGAGATTCACCGACGACGGGCGAAGCGGCGAACGCCCATCCGACCTGCGAAGTCGCAGCGAACGGCAGCGGAGGAAATCGAGGGCCGAATCGATGGCGTCGAGATGCCCGCGGACCATCGACGAGTCCGGTTCGCCCAGCGATGCGCGAAGCGACGCGGCGTGGGAACTCAGCGAGAGCAGCACGTTGTCGAGGTCATGACACAGCTCGGCGGCGAGGCCGTCTCGCTGACGAATCGGTGACGAGGCGGGTGAAGACAGGTGCATCTGTCTCGATGGTACAAGCGGCGTGACGCACGGTGCGACGCGATGCGCCGGATCGAGCGCAATCGTCGGTCCGCCGCAAGTCGTTCGACGTCCGACACGGGCACGCCGTCGCGGGCGAAGGAGATCTGTGGCAAGCCGAACGTGGAAGCGCGCGCGTTGGATCGGCGCCTTGGTGTAGCATGAGCGGAGGCGAGCCGGGATGCTTCATGGAGGTGCGACATGGCGGTGTTGAAGGCCGAGCTGAAGGCGAGCGACGTGATGACCCCCGAACCGGTGTGCGTCGAGCCGTCGACGACCATCAGGACGCTCGGACGCGTCTTCGAGGAGAACGGGATCTCGGGGGCGCCCGTGGTCGACGCCGACGGGCGGGTGATCGGGGTGGTGACCAAGACCGATCTGATACGGCGGTGCAGCGAAGGATCGCCGGACGTGCCGCCGTCCTATCTCTTCGAGGTGCTGTGCGAACAGGAATCCGCCGAGGGCATGGCGGACATCCCTCCCGAGGCGGTCTTCTGCGTCGAGGACTTCATGACGGAAGACCCACTGATGGTCTCGCCCGAGATGTCCGCCGCCTCGATCGCGAGGGAACTGCACGAGCGACGCCTTCACCGGGTCGTCGTCGTCGATGCCGACCGGCGCCCGGTCGGGATCGTCACGAGTCTCGACCTTCTGGGCCACTTCTCGCGCTGAATCCCGAGAGGCCGCGCACCCACGCCAGGAGCACGCCACATGCCGACCGTCGATCATGCCGCCCGCGCCGTCCGTCGAGTCGAAGAGGTCGTTCGCGAGGCCAAGGTTCGTCCGCCCGTCGCCGAGTCGTTGCACGACCGGATCAGGCGGCGGGCCTTCGAGCTCTTCTTGGCCCGATGCGGCGGTTCCGGCGACGCTCTTTCAGACTGGCTCGAGGCCGAGCGGCAGGTGCATGCGGCGGACGTCCGCCGGCCCCGCGAGGACGCCCGCGCGTCGCAACGGGGCGAAGCCCTGCTGGCGATCGAGAACGACTGATCCTGGCCGATCGCGGCGACCCGGGAACCCGCCCATGCGCATCGCGATGATCTCGTGGGAGTCGATGCACTCGATTCCGGTGGGCGGGCTGGCCGCGCACGTCACCTCGCTCGCCGAGTCGCTCGCGCGGGCAGGCGACGAGGTGCACGTCTTCACCCGCATGGGCGAAGGACAGGGCCGCTACTGCGTCGTCGGCGGCGTGCACTATCACCGCTGCCCGTTCGACCCGCACGCGGACTTCCTCACCTACGTCGGTCGCATGGGCGAGGCGATGGCCTCGAGAGTGGTCGAGGCCGAGTCGTTCTACGGTCGGAACTTCGACGTCGTGCACGGCCATGATTGGCTCGCGACGCCCGCGATGAACCGCCTGCGAGGCATGACCGGTGCGCCGCAGGTGCTCACCCTGCATTCGACCGAGTATGGTCGCTGCGGCAACCGGCTCTTCGACGGCCCGTCCCGCGCGATCCGCGATCTTGAATGGCTCGGAGCGTTTCTCGCGACACGCGTGATCTGCGTCTCTCGCGCGTTGGCCGAGGAGGTTCGTCGGCTCTATGCGGTGCCCGCCAAGAAGCTGGCGGTGGCGTACAACGGCGTCGATGCCGCCCGATTCGACCTCGACGTCGACGTCGCGGAGGTTCGACGCGCCTGCGGCGTCGAGCGACAGGATCCCGTCGTCCTCTTCGTCGGGCGACTGACGTGGCAGAAGGGCCCCGATCTGCTCCTCGACGCGGCCCCGGACGTGCTCCGCCACGTGCCTTCCGCGAGATTCCTCTTCGTCGGCGACGGCGACATGCGTTCTTCACTCGAGGGCAGGGCCCGCGATGCCGGGCTCTTTCGCTCCGTGCGATTCCTCGGCGCCAGGGCCGGCGGCGAACTGGTGGGGCTCTTTCGCGCCGCGGACGTCGTGTGCGTGCCCAGCCGCAACGAACCCTTCGGCATCGTCGTGCTGGAGGCATGGAGCGCACGCCGCCCCGTCGTGGTCACCACGCACGGCGGCCCTCGCGAGTTCGTGCAGGACCAGGTGACGGGGTGGGTGGTCGATCCCGGCCGCGAGTCGCTTGGCTGGGCCCTCGGCGCCGCCCTGCTCGACGAGCCCAACGCGGCACGGATCGCGGCCAACGGGCGCGCGGAGGTGGAAGCCCGCTTCACCTGGCACACCGTCGCGGAGCAGGTCGGGCGGGTCTACGCCCTTGCGATGGGCTCGACCGATGCATCTGTTCGCGGCGCGGCATCGACGGCTGATTCGAGCGGGTGACCGTCCGTGAGCAGGCGAGCCACGCACGCCGCGACCGATTCGACCAGCAGGAAGGCGTCCGCCAGCCGCGTCGAGGCCGGATGCGTGTCGGTGGCGGCGAGGCGGTCGATCAGTCCGGACGTCCGCAGGCGATCGAGCGCATCGCCCGGCAGCACCGCGTGGGTCACCACGGCCGAGACGCTCGCGGCCCCGGCATCAAGGCAGGCGCGGGCGGCGCCCAGGAGCGACGCGCCGGTGCGAACCATGTCGTCGTACAGCACCACGTGCCGACTTCGCACGTCGCCCAGCAGCGCGACCACGCGCGTCCGTGCCGGACCGAGCCGCTGCTTGTGGGCGATCGCCGCGTCGACGCCGAGTCGTTCGGCGAGGCGTTGCACCGTCTTGACCCGGCCCGCGTCGGTGCTGGCGAGCATGAAACGTTCGCCGCCGACGCGTGTGCACAGACGCTCGATCACTGGCGAAACGTCGACGACGCCGGTTCGCGCGTGGGGAGCGAAGTGATAGGGGATCGCGTCGGTGTGCGGTTCGGCCAGCAGGATCCGCAGTCCGCCGGGCGGACGCAGCACGCTCGAGAGCGGCAGGGCCCTCGTGCGGGCCGTGACCACCTCGCCGGGACTCGATGCCCGGTCCATCGTCGAATAGGCGAAGTAGGGCATGACGAGGGTCAGGGAGGCGGCTCCGCTCGCGGTCAGCCCGCAGCACAAGTCGAAGAGACGAGCCGTGCCCGCATCGTCGACGGCTCCGCCGATCACGATCACGTTTCGTCCTTCCACCGGCGTGTCGACGCGCTGGCGCCATTCGCCGTCGGGGAACGCCTCCCGCGTCACGTCGCCGCCATCGAAGGCCGCCGTCGCGAGGATGGCGTTCGCGAGCGGCGCGTCGTGCGGCATGGCGAAGAGCACGGGCTTCTTGGGAGACCCTTTCGCCCGTCAGCGTCGGACGGGCCGTCGTGCGGCGTGCATGCGAAGCGCTTCGAGGACTCGGTCGTCGGTGACTTCCTCGAACCGCTCGTAGCACGGACCCACGGCGGTGAAGTCCGTCGGCGCGCTCAGGCAGATCAGCCGATCGCACAGGGGCCGAAGCGCCGACAGCCGCTCCGCCGCCGCGACCGGCACGGCGATGATCAGCTCCAAGGGGTTCTCCGCACGAACCGTCCGGGCCGCCGCGATCATCGTGGAGCCGGTCGCGACGACGTCGTCGGTCAGGATGACGGTTCGCCCCGCGAGCGAGGCCGGCGGCCGCGCCGTTCGGAACAACTCGCGGCGGCGTTCGATCTCCGCTTCTTGCCTCGCGCGTTCCTCTTCGACGTACACCTTGGTGGCGCCGGTCAACGTCACGAGCGAGGGGTCGAGATGCACCTCTCCCGATTCCGAAACCGCGCCGATCGCGAGCTCCGGCTGGTCCGGCGACCGCAACTTGCGGGAGAGGACCACGTCGAGTTCGGCGTCGAGCCGTTCCGCGATGGGCGCCGCCGTCTCGATCCCTCCTCGCGGAATCGCCAGCACCACGGGGTTCGTCAGGTGGAGCGACGCGAGTTGCGAGGCGAGCATTCGCCCCGCCTCCTCGCGGTCGGCGAAGCGTCGAGCATTCAAGATCGACGCTCCGCATGCAGGTGCTCGTGGAACCATGCCGCCGCGAGATCCGCCGCCCGCTCGAGCGTCCCGGGTTCCTCGAAGAGGTGCGTGGCGCCCGGCACGATCTCGAGGCGGACCCTGCCCCTCATCCGGAGCGTGGCGTGCCGGTTGAGGGTCAAGACCTCTTCGTCGCGTTCGCCCACGATCAACAGCGTGGGCGGGAGGTCTCCTTCGAGCGCGGTGCCGGCCAAGTCCGGGCGTCCGCCGCGGCAGACGACCGCTTGCACGTCCGGGTGGCCCGCCGCGGCGATGATCGCCGCCGCCGCGCCGGTGCTGGCGCCGAAGTAGCCGATGGGGAGCCCTCGCGAGCGAGGGTCCGAGGCGATCAGGAGCCGTGCGTCCTCGAGCCGCGAGGCGAGCAACCCGACATCGAAGACGTTGCGTCGGTCGGCCTCCTCCTCCTCGGTCAGGAGGTCGAAGAGGAGCGTGCCGAACCCCGCCTGGTGCAGGCGAGTCGCCACGCGGCAGTTCCTCGGGCTGTGGCGGCTGCTGCCGCTGCCGTGGGCGAAGGCCACGAGGCCGGCGGCGTGCGGCGGCAGGTGCAGCACGCCGTCCAGGGCCACCCCGCCGGCGTTGACGATCACTTCGTCGGCCGCTTCGTGCATGGTCGCTCTCATGACGCCTCCTCGCTCTCCGTCAGGGCCGTGGCATGATGCTTGACGTCGCCCCGCATGATCCGGACGTGGTCCTCGAGTTGACGCCGCGTCGCGACAAAGGCGTCTCGCAGGGCGACGAAGACGTCCTCGTGCGCGTGGTTCCACCGATGCTCGTGGCTGGTCACGATGTCGCGTCCCGGGACCGACAGGCGGATCCGCACGCTGAACAGATCGCCGTGACGCCCGTGATGGTGCGGACGGCTGATCACGATGGTGCAGCCCAGAATGCGGTCGCAAAATCGCTCGAGGGACCGGGCGTGCCGCACGGCCGCCGTCTGAACGGCATCGGACTCGGCGAGGCCCTCGAAGGCGATGGTGACAGGCGGGTGGTCGGCCATGGGCGATCTCCGGTGTGGGGCGGGCCGCGTCAGAGGCACGAATCGACCGTGGTGTTGTCGACCACTCGCTTGACGCCGGGGGAGTAGTACGCCGCTCGCTCGAGGGCGTTCTTCTCCGTCCACGAACGCACGGCGCCCGTCAGCGTCACCACGCCGTCACGGACGGCGACGTTGATGCGTTTGGCCTCCCGGGAGGTCTGGCGTTCGAGGGCCTCCTCGATCTGTCGACGGATCAGGTCGGCCGACACCGACGTGGCGTTGACGGTGATGTGGTTGATGACGGACCGCACGCCGGTCACCCGCTGCACGGCTCGCTCCGCGTCGTACCGCTGGGACCAGCTCTCGACGTTCCCCTCGAGCGTCACCGTGCCGCCAGCGACCGTGGTGGTGATCCGTTCGTCGGGGACGAGGACGTCCCATGTCAGCCCGTGACGGACGGCCTTGGCGATGTCCTCGTCGCTTCGCGCCCAGGTCGAGGGGATTCGAACCGTGAGGTTGTCGACCACGTCGCGAACGCCGTTGACGCGATGCGCCGCGTCGAGTCCGGCGAGTTTCTTCGGATAGCTGCTGATGTTGCCCGCCAGCGTCACCACGCCGTCCTTGACCTGCACGCCGACCTCGGTCTCGTCGACGGTCGGATCCCACTTGAGTTCGCTGAGCACGTCGGTCTTGATCTGCGCATCGGACTTCTCGGTGATCGTCGCCATGGGAGGGCTCCTCTGGTTCGTCGTCGCGCCCCGTTGCCGTCGCGAGCGTTCGCGGCGATCGGTGGCGATGCTCATCAGGAACGTCTTGAGGATGGCGGTTAGTCGCTGCGACCGCCACGGGGAAAGGTCCGCGATCCTGCGATGCCCGATCGGGGAACAGTCCCCGTGGCGGGGGCCCTCGAGCGGGTCGACCCTCCCCTCGTGGCGGCGACGTTCGCCGCCTGGTCCTTCACCCATCATCACGGAGTCCGCCATGGAAGCAGACGTCATGTCCGACGGGAACCTCGCGCTGCAACGCGAGCTCGATCGTCTTCGCGCCGACCTCAGCATGCTCCGCAACGACCTCTCGCATCTTCGAGACGACGCGGTGCGCTCCGCGAAGGTCGGCGCGACCGAGGCGAAGGAACGCCTCTCCGAGCGGCTGCGAGACGCGAGCGCCAAGGCCAAGCAGACCGCCGAGGCCGTGGGGCGACAGGTCGGCGAGCACCCCGTCATGTCCCTCGCGGCCGTCTTCGCGGTCGGCATGGCGGCCGGGCTCGTGCTCTCGAGGCGGAGTTGAATCGTGCAGGCCGTCACCGAACTGATCGTGCGCACCGCCGAACTCGCCGAGGCCGAGGGGCGAGTGCTGCGTCTCATGACCCTTCGTGTCGCGACGGCCGTCGCGATCATCCTGCTCGGCGTGGCGGCATCCGCGGCGGGGCTCGTCCTGCTCTTGACGGCGATCTATCTTGCCGTCGCCGAGCGGAGCTCTCCCGCCGCGGGTGCCGCGTCTTCCGGCGGGTGCGCCCTGCTCCTGGGGGCGGTCGTCGTCTGGTGCGGTCGGCGATGCGGAACGTGATCGCCAACGAACGGCGGATCCCATGACGCCACTGGAACTGGCCAAGGCGAGATTGATCGAGTTGGGCGAGCGGCACGACGCCTCCCGTCCGGCCGCCGTGCACCCGCTGTGGCGAGCGGGCGGCATGGCAGGCATGGGACTGCTCGCCGGCGTGCTGCTGGCCGGACGCAAGGGGGCTTCCAAGGGCAATGGCCCGGGGTCGACCAGGTCGGCGATTCGGCTCGCGATGACCGTGGCGCCATGGCTCGCTTCGTTCATCCTGCGGCGATGAACGGGCGTGCGACAGTCGAACTCGCGCCGCGAGTCGGCGGCGGATCACGTCGTGCCGACGGCCGCCGCGTCGCGATCGCTGAGCGTGCCTCCGTCGGCGCGAGGCCGCACCGTGCCGTCGCGCTTCCATGAACGCTCGCAGCGAGGCCGCTCGCGAAGGTCGACGACCCGAACGTCCGTGGCGTCGGCGTCGAGCGTCACTTCGCTCACGCCGATCAGGTCCGCGAGATCGACCGGGTCGAACTGACTCAGGGCTCGTTCCGGATCCGGCAGCGTCACGCCGGCATCGAGGGGGTTCTCGACGCCCGCCTCGGCCTTGGCCCGCTCGAGCGCCAGCCGAGCGGCGTCGCGTGCCGCCAGGACCTTGGGCCACTGACCGCTCGACGTCACGCCAAAGGCGCGAATGAAGGGCTCGAGGTGCACGCAGCGGTCGACGTCCGACGCCTTCCAGAGCGCCCGGTACGCCTCGTCGGCGGTGTGGGTCATGATGGGGGCAAGCAGGCGGCAGAGCCCGTCGGTGATCGACCAGAGGGCGGACTGCGTCGCCCGGCGTCGCGGAGCGGTCGGGGCGTCGCAATAGAGGCGGTCCTTGGCCGCGGCAAGGTACTCCGAGGACAAGGTGGTGTTGCAGAAGTCGAAGATCGCCTTGTGAACGGTCTTGAAGTCGTACTGCTCGTACGCCCGGATGGCGTCGGCCGCGACGCGATCGAACTCGCCCAGGATCCACGCCTCCAGCGAGGCGGGGGGCAAGGACTTGAGATCGACCATGTCGCTCGCCGAGAAGTCGGAGAGATTGCTGAGCATGAATCTCAGGGTGTTGCGGACCTTGCGGTAGCTCTCGCCCGCCAGTCCGAAGAGTTCGACGTCGACCTTGACGTCGTTCTCGTAGGCGAGCGACGAGACCCACCAGCGCATGACGTCCATGCCGAACTCGGTGCACAGGCTGTCGACCTCGTAGCGGCTGGCGTCGGGGCGGCTCTTGCTGAGCTTGCGTCCGTCGCGGTCCACCATGAAGCCGTGCGTCAGCAGCGTGCGGAACGGGGGTTGTCCGGTGACGCCCAGCGCGGGCAGTAGCGAGAGCTGGAACCAGCCGCGGTGCTGGTCGGATCCTTCGAGGTAGAGGTCGCAGGGGTAGCCTTGCCCGCGTTCGCGCATGACGGCGTTCCACGAGGAGCCCGACTCGAACCAGACGTCGAGGATGTCGCCGCCCTTCTTGAGGTGGGCGAAGGGGGCGTTGCCGTGGAAGCGGTCCTTGAGGGGTTGCGGGAGGTGCGGATCCTGCTGCGGGTCGTAGGAAGCCAGCAGGTCGGCCGGCGCATGCGTGAACCACGCGTCGGAGCCCTTCTTGCGGACGACCTCGAGCACCGCGCGAACGCTGGCGGGGGTCATGAAGGTTTGTCCGTCGGGGGTCTCGAAGGCGGGGATGGGAAGGCCCCAGGCACGCTGGCGAGAGATGCACCAGTCGGGACGGGATTCGAGCATGCCGCGAAGGCGGTTGCGGCCCCATTCGGGCACGAAGTTGACGCCTTCGCGGGTGGTGTCGAGGCCGCGTTGGCGGAGGTGCTGCGGCTGCTCGCCCGCGATGGCGAAGGGGCGATCGACGCCGACGAACCACTGCTCGGTGCAGCGGAAGATGGTGGGGGTCTTGCTGCGCCAGTCGTGCGGGTAGCTGTGGGTGAAGGTGAAGTCGTGGAAGAGGTGGCCGGATTGGCGGAGGTGTTCGGCGACGAGTTTGTTGGCTTCCCAGACGTTCTTGCCCCGAAGCCATGCGGGGACGGTGGCGTCGTAGGTGCCGTCGGCCTTGACGGGGCAGTAGACGGGCACGTGCTCGCGAAGGCCCGTCATGTAGTCCTCCTGGCCGTGTCCCGGGGCGGTATGCACCAGCCCGGTGCCGTCCTCGAGCGTGACGTAGTCGGCGCCGACGACGCGGAAGACCTTGGCGTTGGCGGGGATCTCCACCCCTTGGCTCGCGTTGAGCGCGCCCACGCCCTCGCCCCTCGCCGGATCGACGAAGGGATGGCGGTACGCCAGGCCCAGCAGGGCTTCGCCCCGCACGCGGGCCAGTTCGACGACCTGCTCGCTGCGAGCGGCCTTGGTGACTCGCTCGACCGCCTCCGCGGCGAGGATCGTCACGTTGCCATCGATCCACGCCAGCGCGTAGTCGAACTTGGGATTGACCGCGATGGCCATGTTCGCGGGAAGCGTCCATGGCGTCGTTGTCCAGATCATGAAGCAGGGCCGCTGGTGGGGACGCATGCCCGGGCGAGGCGTCTTGGCGGCGTCTTCGTCGCCCGCCTCCTCCTCGGTCTCCTCGTCGGCGTGCGCGGGGAGTCCGAAGGCGTCATAGACCGCGTCCGCGTCGGCGGCCTCGAAGTCGACGTAGACGCTCAGGTCCTCGCGGTCGTAGTACTCGAGCTCGGCCTCGGCCAACGCCGTCTCGTTGGCGATCGACCAGTGCACCGGCTTGAGCGCGCGGAAGACCAGGTCGCGTTCGAGGAGCGTGGCGAGCACCTCAAGCGTCGCTGCCTCGAAGGCCGGGGCCATCGTCATGTACGGATCGTCGTAATCCGCCAGCGTGAGCAGTCGCTGCATCTGGCCGGACTGAAGCTTGATGTACTTTTCGGCGTGCTTCTGGCACTCGCGACGAATCGCGGCGCGGCGGGTCCACTCGTCGAGCGTCTTGAGCTTCTCGACCTTGCCGCCCTCCACGAGCTCGGTCATCACCTTGTGCTCGATGGGAAGTCCGTGGCAGTCCCACCCCGGCGTGTAGGGGACGTCGAACCCCATCATGCCCCGGGAACGAACCACGAAGTCCTTCAGGCACTTGTTCATCAGGTGCCCGAGGTGGATCGATCCGTTCGCGTACGGGGGACCGTCGTGGAAGACGAACTTGGGCGATTGCTTCCTCGCGTCGCGGAGGCGCGCGTAGACCCTCGATTGGTTCCATCGCTTCATCGAGGCCGGTTCGTTCTGGACCAGGTTCGCCTTCATGGGGAAGGAGGTCTGGGGCAGGTTCAGCGTGGCCCGGTAGCGGCTCTTGCCCCCGTCGTCGGGGGTGGCGGGCTTGGCGGGGGCTGTCTCGGGGTTGGACGGGCTGGAGGACATGGGTGGTGCTCGGAGACGGTCGGTAGGGTCGGAGGGGACGACGCCCCTCCCGACGCCGATCCATCATAGCGAATCGCGTGGGCGACTGAATGTTCGGGGGCATGCACGCCGGCGGGCTCGCGGGCCGCCGCCCGCGCGTTTCTCCCGCCGCGGGCATGCCCCTCGGCACTTGCCCCGACCTACCGTTGGCCCGTGAAGCCCGACGCCGTCATCGAGCCGAGCGAAGTTCCTCCGCCGGCCTCCGCTCCCGCCGACCCCGCGATCTGCGGCAAGGTCGAGGCGATCCTGCTGAGCACGGATCGCCCCCTCCCGCCCGAACGCCTCGCCGCCGCGCTCAAGCTGGTTCGGCTCGCCGATGACGAGGCCCACGATCCCGAGCCCGGCCACAAGCCCTCGGGCCGTCCGTCGAGCCCCGCAGCCGTGCAGGCCGCCTGCGAGCAGGTCGCCCTGGCCGTGGCCTCCCTCAACGCCGAGTACGAGCGATCAGGCCGTTCCTTCCGCATCGAGCAGATCGCGGGCGGGTACCGCGTGATGACGCTGCCCGAGTTCGCCGAGACCATCGCCGAGTTCCACCGCTCGCGTCTTGGCGCCAAGCTCACGCGCGCCGCCGTCGAGACGCTCGCCATCATCGCGTACAAGCAGCCCATCACCCGAGCGCAGCTCGAGGCGATTCGCGGCGTCTCGTGCGGCGAGGTCATCAAGTCCCTGATGGACCGCCGCATCATCACCATCAAGGGCCGGGCCGAGGAGCTCGGTCGCCCGATGCTGTACGGCACGACCCGCCAGTTCCTCGACCACTTCGGGCTTGCGTCCATCAAGGACCTTCCCACGGTGCAGGAACTCAAGCCCACCCCCTGACCGAACGACCAAGGCTCGGAGCGCACCGGAGTGTCAGGACAGCCAGCACACCCAACCCGGGCAGCCCGAATCGTCGGACGCCGCTACCTGTTGCACGGTCCCGGCTTCACGTACTGCATCACGACGGTGGTGTTGATTCTCGGGGCCATCAACGGACAGAACAATCTGCTCTTCGCCATCTTCGGCCTCGCTGCGGGAGGACTGATCGTTTCCGGCATCCTGAGCGGCGCGAACCTGATGGGCATCCGCGTCGAGCGCCTTTCGCCGCGTGACGGCGTGCTGGGGGAGTCGGCCGGAATTCGCTACCGCGTCCTCAACGCCAATCGCCGCATCCCGGCGATCTCCCTGCTCGTCGAGGAGATCGACCTTCCTCGCCGCTCCGGCGAGCGGTTGGCGGCCACGCGGGGCTTTGTCGCCGGCGTCCGGGCGCGTGAATCGGCCACCATCGAGGCCTCGCCCGCGTGCGTCGCCCGCGGACCGGTCCGCCTGGGTCGCTTCCGCGTGACGAGCACCTTCCCCTTCGGTCTGACCCGCAAGAGCGTCGAGTTTGACGATTCGCAGGACCTGCTGGTGCTGCCCAGACCCGCCGCCGTCGTCGGGGAGCCGCTTCGACCCTCTCGCGGCGACCGCCGGGCGGCCGCTGCGGCAAAGGCCTCTCGGGAGGGCGACGAGTTTCACGCCCTTCGCGAGTATGTTCCGGGCGATCCGCTTCGGAGCGTCGCGTGGCGTGCGTCGGCTCGCGTCGAGCCGCTGTTGGTCCGCGTCGACGCCACGCGTCGGGCCGGCCGGGTGCTGATTGCCTTCGACATCGCCGATGACGGCGCGGCCCAGGAGCGGATCATCGCGGCCGTCGCGGGCATGTGCCTCTACGCCCAGCGGACGGGCCGCGACTTCGCCGTGGCCGGGCCCGACTCGTCGATGCTGGTCGGGTTCGGGTCCGGTCCCGCGCACGTACGGGCGGCGATGCGGTCGTTGGCGATCTGGACGCCCGAGTCGTCCAACCCAGCAAGGACGTCGCCGCGCGATGGCGAATCGCTCCGGTTCGCCGTCGTGGCGGGAACGCGGCCGCTCTCCGCCGCTCCGGGCGGCATGATCGTGGGGGCCGACGCCGCCGCCACATTCTCGCATCCGACCGCCACCTTCGCCACGGAGGCGAACGCGTGAATCTGCCCGCTCGACTTTCCCGGGCCACGCTCGCCTGCATGCTGCTCGCTGCGTGCGCGGTGGGCGTGGCCGAGGCCTCTTCGATCCTGTGTCTGGTCCTGGCCGCCATGTTGCTGGGCGGGTGGTGGTTCAACGAGCGGGCGGCCCACGCGGGACGCCGGCGAGTCTCCATGCCCAGATGGGTCTCGACGGGGTTGCTGATCGTCGCGGTGATCGCCGCGGGACTTCGCGGCTACCTCGAGCAGGACGCCATCTCCTCCTTCCTCTGGCTGATGGCGGCCATTCTGGCCCTCAAAGCGTGGCAATCGCGCCGGCCGGGCGACTACGGGCAGATGGTCACCGTCTCGGTCTTCATGGGCATCGGCGCGACGCTCTCCGACAACTCGCTGCTGCTGGGCATCGTGCTGGCCGCCCTGACGCCCACGGCCGTGCACGCAGCGATGCTCTGCCAACTGCACGCGGCCGCCTCCGCCGCGGGCCGCGTCGCGGAGGCCGTGCCCCTGGGCAGGCGTGAAGCCAGGACGCTCCGTCGCCTGGGCGTGGTGGCCGTGGCGTTCGGGATGGCGGGCGCGGTCGCCGCGTTCCTCTTCATCCCGCGCGGCATCGGACTGCGTCGATTCGGCGATTTCGGACAGGCCGCGGCCGGGCGCGCCACCGGGTTCGTGGATGAAGTCGACCTTTCCAAGGGTGGCCTGATCAGCGAGTCCCAGACCCGCGTGATGGACGTCCGTCTCGCGGACCTTTCGGGATCGCTCATCACGCAGGACCGCTCCCCGCTCTACCTCCGCGGCGCGGTCCTCGATTCCTACACGGGTCGCGAGTGGAAGCGATCCCGCGCCGACGACGAGACGCGGGTCGTCGTGCGACGACTCACGCCCGGCGCGCCCGAAACGGACCTGCCCCAGCGGGGACGCCTGCGGATCGAACCCGACGCCGACGCCGTGGTGCAGAAGGTCAGCATTCGCCAGACGCCGCGGGGCGACGCCACCATGTTCACGCTCTGGCGTCCGCGGCGGGTTCGCGTCCCCGGGGGCACCGACATCGAGTTCGACATCCAGACCGCCCGCATGGCCAACAAGGGCGAGGGGGGACGACTCGAGTACGAGGTGGTCTCCATCCCGCGGTTGCCCACGGATTCGCGGATCGCCCCGTCGAGGCGGGGGGACATCCCCGCCCAGTCGCCGCGTCTTGCCGAGATCGCCGTCGCCATTCTCCGGGACGCCAACATCGAATCCGTGGCCTCGCGCCGTGCGGTTGTCGATGACGCCGCGGCGGCGCGGGCCTTTGTTGAGCACCTTCACCGGACCTGCGGCTACACGCTGGATGTGCCCCCTCCGCCGCTTCGAGCGGATCCTGTCGAGCACTTCCTGCTCGAGACGCGGTCGGGGCACTGCGAACTCTTCGCCGCCGCCCTCGCGGGCCTCTGCCGCGCCGTCGGCATCGACGCGAGGGTCGTCGCCGGATACATGGCCACCGAGTTCGAGCCCGACACCGCCACCTATGTCGTGCGTCAGTCGCACGCCCACGCATGGTGCGAGGTCGAGATCGCGCCGGGCCACTGGCGGACGTTCGACGCCACGCCGCCCGCCGGCATCGACGAGCTTCGAGAGCGGCGCAACACCGTGTTCGGGCGCGTCACGCAGTTCTTCGCCGACCTGCGCGATCGATGGAATCTCAACGTCGTGACGTTCGACGCCGGAAGCCAGCAGCGACTGCTCGGCGCCTCGGACCGCGACCAGCCGTGGTTCGCGAAGTTCGCCGAGTCGCTCGCTCGCGGCGAGGAACCCGATCAGGTTCGCGCGAGGCAGGTCGTTCGACGACTTCGAGAGTTCGCGTGGGTGGCCGGCGGGGCCGTGGGGGCGGTCGTCGTGATCTTCATCGTTGTGACCGTCGTGCACGTCCGTCGCCGCGCTCGCTCGGCCGAGCAGGCATCGGGATGGGCGATCGCCGGGCGAGATGCCGCTCGGCTCGGGCGTGAACTCGATCGAGCCTTTGCCCGAATGGGGGCGCCCCGCCCCGCGTGGAAGCCGCCCTTGCGTCACGCCGCCGAACTGCGGGCCGAACGGAGCGAGGAGCGTGCGGTGCTCGAGGAGGCCGCCCGCGTGCTGTACCTCGTCGCGTTCGGTTCGCCCGGCGTGGCCGACGCCGCGCCGCTGAGGTCCGCGAGCGACGCCCTGCGACGGATCCCCGCGAGAAGCGGGGCCCCTCTGGCCGGATAACGGCGGGCGAGGGCCGTTCGTGAGGATCCTGCCGCGGAGAGCGGCACGGGCGAGGACCGCGAATCGGGCCGGAGTGAATCCGCGGGCCGGAGGGGTCGATGAACGCCGCGGCCGGATTCCCCGAGCGGGGGATCGACCCCATGCACACGACCACGCCAGGAGGCCTCGCATGCCCGCGCATCGATCACGAACCGAACGTTGGCGCGAGAGTCTCCAGCAGATCTATCAACGCGGTGGCGGCATCGAGTTTTCGCTCGACAGCCACCGGGCAGCTGCGCCGGGGAACGCCGCGCACCATGCCGACGTCCCTGATCTGATGTGGCGGGTGCGGGTGATCGGCCTTTCGGGGGACGAGATTCTCGTCGAGGAGGCCGGGGCGGCCGGTGCCCCGGTGCATCTCTCCCCCGGCTCGGACATCATCGGCGTGCTGGCCGTCGGGCAGAATCGCTGGATGTTCCAGTCGCGGCTCCTTGGTCCCGCCGACAGCGAGTCGCCGTGGGGGCCCGCGGCGAAGGGGTTGCGACTGGCGATGCCTCACAAGGTCGAACGCTGTCCTCGTCGCGATTTCCTGCGCGTCTCGACGACCGAACTCCACCTGCCCCAAGTGGAGTGCTGGCCGCTGCTCAGCCCCATGTCCGTCTCGCTCGCCGAAGCCGCCAACAGGGTGGTCATCCACGGACTCGAGGCGGGCACCTCCGACGGCTCGGGCATCGGGCAGGCGACGCTTCCCGAGGTGGGGCCCAGGTTCCACGGCCAACTGATGAACATCGGTGGAGGCGGGTTGGGCCTGATCTTCTCGAAGGAAGACGCCGCGGCGGCCGATCGCTGCCGCATGGTCTGGATGCGCATCGACCTCAGGCCGATCATCCCCGCGCCGCTTGCGGTGACGGCCCGGCTCGTGCACAAGCACCTCGACAGCGGACAGAACGTGATCGCCGGCGCGGCCTTCGACTTCAGCTTCAATCAGTCGCACCGCGCGTTCGTTGTCGAGCAGATCCTGCGGTACGTCGACACGGTCTCGCCGATGGCGCACGCCAAGGCCGCCTGATCGCCGGCCGCACGCCTCACTGGCGACCCCTCACTGGCGACCCCTCACTGGCGACC
>JBAXFU010000042.1:0-26779 GCA_037139735.1 Phycisphaerae bacterium
CCTCACTGGCGACCCCTCACTGGCGACCCCTCACTGGCGACCGTAGCGGAAGTGGATCTCGCCCGATTCGGTGGTGAGCGTGACGGCGTTGGCGCCGCCGTTCATCGTCGCCGACTGCTCCCGGCCGTTCGAGACGGCGCCCCGAACGGCGGCCTTCGCGGTGTCGGCCCTGATGACCCCTTGATCGGTCTTGAACCGCAAGAGGCCGGTCGAGCCCTCCGGAACCCGAAGATCGATCCCGCCATGGTTGGCGTGAATCGTCACCGGTTGCGTCATCGGGGAGGCGAAGCGGATCTGCGTGCCGCCAGTCAGGCCCGGCATGTCGTTGACCACGTCGACCGCGCCGCTCACGCCCGAGGCGCGGACCGGGCCGCCCTGATTGCGGACGCGAAGGCCGTCGCAGGCGGGCACGATGATGCGCAGGTTGACGTACTTGGGCTCCGGGCGATCGGGGCTCGAAGCGATGACCCGCAGCACGCCGCGACCCTCCTCGGCGACCAGGTCGGCGCTCACGAAGTCGGGTTGACGCTCGGTCGCCGTCGAGCCGGGGCAGCTCGCCATGACGACGGGACGGGCCACCGTCGAGTCGACGCGGATCTCCACGCTGCCGTTGTGATTGTCGATGTCCAGCGCCAACGGCCGCGTGACCGTCGCCTCGCCCGCCACGGTCACCTGATGGCGGGCACGTGACGAACTGCAACCCGCCGCGAGCGGCAGGAGTGAGGCTGCAAGGGCGGCCAGCAGGAGCGAATGGGTGGCGGGCAGACGGTTGGATCGCACGGGCATGGAGACTTCCTCGCGTCGTTCGTAAGGCGTCAGGGCTTCGCGGGCGGGTCTGTCGACCCGGCCACCCGCGGTCTGTCCTAGCATAGGGATGCATCCGGAACCCAAGGAAGCGTTCGAGCGTCCGCTCGGACGCCGGGAACCGGCGGCGACAACCTGCCAGTTCCCAACGCCCCGTCTTCGACGCGTTCATTCATTCTTCATCCAACCGCGTCGCTCGCGCGTGGCAAGAGCATCGATCACCGGAATCCTCCTCGCCTGGGGTAGCGACGCGGAGGAACACGTACCGCTACCCGACCGTCGGCCGTTGTTGCGTTCCAATCGTGGATGCATGCACCCCCCTGAATCCGTTCGTCGACCGCGCCCTGCGGGCGGGACATCGGCGTTCGTGATCGACGGGGCGGTCGAGACGGGGTCGCGCGGGTCTTCACTTCCGGGATCGTCCTCAAGGGTCTGGCTCGGTGCGTCGTCGCGGGTTCCTGCGGGAGACCGGGACTTCACTCGCACCGAGGAGGCCGCGCACGCCGCGGCATTGGGACCATGGACGTCACGACTCACCTCCCTTCAATCGCCATCCCCTTCAGCCCTCTCGTCGTCGCCGAGGTTCCCGCGACGGCGCTCGCCGTGGGCATCGCCGTGGCGGCCGTCGTGGCCGGCGCCGCGGGCTTCGTCATCGCCCGGGTGATGGGCAAGGGAGCCGTGGCGGCCGAACGCGACCAGGCCCGACGCACCCTCGAGCGGGCCGAACAGGAGGCCCGCGCCGAGGCGGAACGCATCCGGCTGGAAGGGGAGCGTTCGGCCCTCGAGCGCAAGGCCGCCGCCGAGAAGGAACTCGAAGCCGAACGTCATGAGCTTCGCGAGACCGAACGACGCCTCACCAAGCGCGAGGACGCCCTCGACCGCAAGGAGGATTCGCTCGGTCAGAAGGAGCAGGCCGTGTCGAGGCAGCTCGATTCGCTCCGCTCCAAGGAGGCCGAGACGCAGCGGGTCCGCGAGCAGCTCGAGAAGACGCTCGCCGAGCAGGTCGAGGCGCTCCAGCGGACGGCGAACATGACGCCCGCCCAGGCGAGGGAACTGCTGCTCGGACGCATCGCCGAGGACACGCGTCACGAGATGGGCAAGGTGGCCCGCAAGATCGTCGAGGAGGCCGAGGCCGAGGCCAAGGAGAAGGCCCGCGAGATCACGTTGATGGCCGTGCAGCGGTTCGCCGGCGAGCACGTCTCCGAAAGCACCGTGCGGAGCGTCGCCATCCCCTCCGACGACATGAAGGGCCGCATCATCGGCCGCGAGGGCCGCAACATCCGCGCCATCGAGAAGGCCACCGGCGTCGACATCATCGTCGACGACACGCCGGGCGTCATCATCGTCTCCTGCTTCGACAAGGTTCGGCAGGCCATCGCCGTCGAGTCGCTCGAGCGGCTCATCGCCGACGGCCGCATGCACCCTTCCCGCATCGAGGAGATCGTGGAGAAGGTCCGCAGCGAGACCAACGAACGCATCATGAAGTACGGCAAGGACGCCGCCGTCGAGGCCAACCTCCGAGGGCTTCACCCCAAGATCCTCGAGGCGATGGGCAAGCTCCACTATCGCACGAGCTACGGTCAGAACGTCCTTCGCCACTCCATCGAGGTCGGCTTCCTCTGCCAGATCATCGCCGAGCAGCTCGGACTCGACGGCGCGGTCGCTCGTCGCTGCGGCTTCCTGCACGACATCGGCAAGGCCATGGACCACGAGATGGAGGGCGGCCACCCCAAGATCGGCATGGACTTCGCCAAGCAGTTCGGCGAGAAGGAACCCGTCCTCAACGCCATCGGCGGCCACCACGCCGACATCCCCTCGACCAGCTTCTACACGCCCATCGTGATGGCCGCCGACGCCGTCTCCTCCGCCCGCCCCGGCGCCCGCCGCGAGAGCATGGAGAAGTACGTCCAGCGGCTCAATGACCTCCAGGACATCGCGATGGGGTTCCGGGGCGTCACCGAGGCCTACGCCATCCAGGCCGGCCGTGAAGTCCGCGTCATGATCGATGCCGCCAAGGTCGACGACGACGAGGCCTTCCTCATCGCGCACCAGATCTCGAAGAAGATCAGCGAGGAAATGACCTTCCCCGGCGAAATCCGCGTCACCGTCCTCCGCGAGACGCGGGCGATCGAGTACGCCCGCTGATCGACGCGTTCGGTCGGGGCGTTCCGCGGGAAAACCCCTTCGGGAATACCCCTTCGGGAGTACCATGGCTCCGACACAAGGAGTCCGCATGACCACCCGACTGGCGCCTCGCTTCCGTCGTTCGTTCGCGGCACTGCTGCCGTTGCTCGCCGGCCCCGCCTCGCTCGCCGCCGATGCCGCCGATGCCGCCGATGTCGCCGATGTCGCCGATGTCATCCTCGTCGACGCCTCCGTCGTGACGATGGATCCCGCCGTCCCTGGCGCGCAGGCGCTCGCCCTGAAGGATGGTCGCATCCTCGCGGTCGGGAGCGTCGAGCAGGTGCTCGCCTTCAAGGGGGACGCCACGCGGGTGCGGGATCTCGACGGGCAGGTCGTCATGCCCGGCTTCATCGATTGCGGCGGATCGTGTCTGGCCGCGGGGTTGGTCGCCTCCGCCGTCGACGTGTCGGGCCTCGCCCCCGGCGACGAGGCCTTCGTGCAGGCGCTCGCGGCCCACCCCAAGGATCCGGTGTCGCGGAGGATCGGCATGGCGCTGGCGGTCGCGTCGGAACCGCTCCGCGAAGCCCTGACGCGAAGTCGCCTCGATGAAGCCGTCCGCGACATGCCCGCGATCCTCCTCGCGGCGGGCGGTCGGGTCGTCGTGTTGAACTCCAAGGCGTGCGAAATCGCGGGCGTCAACGCCGCGAGATCGGGCACGCTCGAGGGGACGGACGCCGCCGTCGCGATGGCCGCGTTGGTCGCGTCGCGTCCCGTCGAATCGCTCGCCGCGGTCGTGCTGGCGGGCCAGCAACTGCTCGCCGCTCGCGGCTGCACCACCGTCGCGCAGGCAGGCGTCGGCGAGGCGATGCACGCCGCATTCGTGCGACTGGCCGCCGCGCGTCGCATGGCCGTCGACGTGGTCGCCTTCGTCGATGGTGGGACGGCGACGCCGGCGGCTTGCCTCTCGGGCCCGTGGAAGTCCGCGTCGTACGCCAACGGGTATCGCGTGGCGGGCATCTCGATCACCTTCGACCGCGAGTTGGCGGACACCCTCGATCATCCCGAACCCGCCGCGCCCGGCCGCCGCGGCGTCGACCGGTCCACGGCCCGCGACCTCTTCATGGAGGCCTACGACAAGGATTGGCAAGTCATGGCCGACGCTCACGGACGCGAGGCGATCGCGATGTTCGTCGAGGTGATCAACGAGGTCGCCGCGTCCAAGGGCCCGAACGGCCGTCGGCCCTTGCTCGTCGGAGCCGACATGGCGGGCGGTGAGCAGTTCGAGGCGCTCCTGGAGCCGCGGGTGGGCGTCGTCTTCGGCCCCGGCCGAATCGCGATCGATGGCGATCGGCTTCGCGACGCGATGCCCGACCTCGACGACGCCGAGCGACTCTCCCCCGCATCGACGGCCCTTTCCCATCGCGTGCCCGTGGCGCTGCATTCGTCGGCAGGGTTCGTCGACCCGCTCCGGGTCCTCGAGGCCGCGGCGGGGCGCCGAACCTCCAGCGGGGACATCCTGGGGCCTCGGGAACGCATCAGCGTCGAGCAGGGGTTCGCCGCGATCACCCGCGTCGCGGCGAACCTCTTGGGAGAGGACGGCCGCAAGGGGTCTCTCGAGGTCGGCAAGCAGGCCGACCTGGTGATCCTCTCCGGCGATCCGCTCAGGGCCGGGCCGGCGGAACTGCGTCAGGTGCACGTCGTCGAGACGATCAAGGCCGGGCGAACCGTGCATGAGGCGAACGGACGCTCGAGTCCGCTTCGCCGTCGGCCCGGGGCGGCGTGGGTGGTCTCGCCCTGAGGCCGGGACCTCCGGCGCGGATGCGTGGATACCTTCTTGTTCGCGGCGCCTTCGGGGCCGCGACGAGGAGATTCTCCATGACCCAACGCCGGCCCTCCGCCTTCCTGTTCGTGCTCGCCTGCATGCTGGCATGCTGCCGCCTCGCGTCGGCCGACTCGGACCCCCGCGGCGGCTACAAGGTCGTCAAGGACGACCGCGGCGTGTGGTGGTTCGAGAACGCCGCGGGTGAGCGGTTCGTCTCCATCGGCGTCAACAACGTCAGCGACGAACCCTACGCCCCGCGGCCGAACACGTCCTATTACGCTCCCGTGGCCTCCAAGTACGCGGGCGACAAGGCGGCATGGGGCACTGCGGTTCGGCGACTCCTCGCCGATCACGGCTTCAACACGCTCGGTGCGTGGAGCGCGCCGGCGGCCGTCGAGGGAGGCGCGATGCGATGCACGCCCGTCCTCTACGTCGTCGAAGGCGACCATTCGAGGTGCCTCGATTCGCTCAGGCCCGACTTCGAGTCGTACGTGCGGGCCAACACCAAGGCGGGGATCGCCCGGATCGCCAAGGGCGCCGACGTCTTGGGGGTCTTTCTCGACAACGAGATGCCATGGTTCGGCAAGTCCGGCTGGGACGAGATCCCGACCTACACGCTGCTGGAGAAGGCCTTCGAACTCGGCGCCTCGGACGTGCGTCGCCTCGAGACCGTGAAGTTCCTCGAGCGGCGGCACGGGTCGCTCGACAACTTCGCCAAGGCGTGGGGACGCCCCTTCGAGTCGTGGGATGCGATCAACTCGGCCGCCATGCAGCCCTCGTCGACCGAAGCCGCCATGGCCGACCGCGACGCCTACACCGCCATGCTCGCCGATCGCTTCTTCGAAGTCTCCGCGAAGATCACCCGCGAGGAGATGCCCGGCACCCTGATCCTGGGCGTGCGATTCCCCGGCAACGCGCCCGAGTCCGTCATCCGCGCGTGCGGCAGGCATTGCGACGTCGTCTCCGTGAACCAGTACGTCTTCGAATCCCGTGCCGATGAGCGAACCCTTGCGAGATTCTGGCTGCTCGGCGGCCGTCCGCTCATGCACACCGAGTTCTCCTGGCGAGCCAGGTCCAACGCCAGCGGCAATCCCAACACCCGGGGCGCCAGCGCCATCGTCGAGACCCAGGCCGAACGCGGCGCGGCGTACGAGGGGCTCGTTCCCGACACGCTCGCCTTCCCCGTCGTCATCGGCTCGCACTGGTTCGAGTTCTCCGACCAGTCGCCGCAAGGGCGGTTCGACGGCGAGGACTCCAACTACGGCATCGTCGACATCCACGATCAGCCCTACGCCGAGTTGCTCGCGAGCATGGCTCGCGCCAATCGGACGCTCCACGACCTGCACGCCGCGACCACGCGAACGATGCCCACCTCCCTTCCCAAGCGACTCGCCGTGACATACGCCCCCGGCCAGCACCCGGGCCGTCCACCCACGCTCGATCTGCTGCAACCGTGGGTTCGTGAACCGGAGGCCTGGGGCGCGCCCGACGCTTCGATGCGTTGGAGCCGCGAGGGGGACTCGCTCGTCCTCGAGTACGACGCCGGCTCGCAATACGGGGCGGGCATCAACATCTTCGGTCCCGCGTCATGCGCGATCCCCCGCGGTCCGGCCGGCTCCACCGACCTCGACGGGTACTTCGCCATCGAACTCGACATCACCGCGCCCAAGGGTTTGCAACTCAACGTGGTGCTGGCCGAGGCCGGCTCCGGGCCTCCGTCCTCGAAGTTCGACCTCGGTGCCGGCGACGACGGCGAGTCGTACATCGCCGATGCCCTGTTCGGCACCGGGGAACGAACGACCCTCCGCGTCCCCATCGCCTCGTTCCGCCGGCAGCTGTTTCACGGCAATCAGGCCGGCGCGTTCGGCATCACGATGAACGCCATGAAGAACCTCGGCCTGCAGGCCTCCGGCGCTCCCCGCACGGGACGCATCATCCTGCACGCCTTCCGATTGGTTCGCTGAAGCCGCGGACGCCGTTTGCATGCGCGACGCTCGCACATCCGCCGGTCACGCCCCGATCATCCTTCGGGAACGCAGGGGCCTCCCGACAAGGAGTCGGCCATGAGGATCGCCATCCATCGCATCGCGGCATTCGTGCTCCAGGCCATCGTGGCGGCGACGGCCGCCGGGCAGCCCTCGGTGGGCGCCAATCTCGGCGGCATCGCCGACTGGAGCCGCACTCACGAGTTCGTCGATGTCGCACGGCACGCGCGACGCTTCGGCGGGCCGGCCTCGCCCTGGGACGAGAGCGCGACGCTCGATGCCCAAGGTTGGCCCGTGGGCGACGCGGGCGTGGTGCTGATGTGCTGTCAGCCGCCCTTCTCCGGGCTCGGGGGCACCTACCGAGTCAGCTTCGAATGCGCCACCACGCCCGCGATCTCGTTGGTGGCCTCGGCCGGGACTGTCGGCAACGTTCGCCGCGATGCCGCGACCGGCATCGTGACCGCCGATCTCGTCGTGCCCGATTCGGGCGAGCAGCTCATGCTGGCGTTCAGGAACACGCAGGGAGGCATCCGGCGGCTGAGCGTCCTCCGGCCTGGCGCGGTGGCCGGGCAGCGGTTCACACCCGCCTTCCTCGCGCACAACGACCGATTCTCGGCGCTCCGGTTCATGGACTGGAACCTCACCAACAACAGTCCGGTGACGACCTGGTCGCAGCGCACGACGCTTGATCACGCCAACTGGCGCGACCGCACGGGCGTTCCCTACGAGGTCTGCATCGACCTTTGCAATGCCGTGGGGTCCGACATGTGGGTCTGCGTGCCCGCCAGGGCCGACGACGACTTCGTGCGTCAGTTGGCGCGTCTCATTCGCGGCCGCCTCGATCCGTCCCTTCGGGTCTACGTCGAGTACAGCAACGAGGTCTGGAACCGGCAGTTCGAGCAGGCCACGTGGAACCACGATCGCGCGATCCAGGAGGCCGCCACGGGCGACGCCATCGCCTATGACGGCGCCACGGACGCCAACGTGCTCCGCTGGCGACGCATCGCCCGCGAGGCCGTTCGCGTCGGTCGCCTCTTCGTGCAGGAGTTCGGCGCCGGAAGCATGGGCGCTCGCGTCCGGCCCGTGCTCGCCGGGCAGATCGCCTGGAGCCAGCAGTTCATCGAGAGCATGCGATATGTCGAGCACCTGCACGGCCGCCCCCGCGACCAGCTGTTTGCGATGGCCGGCGCGCCGTACTACAACCTCGGCGATCTCGATGCCCGAACCAACCTCACGGCCACGCAGGTGCTCGACGGGCTCGCGGCGAGCGAGCAGGCCATCGCCGACACCACCCAGTACGAGACGCTCGCGGCGTTGACCGCCTGGCACGGCCTGGCCCCCTTCATCGCGTACGAGGGCGGCCCGGACACGTACGGCGGAAACAACGTTCTCGCCAAGGCGCAGGCCCATCGCGACGCCCGCATCAGGCCCCTCATGTCCCGCGCCATCCGTCGCTGGTTCGCCTCGGGTGGCGGCCTCTACAACCACTACGCATCGGGCGCCGACGACTGGGAAACCCCCTTTGGCGCCTGGCCACTCGTCGAACGCATGCAGGACGTCGCCACGCCCAAACTCCTCGCGATGGACGACGCGGTGCGTCCACCCCTGCCCGAGTTGACGCTCGGCTCTCCGACCATGACCGAGATCGACGCCCGGCTGCACGTCGAACGTCCGGACGACTGGGCCTCGCGACCGGGACCCGGCCTGGCCGCATCGGGCGATGCGTTCGACTACCTCGTGCGGGTCGATCGCGCCGGTCGACACGCCCTGCGAGTGCGGGCCGCCACCTACGACGCCGGCGTGGGGTTGGCCATCGAGGTGAACGGTCAGTTGCAGGGCACGGTGTCGCTTCCGCCGACGGGCGCGTGGGGCAACGGCGACTTCGTCTGGTCGTCGGAGGCGCCCGTCGTCCTGCCCGCGGGCCAGAGCGTGCTCCGCCTTCGCCACCTGTCCGACTGGCGCACCGATATCCGCGCGCTGTACCTTTCGTGCGCCGCCGACTTCAACGACGATGGAGGCGTCGACGGCGCGGACGTTCAGGCCTTTTTCGAGGTCTGGCAGCGAGGCGACGATCGCGCCGACGTCAACGCCGACGGCGGTGTCGACGGCGCGGACCTCGAGGCCTTCTTCGTCCGCTGGCAGTCCGGCGGGTGCTGAACGACACTCCTCAGGTGCCTTAGGCGGTCTGCAGGCGTCCGGCTGCATCCTTCGCGTCGCGGCCGGACAGTCCGAGCGCGTCGTAGGTCTCGCGAAGCGACCGGGACTCCATCGCGGCGTAGGCCGTGTCGGGATCGATGATCGGGAACCCCATGACTTCCTCCAACATCGCCTGCGTGTAGACCGGCTTGGCGGCCGCCGTCGTCTTCGTGCCGTACTGGTCGAGGTTCGAGGCGAAGATGCCCGCCGCGCTCACCGGAAGGAAGTCCTCGTAGCGAAGCCCCTCGACCGTGGCGTAGCCCAGCTTCACCAGCTCGAGCGGATCGGTGGTGGCGATCGATCCCTTGGCGGCGATCCCCGCGGCGGTGGGGGCGTACCGGCCGTAGATCAGGCCCGCCGCCAGCAGTTCGTCGACGGTCTTGGGAAAGTGCCTGAACGGAGCGGCATAGGCCGCCTCATATCCAGCAAAGTCCTTGTTGACCAGTTCAGGATCCCGATCTCGCACCGCGTCCGCCTCAGCCAGGCACTTGTCGTACAACGCCCGTCCCTTGGGCGTGGTCGCGTAGAAGCGCTGTTCGACCTCGCCGAAGCGAGCGGTGTGCGTCGTGTCGATCGCGGATCCGTCGGGTTGCGTGAATCGCACCGCTTCGGTCAACGCCTTGTAGGAATCCTGACGCAGGAGCACCGGCGTGTCCTGCGAAGGACCTTCGGTGGTGTCCTTGAAGCCGGAATGCTTCAGGTCGGTGAGCCGCAGGTCGGCTTGGTGCAGCCGCTCGACGAGCGCGTCCACCAACGCGTCGATGGCGACCGCGTTCGCCGACCCCTTGCGGAACTTGGCGATCTGCTCGACCGTCAGATGGCGGAAGAGCAGTCGCATGTGGTGGGCATCGGCCGCGGCGGCGAGTCGACCAAGCGAGGTGCGGGCTCGCGAGCGGAAGGTCGCTTCGTCGAGTTGACCCATGCAGTGCTTCATGGCCGCCGTGTACAGGTCGATCAGGAAGGTGTTGGGCGTCAGGTGGTTGAGGTGATGCCGCTCGAAGCAGGCGATGTCCGCGGCGATCTTGAACCCCGCGGCGCCGAGATCCTTGTAGAGCGCGTGATCGCGGGCGGAGGCCGTCCACTTGAAGATCCGCTCGACGCCCTCGCGGATCAACGCGTTCGCGTCGTTCCAGTCGAGACCGCCCTGGCGTTCGCCCCTCTCGATCAGTTCCTTGGCGAGATCGCTGAAGACCTGCCGCCCGGCGAGCAGTCTCTCGAGACGCTCGCGGGTGCTCGGGTCGAAGTAGTTCGTCTGGAGCAGCGAGGTGAAGACGCGGTGCTCCGGGTTCTCGCGAGAGCGAAATGCCGTCGCGATGATCGGTTGGCTCTTGCTGCCCACGCTCGTCATGTCGTAGAAGGCGTGCGGCTCCATGGCAAAGGCGCCGAAGAAGCGGGCGATCCACCGGTACTCGTCGGGCCGGCCGATGCGGATCGCGCCGTGCCGCTCCCCGCTGGTCTTCTCCAGTTGCTCGTCGGTGATCGTGAAGCCGACGAAGAGCTTGCCGAGAAGTTCGCACACGGTGCGATTGCAGATCGAGTTGACCAGCAGCGACTTGTCGTACAGCGGCACCTCCTTGCCGAACATCCGCGAGAGCTCGGAGAAGAGGCGATGCTGCATCTCGATCTTGTCGGCGAAGCTGGAGGGCATGGGTTGCTCCTGGAGGCGATGCTGCGATGCGTGGTCATCTCCCGCATCGGTCGAATCGTAGGGGAGGTTGGCCCGATCCCCGCTCGCCCGACCCGCTCCCCGCCCTTGGAAGGGGGGTGTCAGGCGGGGCCCGGGAGCGTCACCACCCGGCCGGGGCGGAGGAATACCACGTGACATCCGACGGCTTCCGGCGGGAGCGAGAACATCCTCGCCACCGCCCGGGCGTAGGCCTTCATCTGGGGAGCGTGTCCGCGGGCCCGATCCTCGCACTCGGCAGGCGACACGGCGTCGCTCTTGAAGTCAAGAACGTCGGCCCATGCCGCCTTGCCGCCGCGACGACCGATGACAAGCCGATCGATGCGACCCGTCAACTCGACCCGGCCGTCGCCGTCGGGATGGTCGATCTGGGTCCTAAACGCCCACTCCCTCCGGAGGTCGACCTCGTCGGTTCGTTCGCGTGCCGCGTTGAACTGTCGCGACAACGCGTGCCCGACATCCGAGGCCAGCGACCGGCGGAACGCGTCGAGCAGTTCGCCGGCGCGTGTCGTGTCGAAGCCCTGCGCTGCCGCCGTCGCCAGCAACGCGGCTTCGTCGAGTCGGTCGCCCGAATGCCATTCGACGGCCTCGGCCCACGCGTGGAGCAGGGTGCCCTCGTCGGCCGACCGCTCGCCGCGGGTGCTGAAGATGTCCGATGCCGCCGTTTCGCCTCCGGCGAGCGACGACGGGCTCGCCGTGCGAGCCCTGGGAGATGACGATCCCCGCGACGCTCGAAGCGAGACCTCCACCATGTCGGCTTCCGGCGGCGGCGGCGAGGCCTCGAAGTTGGCATGCCACGCGTGGCCGTGGAGGTTGGACCAGAGCAGTTCGCATTCCCCGGCGGGCCGGGGCTCGAGGGCGTGCCGCAGCACGCTGGCCGCCGAGAGGCCGGAGGGCTCTTTCTCGCTGGGTTCGACGACGATGTCGAGGGCTCGCCTGGCCCGTGTCATGGCGACGTAGAGACAGGAGATCTCCTCTTCGATCTTCCGTTCGAGGCTCGTCGCGTGGGCGGCGGCGAGTTCCTCGTGGCAGGCGCGCAGCGATTCGTTGCCGGGAAGACTCAGCAGGTTCGGCGTCGAGAAGACGTCCGCGCGTCGCGTCACGATGAGACCCTTGGGGTCCGCCCAGTCCTTGTCGAGTTCGGGGAGCACCACCGCATCGAACTCGAGCCCCTTGGAGGCGTGGATCGTCATGACTCGCACGCGAGCCATGCTGGGGTCCTCGACCCGTTCCTGTCTCGCGAGCCGCACGAAGTCCGAGAGGCCTCCCTCCCCCCGACCGTCGAACGCCTCGGCCAGGTCGAGCAGTTGCTCCATGCGAAGCGACTCGGCGCCGTTCAGCGAGCGTTCGCATCCGGCGCGAATCCAGCCGACGACGCCCGCCACGCCGCCGGAGGCGAACCGGGCACGCATCGACGACGCGACCCGGAGCGAGTCGGCGAAGTTCACCACCCCGTCCGTGCCGATCGCAAGTCCGAGCAGCGAGCCGATCGGGCCCGCGGCGACGTGGAACGCGGCTGCCTTGTCACCCGGCAAGTCCGCGAGGTGCAGCGCCGAAATCGTCGCGCTCGTGGCCGGCGTGTCGAGCAGCGACGTGCCCGATTCCTCGCTCGCCTCGATTCCCAGCCGTCTGAGGTGGTGCAGGATCCTCCCGATGGGCTTGCGGCTGCGCAGCAGCACGCCCACGGTGGCGAGAGGCTGGTCCGCCACCAGGTCCCGCACGATCTGAGCGGCGACCGGCAGCGGGTCGGGCTTTCCATCTTCGTCGAGGCCGCACGTTCGAAGTTGCACTCGGCCTGCGAGGGTGGCCTGGTGAGCGGTGTGCGGCTCGAAGTGCCGGCACCACGAGGCCGCCGCGTTCGCCCGCTGGCCGAAGGCCGGATTCGACCCCAGCCCGGCGAAGACGGCGTTCACCGCACCGATGACCGCCGGACTCGACCGGCGGCTTTCCTGCATGGTCTCCTTGTGAAATGCCGGCCATCGGTCTCGCACGGCGGGCATCAGGGCGGGTTCCGCGTTGCGCCATGCGTAGATCGACTGCTTCACGTCTCCCACGCAGAAGACTGAGCGGCGTGCGTCGCCGTCGGGCGAGGAGGCGAAGAGTTCACTGAGGATCGGCTCCAGCAACGCGTACTGCACTCGCGACGTGTCCTGGAACTCGTCGAGCAGGACGTGTCGCAGACGCGTGTCGATCATGAAGTACATCGCGTCGCGGTTGATGCCCTTGGTTCCCGACGTGAGAAGCCGCGGCAGGTCGTCGAAGGCGTAGCGGCCCGTGGCCCGCTTGAGGTCCTGGTACGCCGCATGGAAACGGTCGAGGAGGATGCGGGTGGCGAGGTTGCGGGCCTTGAGCGACTTCACCACCCGTCCCTTGACGTGCCGGGCGATGGGAAGACACGCCTGAAGAAAGTCGTCGGGGAACGTCAGGCCGTAGTGAGTGGCGGGGCGATCCGGATTGGCGATGATCTTCGAGAGCAGGCCGTCCTTCAATAGTCGATCGAGGTCTCCCTCGCGGATCTTGTCAAGCAGCGAGTCCCGGGCGCGTGCCCAATGGCCATGGGGCTTGCCATGGGCCGCGGCAGGGAGCGAAGCGGACCCCAGCGCGAAAATCGACCGGCTGAGCGTCTGCTCGTCGGGATCGTCGATCTCGGTGACATCGACGGCGCCCCACGGCCTCGCGTCGCAACCGGCGTCGACGTACGCCGAATACGCGGACTTCAACGCCGTCGCGAAGGGACGCAGAATGGAGGACTTCAGGCGGCCGCCCCCCAGCAGGGACATCAGATCCAGCAGCGCGTCGCCGCGACCGTCGCGAAGTTCCGCGACGGTGACGTTCCACATCGCCTCTTCGCGTAGTTTCGCGTCCACGTCCTCGTCGGCGATCGTCCAGCCGGGCGGCAAGCCCGCGTCGAGGGCGAGCCCCGTGGCCGCCCGGAGGAAGAACGCGTCCAGGGTCTGGATCGACAGCCGGTCGAGTTCGCTCAACAGTCGGGCCAACAACCGTCGGCAGTCGGTCTGCGAGAGATCGTCGGCCACCTGCGGCTGAAGCGACTTCAGTTCCTTGTCGCCGGTGCAGGCCTTGGCCAGCCGCTCAAGCACCCGATCAAGAATCTCTCCGGCGGCCTTGCGGGTGAAGGTGGTGGCCAGAATCCCGGCAAGGCCCGAAGCGTTCTCGGCCGCGGGCGATTCCGACTCGAGGAAGGCGCGATGGATGTACTCGCCCGTCAGCTGAAAGGTCTTGCCGGTGCCCGCCGCGGCCATGATGTGCCGGTGCCGTGGTGTCCGCAGATGCATCACTCCGCCTCCCCTTCGTCGTCGGCCTCGAAGCCCTGACCCGCCATCGCCGCGTGAATCGGATTGAACGCGCCGATCTTGCCCGTCTCATGGAAGCGTCCGGCGCGAACCTCCTGAATCACGTGCTTCGCGGTTTCGTCCGCCGCGTGCAGCGTGGCTGGATCCCACTTGGCCTCACGAACGTCGATGGCGTCGAGCTCCGCCCCGATGTTCACGTAGGCCAGCAAGGAGCCGTCATCGGCGCCCAGCGAGGCCGCCAGGTGGCGATACAGCGGCAGCTGAAGATCCTTCCATTCCCTCGACCGGACCTTGTACGCGTCCGCCGGCTTGCGAGGCTGGTCGCCGGTCTTGAAGTCGAGGATCGCCAGCCGCCCGTCCTTCGCGTGTCGTTCGATCCTGTCGATCTGGCCCGTGATGGTCGCGGCGCGGTCATCGACCGGGAACTCGACCACCGTGCCCCGGGGCGGCCATTCGGCCTCCGCGATGATCCACCCCTCGGAGGTTCTCGCCGCTTGCCACGCCGCGAGGGTTCTCAGTCGCCGCTTGGCGATCTCCACCTGCAGCGTCACCGCGGGGGATGGAACGGCCCCGAAGGCCTTGCGTGCCTCGGCCTCGAGGCCGGCCAGCAACGCCGCTTCGATCCGGTGCGTGTCGGTCGCGTGGCGCAGCGAGGTGTCGTCGGAAAAGACCTTCAATGCCGCATGGACGAGATTGCCGAACGTCGCCGCACTCGCCTCCCGTCCGGGAGGAGCCGCTTCTTCCAGTCCCAGCACGTGCTTGAGGTAGAACTGATAGGGAGACTCGATGTACGTGCGGAACGACGTGACGCTGAACCTGTCGTCATGGCTTACGGGCGTCGGGGTCATGACCGGCACCACGAATCCGCTGCCGCCCGTTCGTGTCGCGAGGGGGCGCACGCGTCGGGGCTTGGTGCCGGCCGCCTTGCCCATGGCTGTCAGCACGCGGCCGGGCAGTTCCTCCGGCGCGGCGGAGAGCAGGAAGCGGCTCGGTCGAAGCGGGTCCCCGTCGACGGACCGCCGTCCGCACACCAGCCGCAGGCGCCGTTTCGATCCCATCAGCGTCCGCAGCAGCCAGGCATCCCGCGCATTTCGCGTCGCGGCGTGCGGCAACCCGAGCTTCATTCGCATCGTCTCGGTCAGGAGCGGATCCGCGCCTGTCGCGCCCGGCACGATGCCCTCGTTGAACCCCGCGACCGTCAGCCGCGGGCTGGGGTCGAGGGCCGACTCGAGCCAGCCGACGAGTTCGAGCGAAGGGGCGGTCACGTCGTCGGGCACCGCGGCGCGAGACGCGCTCCGGAGGATCAAGCCCAGCACCTGCACCGATCCGACGCCCTTGAGCAGCGTCCGGGCGTCGGGTTCGCGGAAGAGGTCGACGACGTCGCGAAATGCCTTGAACGCCCGATGATCCGCAGGGCGAAGATCCGCCGGGTGGGCGGCATCGTCCTTCAGGACCGTCGCCAGCATCGCGAGCAACTGATCGGCCACGCCTCCGCCATCCGCTTCGCGCAGCGGCGCGAGCAGGCCGTGGAGCTCGCGAGCAACCCCCTCGAGTCCGGTGGCGTATCGCCGGGCCTCGGCCCGCCACGGCTCCGACATCGACTGGTGCAGCGTCTGCTCCGCGTAGTCATCGAGTCGCGGGATCAATGAGCCGCGGATCCCCGCGAACCGCTCGATGTCCGGCTGACGCACCAGCGACCTGAGCGATTCGATCGAGTCCTCGCTCAGGTGACGGCGGATGGCGGCCACCAGCTTCCAGATGCGCAACTTCTGCAGCAACGTGCCCGCGCCGCGGTGCACGCTCACGCCCGCTTCGGACGCGACCCGCGTCACGACGGACGTCAGCGACTCGTCCGCGATGCACAGGGTGGTTTCGTCGCAGGCGGGCTCCCCTTCCAGCGAGGCCGCCAACGCCTCGTGCGCCTGATCGCGTGCCGAGTCCGTGAAGACGATCGACTCGCGGTCGACGTGAACCTCGAGCAGGCCCGCCGCATCCGTTCGAGGCATGCCCCAGTCGTCGAGCATGTCGCGGTCTGCGTCGCGGCCGTGCACCAGCACGGTCGTGGCGATCCCCGACGCGAGGATCGCCTGCTTTGCGATCGGCGGGAGTTCCGCCACGCCCACGAGGACGAGTCGATCGAAACGAGAGGCCCCTCGATCGGTCGCCTGCAACGCCTCGCGACGGGCCGCGTGGCGTTCGATCAAGCTGCAACTGCGGAGCAACGCGTCGCGAGACGCCTGCGCCTCCGCCGCCGCGGACCACCGTTCCTTCGCGAAGCCGGGACCGAACTCGTCGGCCAAGGCCGCCACCGTTTGCATCGTCAGTCCGGCCGCCGCCAGTTGGGCCTCGCAGCGGACGAGCATCTCCGCCAGACCCAACCACCGCGTGAACTCGTCGAGCGGCGGCGGTTCGCCGGCCAAGTCACGGAACGTCGCGACATCAAGCCCCTTGAGGACCGTCACCCATGCCATCAGGGTGGCGAGCTCGCCGGCGACCCGAGGATGCGACCCGAGCACGAGTTCGGGGACCTCGCCCGGCGTGCTGATGGTGGGGGGGCAGAAAGGCTTGGGCGCCGCCGCGGACTGCTGCGTCAGCAGCGACAGAAGCAGGCGGCCCGCCCTCGCTCCGGGCACCACCACGGCCACGCGCGAAAGGTCCAACTCGTCGCGCCGCGACGACACGGCTGCAAGCCGTTCGGCAGCCACGTGAAGGGCCGGGCGATCCCAGCCGAGAAACTCGATCGATTCAGGTGCTTGCTTCATTCGCCCTCGCTTCCCCATCCATGGCATGTGGGTGCCGTTGCCGCCGGCGGAGTCTCCAGCGTACGCGAGCGTCAAGTCCGGCGGCCGACGCTTCGCGTGCCAGCACGCCGGGAGTCGCGGTTCGCGTGGCGTCGCTCGCTACACTCACACGCCACCCCACGCCCCCATTCATGAGCACCGCCTCGATCACGTCGTCCGAGTCCTTTCAGGCCCGTCTGCTTCGCAGCGAGGTGCGGCGATCCTCCATCATGGCGGCCCTGTGGCTCGTCATGCTCGCCGGCGTCCTCTGGCGACGCTGGCGAGGCGACATGGTCATGCTGGTGAATCCCATGTTCTTCGCGGCGGTCGGCACCTTCGCCTCGGCGCTCTGCTTTCAGGCCTGGGTTTGTCTCGATTCGATCCATTGCTGCCGTCGCGGACGGCGACGCTTCCGAGGGAGTTGGGCGATCGGGGTCGCCTTCGACGTGGCTGTGCCGCTCGCGTATCTCGTCTTCGCCCATCTGCACTCGCCGCGATCGACCGAATCCACGCTGTCCGGCCCCGTGATCCTCTGCCTGCCGCTGGTCACCATGATCTCCATTCTGCGGCTGCGGCCGGCGGTCTCCTTCGCCACGGGGGTGATCGCCGCCGTCGGACATGCCTCGCTCGTCGTCTGGACGATCATCGAAACGGAGATGGATGCGAACAAGTGGCCGCTCTACTTCAGTTACGCCATCATCCTCGTGCTGACCGGCATCGCCGCCGCGTTCGTGGCTTCCGAGGCCCGGGCGTACGTTGGCGAGGCGGTTCGCGAGACGCTCGAATCCGAACTCCAGCAGCGTGAACTGGCGAACATCGAGCGAGACCTGTCCATCGCCCGCGACATCCAACGGGGCCTGATGCCCACAGGGTCGCCCGATCTTCAGGGCTTCGAGATCGTCGGCATGGCCAGACCGGCGCAGCACACCGGCGGCGATTACTACGACTGGCAACGCCTCCCCGACGGTCGCCTCGTCGTGGCGCTGGCCGACGTGACCGGGCATGGCATCGGTCCGGCCATCGTCATGGCCGTCTGCAGGGCCTATGCACGGGCCTCCGCCCCGACCTCCGTCGATGCGGCCGCGTTGCTCAATCGTCTCAACGAACTGATCTGTCCCGACGTCGAGCTCAGCGGCCGCTTCATCACCATGGTGATCGCCGTCGTGTCGCCCGATGGCAGCGTGGAACTCATCTCGGCCGGTCACGGCCCGACGCTCCTGCTTCGAGCCGCCTCCGGTGAGATCGAGTCTTTCAGCGGCGACGGCATCCCCCTGGGCATCGATCCCGCCGAGCGATACGCCAATCTCAAGACGCGACGCCTCGAACGCGGCGACGCCCTGCTCATGGTCACCGACGGCTTCTTCGAGTGGCAGCGTGCCGACGGGGAGCAGTTCGGCACCGCTCGGCTCGAGCACGCGCTCCGGTCGGCCACGGGTCAGCCGGCGGGCAAGGTGATCGAGGCGATCGATGCTGCAGCCCGGGCGTTTGCGGCCGAAATGCCGCAGGGTGACGACACCACCGCGGTGGTCATTCGACGAATCTGATCCGCGTCGAGATGACATCATGCCGCGAGCGACCCGTTGATCGCGGCCGCTTCCCGCGGATGCAGGTGCGAGAAAATCCTCGCGAAGGCCTTTGCCTCCCGGTCGTTCATGCTCGTCATCGTCTCCTCCCACCGACGCCGGTACTGCGCCGCCCTCGATCGCTTCCAGTCGCGAGCGATCTCCCGCGATGCCAGCGACGCCGCAGTCAGGCCTGCCGCCATCCAGAACGAGCCGAAGACCAGGCACGCCATGCTCCCCCAACCCGCTCCCTCCCTCACGACCCGCTCGCCGCCGTTTGCGGCCGTGGCCTCCGCTTCCGCCGCACGCAGATCCGACGCCAATGCCCTCGCCAACGACGCCAACTCGAGCAACCTTCCGGCCTCGGCGTCACTCGCGGCTTCGAACTCCGCCGCCGAACCGACCAGCCCCGAACTTACGGCGATCGATGCCGCCGCCAGTCGCATGACGGCTCGACGCTCGGCTTCCGCCGCTCGCTGTCGGTCCTTCAACGTCCTCGCGGCGGCGGCCGCTCGCTCGCGATCGGCCCGGCGGCGGGCGGTCGCCTCGTCGAGGCGGCGAATCATGCGGGTGTTCCAGGCAAAGGCTCGCGGCGGCACGTGCTGCCCGTGTCCGCAGTGGTCGCATGTCTGCGCGTCGCTCCGGGTCGAATACCCGCACCACAGTTCCCAACCGCACCCGGCGCACCGCCATGTCACCACGTGCGGATCCTGCAGCAGTCCGCGGGCGCGATCCATGAGACTCGCCCCGGAGGTTGCCGCCGCATTGTCCGGATCGACGTGCAGCATCACGTGTGAGCCCTGTCGTCCCTGCCAGTCCGCCGCCCTCGCCGCGGCCGTCCGAATGCCGCGGCAAGGTTCGGCGTCGCTGCCGATGATTTCGCGACATGACCAAGTTGCATCCCCGGCCGGCCCCGACAGCAATCCCATCGGATGAATCGAAGTCGAAGGCGATGCCCCGGGCAAGTGGCTCCAAGGTTTGGACCCGCGATGCACTGACAGACAGTTGTCAGTGCTGCGCCCGCCACGCCCGCCGGGAGACCGAATGAAGCGCGAACGGAAGGCTTCTGCGGGGCATCGCGGTCGATTGCGCAGTCGTGGGGGCCGCGATCAGGCACGAATGAACCACCCCCTGCGATGAAGCGAGGCGGCCGCCAGCCACATCACGGCGACGTATGACGCAACGATCAGCCACGCGCCGAGGGTCGGTGTCGTGAACTGCGACAGCCATGCCTTGATCGCGACGAAGAGGGTGGAGGAACCGCCGCCGGGAGTGGTCGCCAGCCAGCGAGTGAGGCTGGTTCGCCACAGGAACTCGGCCAGCACGTAGATCGCGATGGCGTTGGTGCCCAGGTGGCGGAGCATCGCCGGCGCGTTGAGGCCGCGACGGTCGAACGCCTCGTGCATGGCGGCCAGCACGAGGCACGCCGTTCCGGCGGCGAAGAGCACGTACGACGAGGTGAAGAAGTCCTTGCTCATCGGCATGTCGCCCAGCGCGTGCCAGGCCATGCCGCAGACGGTCATCACCGCGCCCCGGATCAGGAGCGCGTTGCGGGCGTGCGGCGAGCGCTCCGCGTTCAGCAAGTCGCGCCCCGCGATCGAACCCAGCAGGGCCACCGCCGCGGCGGGCAGGCCTTGCGTGAGCGCCGTGCCGATCCAACTCCACTGGGCACGGATCCACGCCTGCAAGCTCTCCGTCGCCGTCCAGACCACCTCGTCCCGGCCGGGCATCGTGCAACGTGTCAGGATGGCCCACTTGGCCGCGAGCGTCGCGGCGACCAAAGCCACCTGCACCGTTCGAGGGAGGTGCGCAGCGCACGTCGCCAGCAGCGTCGCCCAGCCGATCATCTGCAGGATGTCCCAGCGGAGGAGGATCGACAAGCCGATGGGCGTCTCATACGCGACCGACGCCGCCACCAGCAGCACGCCGAGCAGGTAGAGCCGTGCCGCACGCGCGGCGGCGGCGGCGATTCTCCTGCGCGGCGAGAGCGCGGCCCCCCGTCCACGCGAGATCGAGAAGGGAATGCTGACGCCCGCGATGAACAGGAACCACGGATACACGAGGTCCGCGAGCCCGACCCCCATCGCGCCGTCGTTCCAGCCTCGGTGCGGAAACCACGTCGGAAACGCGGGGTCCTTCCCGGCCGAGTTGACGAGCAGCATCAGCACGATGACCAGTCCGCGGAAGGCGTCCAGCGACTGGAGGCGGGCGGTTGGGGCGACGTGCGTCGTCAAGGAGCGACTCCTTCCGCGTCGAGTCGCCCCGCTTCGCTCGGTTTGGCGAACAAGTAGCATGTGCCGCTCTTGTTGAGCAGCCAGACCTGCACCATGTCGCGACGCGAATAGACCCTGCGGCCCGCCTCGGGCGTGGAGCAGGCCGGATCGTTGACGAGGAGGTTGCCCTCGGCGTCGTAGCCGCGGATCAGGATGAGATGTCCCTGGGTGTCGCCGTACGGGGCCTCGCGGAGTTGACCCTTGTCCGCCCTGATGCTCGCGACGATGACCACGCCCGAGGCCAGCGTCCGCCATGCATCCGCAAGGGATCCCATGCGTGCGACCTTGCCGGGAACGCCGAAGCTCCACGCGGCCTGCACGTTGCGAGGCCAGTTTCCGTACAGGTCGTGGCGAGGATCGTGAGCGGCGTTCGCGACCGCCTCCACGGTGGCATCGGCTCGGCCGGCCCAGTGCAGGGCCATGGCGACGCTGGCGGGACTGCACAGGCGCCCCGAGAGTTCCGGTCGCGGCGTTTTCTGCGTCAGGAACGGCGCGTCGAGATCGATCGTCGCGGGCAGTCCGAGTGCGTGCCAGTCGGGAGGCGGCCCCGTCAGTTCGCGTCGAAGGCCCTTCATGACGCGACCGCCCGCCAGGGTGCGAGTGATGTCAAGGCGATGGACGATCACGATCGCCCCTGGTTTGGCGTCGACGCCGGCCACGACGGTGATTCGCACCTGCGACTGCTTGAACCACGAGGTGCTCTCGAGGAGGTCGACGTCGACCTTGGCCGTGCCGCTGGAGGTCAGCGGCGCATCCGTCGTCACGTCGCCGGAGTCACCCATCAAGAGCCAGGGGCTCCACTGGGCATCCTGATCGCTTCGCACGCGTGCCTCGACCCGCATCCCGCAGCCGCGGGGCACGTCGGCGTTCCACGACAGGATCAACTCGCGACACCCCAGCGAACTGCCGAGCGTCTCCGACGTGACGGACGCGGGCGTCGGTCCGGTGACCAGGGTCAACGTGTCTCGCGGCGCGAGTCCTTGGGGATCGCTCCATCGCACGCGTGTCGTGTCGTGCGGGAAACTGCTGCCGCAACCGCCGAACAGGAGGATCAGCGGCAGGAAGAGACAGGCGATGAGGCGAGCGATCGTCACGGCCTGAGCGTATGAACGATCACCACGACCGCATCGGCACCTTGAGCTTCTTGACGTCGGCGCACGCACGGGCGTCGTCGTAGCCCGAGTCCGCGTGACGGAAGACGCCCATGGCGGGATCGTTGGTCAGCACCCGCGAGAGCCGCTTGGCGGCCTTGGTGGTTCCGTCGGCGACGATGACTTGCCCCGAGTGCTGGCTGTAGCCGATGCCCACGCCGCCGCCGTGGTGGAAGGACACCCACGACGAGCCCGACGCGATGTTGACCATCGCGTTGAGGATCGCCCAGTCGCTGACGGCGTCGGTGCCGTCCAGCATGGCTTCGGTCTCGCGGTTGGGGCTGGCGACGCTGCCGCAGTCGAGGTGGTCGCGTCCGATGACGATGGGGGCCTTGACCTTCCCCTTGCGGACCAGATCGTTGAAGAGCAGGCCCGCCTTGTCGCGTTCGCCCAGCCCCAGCCAGCAGATGCGGGCCGGCAGGCCCTGGAACTCGAAGCGGGGCTTGCAGGCCTTGAAGTCGCCCGCGAGCAGAGCCTTGGGGTTGGCGTGGCAGGAGAGGATCCAGCGGTGCAACCTCGCGGCATACGGCCCCGAGTTGGCGGGAAACGCCTTCAGCATCGCATGATCGGTCACGAAGATGTCACGAGGCTCGCCGCTGAGCGCCACCCAGCGGAACGGTCCGCGACCGAGGCAGAACTGCGGCCTGATGTACGCCGGGACGAAGCCGGGGAAGGCGAACGCGTCCTTCACGCCCTGATCAAGGGCCCGCTGACGGATGTTGTTGCCGTAGTCGAAGGTCACCGCACCACGGCGTTGCAGTTCCACCATCGCTCGAACGTGTCTGGCCATTCCGGCCAACGCTCGCCGCTGGTAGTCGGCGGGATCTGCTCGGCGGGCCTCGATGGCCTGTTCGTGCGTGTACTCCAGGGGCACGTACCCCATCAGCGGGTCGTGCGCGCTGGTTTGGTCCGTGAGCACGTCGGGGACGATCCCGCGTTCGATCAGTCGCTCGAGCAGTGCAATCGCGTTGGCGTGCACGCCAACGGACCGTGCCGTCGACGAGGCCTTCCAAGAAAGCGCGAGATCGATGCCCTCGTCGAGCGATGCGGCGATCTCGTCGAGGTAGCGATCGTCGCGGCGACGCTCGAGTCGCGAGCGGTCCGTGTCGGCGATGAGCGCCGTGCCGCCGGCGAGCGTGATGGCCAGCGGCTGCGCACCGCCCATGCCCCCGCAGCCGCCGGTGACGCACAAGCGCCCGGCGAGCGAGCCGCCGAAGTGGGTGCGTCCGCACTCGGCGAAGGTCTCGTGCGTCCCCTGCAAGATCCCTTGGGTTCCGATGTAGATCCACGAACCCGCCGTCATCTGGCCGTACATCATGAGGCCCGCGGCGGCGAGTTCATCGAACTTGGCCTGCGTCGCCCATGCGGGCACGAGGTTCGAGTTGGCGATCAGCACGCGCGGGGCGTCCTCGTGCGTCTTCACCACGCCCACGGGCTTTCCGCTCTGCACGAGCAACGTCTCGTCGGCCTTCAGGGTCCGCAGCGTCGCCACGATCGAGTCGAAGGCTTCCCACGAGCGGGCCGCCTGCCCGCGACCGCCGTACACCACGAGCGCGTCGGGGCGCTCGGCCACCTGCGGATCGAGGTTGTTCATCAACATCCGCATGGCCGCTTCCGCCTGCCACGTGCGGCAAGTCTTGCGCTTGCCCCGGGGTGCCCGCACGGGCCGGGCCCCCGGCAACGCGGCCGGAAGGATGAACGCCGCGCCCGCCACCGGACGCGAGGTCGTGGGGACGGGCTTGGGACGACGCTTGGTGGTGCTCGTGGTCATGGGTGGATGGGCGGAAGGTGTGCGGCTTGCTCGGCGAGGCGAGCGGCGAAGCGAGGGGCGATGGTGGGTATCAGACGGGCACGGGCTCTTCCTGCGCAAGGCGTTTGCCCTCTTCCATCGCCAGTTCATCGGGCCAGATGTGAAACTCGCCCGTATCGGTGATGACGCCGCCGAAGTACGGAATGGTCCACAGGCCCGGGATGCCGTCATCGGGCTGGGCGATGCCTCGATAGAAGACGCGATACCGGTCGTACGACTTGGTCAGGTTGACCGTGCCCGTGACGGTGCAGTACGTGCCGGTGACGATGAAAGGGGCGACGGGGTCCTTCCCCTCGCCGCGCACGTGACCGTCCTTGAAGGTCAACGTGAACCGTTGACGGCTTTGGGTGCCTCCTTGGCGGTAAAAGCCGAACCAAGGCCCGCTCGGAAAGCGAGGGTCCTGCTCATCGAGACCGGGCGTCGCGGGGGTGTCGCTCATGGGACGCCGAAGGATAGGGGAACGGGAGCGGGAAACGAGCGAGTGGAACGACGGGTCCGACAAGTCGCACGCTCGGGGGAACCCGCCGCACCCCCGACTACACTCCGCTCCCCGTGGCGAGTCCCGGGCCCGGTCGGGCCCCGAGGCGAGGCTTCGGGAAGCGAAAGGAAGCGATTCGTCCATGGAAGCCGGCATCGTCGGATTGCCCAACGTCGGGAAGAGCACCCTCTTCAACGCCCTCACGAAGGCCGGCGCCCTCGCGGCGAACTACCCGTTCGCCACCATCGAACCCAACGTGGGCATCGTGCCCATCCCCGACAAGCGGCTTGACCAGATCACCAAGTACATCCCGCCGCAGAAGGTGATCCCCGCCGCCCTGAAACTGGTGGACATCGCCGGCATCGTCAAGGGCGCCAGCGTGGGAGAGGGGCTGGGCAACAAGTTCCTCAGCCACATCCGCGAGGTGGATGCGATCCTCCAGGTGGTGCGATGCTTCACCAAGGCCCCCGGCGGCGAGGACATCCTCCACGTGGCGGGCTCGGTCGATCCGATGCGCGACATCGACATCATCGCCACCGAGTTGATTCTCGCCGACCTCCAGACGGTCGATGGCGCGTTGGGCAAGGCCGAGCGTGCAGCCAAGAGCGGCAAGCCCGAGGATGTCGCCCGGTTCGAGGTCCTCCGACGCCTGCAGCCCGTGCTCGCCGAAGGCAAGCCCGCGCGGGCGGTCAAGTTCGACGACGCCGAGCAGCTCAAGCAGCTCAAGCAACTCGGCCTCATCACCGGCAAGCGGGTGCTGTACGTCATGAACGTCGACGAGGACGACCTGCAGGGTCAGAGCGAGGCGTGCAGGAAGGTGCGGGCCCACGCCGCCGCCGAGGGCTCCGAAGTGGTCGCGGTGTGCGCGAAGATCGAGAGCGAACTGGCGGTGATGCCAGACGGCGAGCGACAGGAGATGCTCGAGGCCCTGGGCCTCTCCGAACCGGCCCTCGAGTCCGTGGCTCACGCCACCTACCGACTTCTGGGGCTTCAGAGCTACTTCACCGCGGGCGAGAAGGAGGTGCGTGCCTGGACGGTTGCCGTTGGAGCCACTGCCCCGCAGGCCGCGGGCGTCATCCACACCGACTTCGAGAAGGGGTTCATCAGGGCGGAGATCTACACCCTTCCCGACCTCGACAAGTACAAGAGCGAAAAGGCCATCAAGGAGGCGGGCAAGATGAGGGTGGAGGGCAAGGAATACGTGATGAAGGACGGCGACATCTGCCACTTCCTCTTCAATGTCTGACCCCGTCCCAAGGCGCCCGTGTCGCTCCAACAGGCTCACGTCCGCGATGACGCCATCCTGACCGCCAGCCGGATGGCGGCGGTCATGCTTCCGGGATTCGCCAGGTTCCGACCCGCGATGTCGAACCCCGTTCCGTGATCGGGGCTGGTTCGCACCACGGGCACGCCGACCGTCATGTTCACGGCACGATCCCACGCCAACGTCTTGAGGGTGGGCAAGCCTTGGTCGTGGTACATGGCGACCACCACGTCGTGCCTCGGCCGTCGCCCCTCGTGCCACAACGCGCCGGTGAAGATCGTGTCGGCGGGGTGCGGGCCCGTGGCAAGCACGCCTCGACCGCGGCACGCCTCGATCGCCGGGGCGATCACGTCGGCGTCCTCGGTGCCGAGCAAGCCGCCCTCGCCCGCGTGAGGGTTGAGGCCGCAGACTCCGACGGTGGGGGCGTCGACGCCCAGTCGCCTCATCGTCTCGTGCGCCAACTCGATGGTGTCGGCGACGCGGTTCACCGTCAGGTGTCGAGGCACTTGCGACAGCGGGATGTGCACGGTCGCGAGGATGACGTTGAGGCCCGGTCCGGTCGCCGAGGCGGGCGCGTGGAAGAACATGGCGTACCGCTCCGATCGCCAGCGAGACGCCACCAGTTCGGTGTGCCCGGGATACTCGCCGTGCCCGGCCAGCGACCAGGCCCGCTTGCTGATGGGGGCGGTCACCATCGCCGAGGCCCCGCCGGCCACGTCGTCCATCGCGCGAAGGACCCACGTGAACGACAGCCGCCCGCCTTCGGCGGAGTCAGGGCCATGCGGCGGCCGTTCGCCCGCGAGTTCGTCATCGACCAGCGTCACGCCCGGGCCGACCTCGCCGCGTCGTTGCGGCGAGACCCGCGACCAGAAGGGCTCGATGCCCGCCGCTTGCGCCGCTGCCGCCATCGGGCCGTGCATGCCGTGCACCGTCACGTCCGCCAACCCGCGGACCTGAGGCGATGCCAGCGACTTGACGATCACCTCGGCGCCGATCCCCGACGGATCGCCCATCGAGATCGCCAGTCGCAGCGGCCGGACTTCGGGCGTCGGTGCCATGCGAAACGGTAGTGGGGGAGCAGGGCGTGCATGCCGTGGCACCTACCATCGCCGTCGGCCGGCACGGGCCGACTTGTCACGAAACGCGGCCCTTCACCGGGGCCTGGAGCATCCAGCCATGAGCAACGCGTCGGAGTCGCTGAAGATCGAGGATCTGGTCGAGGGTCAGGGCGACCCGTGCCCCAAGAACGCGACCATCACGATTCACTACACGGGCATGCTCTTGAGCGGCAAGGTCTTCGACTCCAGTCTGCCCGGCCGTCCCGTCACCTTTCCCCTCCGCCGACTCATCCAAGGGTGGCAGGAGGGCATCCCCGGCATGAAGGCCGGCGGCAAGCGACGCCTGACCATTCCGTGGCGCATGGCCTACGGCGAGGCCGGTTCGCCTCCCGACATCCCGCCCCGGTCCGACCTGATCTTCGACATCGAACTCTTCGAGTTCCGTTGATCCGGTTCCGTTGATCCGGTTCCGTTGAT
>JBAXFU010000043.1:0-26503 GCA_037139735.1 Phycisphaerae bacterium
GGTGATGTCGCAGGCAGGCGCGAACCGTCCCCGCCGCGAACGCCCGAAGGCGTGGACGAGGGAAGGGGCGTGTCGTTGTCGGGAGTCTGGTGCATGCGTGCAACGTCGGTCCGGGGTCGCTTCGGCAGCGCGCGACCGTTCCAAGGCGATCGGACGCCGGGGGATCCGCGCTCGAATCGGGGGGTGTCCTCGTCAGGGCGTCGGCGAGGGGATCCCACGGCCGGTGGGTGGCGAACGGGCGGAATCGCCCGGATGGGGGGTGTGTCGTGAGCATGCGTCAGTCGGGATTCGCCGCGTTGGATGCCGCGGCGCCGCGGCCGTTGCCCGAGCCTTCGTGGCTGGCGGCGCACGTGTTGGAGCGGCCATGGCCGACGGCGTTGGCCTTGGCGGGCATCGGCGTGCTGGCGTTCGCGTGGGCGTCGTCGCGAGGGCGGACGGGCGCGGGTTGGCGGGCGTTGGCGGCGGGGTTCGGCGCGGGGGCGGCGGTGCTGCTGGCGGGCATGCTGGTGCGAACGCCTGCGGAGGCGATGCGAGCGGCGGCGCGTTCGTTGGTGGCGGCGGTGGCCGATGCGGACGTGGAGGGCGCTAGGGCGTTGCTCGCGCCCGACGCTGTGATGGTCCTTTCCGACGCGACGCGGCGGGAGCCCTTGGAGCGGATCATCGAGCGGGTGGGTCGTCAGTTCGGCAAGGGGGGCGAGTACGAGGTGCGCGACTGCCGGGTGGTCGAGGCGCAAGCGGCGATGCGAGGCGTGTCGCGCGGGGTGGTGCAGATGAAGGTGCGGGCGACGCCCGCGGGGGCGGGCTTTCCGCTGAGCTCGTGGTGGCGGCTCGACCTGGTCGAGGAGGGCGGCTCGACCTGGCGGATCGAGGGCATCGAGCTCATCTCGATCGGCGGGGGCGTGACGCTGCGGTGAGGCTCCCCTGCCGGGGTGTGCGTGGCGGCGTGCGTGGTCCGTGCGAGGGTGTGCGGATGCGGGGTGCGGGCGGGCGGCCGGTCGATGAACGGGGCATGGGTGACGAATCGCTCCAGCGTTCGGCCGTCGCGATGCCGCGGTCCTTCACGTTCCGTTCATCGGAGGATCCGGTGCTGCGTGCGCAGCCGTGGCGATTGGCGACGGCCCTCGCGGCCCATGCCGACCAGAAGCCGCGAGAGCGCGTGTTGCTGTATGCGTTGGTCTTCGCGCTCGCGCCGCGGCACGTGCTGGAGATCGGCGTGCGGTGGGGCGGGGGCACCCGGATCATTCATGCCGCGTTGAGCGACCTTGGGCGCGGCGAACTGGTGTCGATCGACCCGGACCCTGCGCTCGAGTACGACATCGGCGAACTGGGCGACCGCGCGACGCTGATCGTGGGTGCATCGCCCGCGGAGTTGCCCCGGGCTCGCGAGTTGACGGGCGCGAACTTCGACCTTGTCTTCGTGGATGGCGATCACTCCGAGCGGGGCGTGGCGGCGGACCTCAAGGGCCTGCTGGACGTGACGTCGCCGGGGGCGGTGGTGCTGCTGCACGACGCCTTCCACGCGCCGGTGGCCCGCGCCATCGAGGCGGCGTTGATCGCCGGCGGGTGGATCGACTGCGGCATCGTGGCCGACACGAGGAACGCGGGCGTTCGCCTCGAGACCGGCCAGGACGTGGTCTACGGAGGCGTGCGGATGCTTCGCCGCGCTTGACGCGAGCCGCACGCGGGCCGATCGGCCTGCAATAATGCGGACGCATGATTGCATTGATCACGGGCGCCAACCGCGGCATTGGGCTCGAACTTGCTCGCCTCATGGCGGCGCGAGGGGATGTGGTCATCGGCACGGCGCGTCAACCGTCGGAAGCGACGGAACTGGCGGCGTTGGGCGTGACGGTGGTGCGGCTTGACGTGCTGGAGCCCTCGTCGATCGAGGCGTTGGGCGTCGCGATGGCGGGTCGACCGATCGACGTGCTGGTGAACAACGCGGGCGTGAGCAGCGAGAGCAAGTCGCTGGCGTCGTGCACGGGCGAGGAGCTGGCGAGGGTCTTCGCGACCAACGCGACGGGTCCGGCGCTGGTGGCCAAGGCGGTGATGGCGTCGCTGGAGGCCTCGTCGAAGCGGTTGATCGTGAACATCTCGTCGCAACTGGGGAGCATCCGCAACAACACGGGTGGGTCGTCGTACGGCTATCGGGCCAGCAAGGCCGCGCTGAACATGCTGACGGCGTGCATGGCCAACGAGCTGCGGCCGCAAGGGTTCACGTGCGTGACCATGCATCCCGGCTGGGTGCGAACGAGGATGGGCGGGGCGCAGGCGCCGCTGCTCGGGCCCGACGCCGCCTCGAGGATCCTGGCCCGCATCGACGGCTTCTCGCCGGCCGACAGCGGGACGTTCGTGGATCTCGACGGCCGATCGTTGCCGTGGTGAGTCGGTTCCCGGTCGCGAGGCGGGGCCGTGTAACCGTGTCGGGCGTGACGTGCGTGACGGCAGAGGCCGCGCGGGAATCGCCACCCCCCTGTTCGTGCGCCCGGTAAGCCACAGGCATGTCCGCTGGACGCAACTCCCCCGTCCGGGGATCCGATGGAAGGTCGGGGGGCCACTGCCACCCGCGCCTACACCAAAGGAGACACGGATGAATCGTCGAGACGGCAAGCGGATTCGCGAGAGCTTCGAGTGGTTCGTGCCATGCGGCCCGGCGATGGTCGCCATGATGATGCGCAAGCTGTCCGACAAGAACTCGCACGTGCGGAACATGTTCCCGCCCGACTGTGAGACCGTGAATCGCCGGATCTTCGAGACGCTCCGTCAGGTCGTGGACCACATCGATCACTTCGAGTCGCTCGAGCGGCCGCTGGCCGAACTGGGCGTTCGTTGCGCCAAGGCCGGCGCGACGGCGGCGGATTACGCGGTGGTTCGCGACGAGATGCTGGCCGTGATGGCGGAGATCGGCGGGGGCGACTGGGACTTCCGCCTCAGCCAGGAATGGCGCGAGGTGCTCGACGCGGTGGCGGGCGCGATGCTGGCCGGCGCGGTCCGAGGCGAAATGAAAGGCGACCTGAGCGGCGAAATGCGACAGGCGGCGTGAACCGACGTTCGCCGGCCCGTGCGGGCGGCCCGCCTGAGCTCGGGCGCACCCTTTGGCCGCACCCTTTGGCCGCACCCTTTGGCCGCACCCTTTGGCAAGGTGGGTGCGCCTCGCGGCGTTGAATGGAGCCGTGGGGAATTGAACCCCAGTCCCGTTGCAGTCAGCCAGGCGCTTCTACGCGTGTGTCCACGGATTTGATCTCGATGCCCCGGGCGGCCCGTGGCCGTCTCCCGTTGCATCCAGCCTGCGGAGTTGTCTCATCGTCACGCCCGAAGGCGTCGCGTGACGACCAGCTCGAAGTCATCGGTTTCTCTCGTATCGAGCATCCGAGAGAAACCGCGTGGCCTAATTAGGCCGCGAGAGCGTAGGGACGCTCAGCAGTTATGTTTTGCACGCTTTTTACGAGGCCTGCGTGCGCCTCGACGCGCGGCGTTCCGGCCTTCCCTGCCCGGTCGAATCCAGTTCGGCCCCAGTTGTCAAAGACCTCCGATGGTAGGACGTCGCCGGCCGCGGGAATGTTCGGCGTTCGCTTGAAAGTGCTCGTCAACGGTCGCAGTTGTCGGTCCAGCAGCGGAAAAAGGCCTCGATGTCCGCGCCGTCGACGCCGCCGTCGCAGTTCACGTCCGCGCCGGGATCTGCGGTCTCCCACGCAACGAGGAACGATTCGACGTCGGCCCCGTCGACGCCGCCGTCGACGTTGAAGTCGGCGAGGAATGGGTAGCGGAAGACGACGATGTGGCTCTCGGCGCAGCCGCAGGGGCCGCAGACGCGACACGAAAGCCGGAACTGCTCGCAGCGGAGCCTGAATCCCTCCATGGCGAGCGAGGGAGTCTGGGCTCCCTCGAAGGTCGCGTCGTCGCGGATGGGCGCTCCGTCACGCAGCCACTGGAACGTGAGCGGCGCGTCGCCCGAGGTCAGGACCGTCGCGTTGCAGTTCGCGCCGTAGGAGAGGTCAACCGCCGAAACCGCCAGACCGCCCGGCGTCCAATCCTGGTCCCACAGTTCGAGCGGTGCGTCGGGGTGGCGACGACCCAGCACGAGCAGTCGCTTGCGACGGGGATCGGACGTGGTCGTGACGTCGACGAGCACGGCGGGAAGCGACGGGCTCATCCAGCGGTCGAAGGTCCACGTCTCGTCCGTTCCTTGCCATGTCCATCGCTGCGTCTGGTGAACGGGTCCGCCGTGCGACAGTCGCACGATCGCGCGAGCGGCGGGGTCGTATCCCGTCGGTGCGGCCAGGCCCGCGTCGGGCGCCGGGGGCGACAGCCATGACACCCGTTCCCAGCCTCGGGTCGAGAAGTGCCACGTGCCGTCGAGCGCGGGGTTCGCGGCTGGATTGACCAGGACCGCCGCGGCGGCGTCGGGGAATCCGACGAAGCGTCCTTGTGCCGCTTGCGGGCCCGGGCCGTCGGCGCGGCGACGCCAGCCTCCCAGTCCCCAGGTCCAGGTGTCGGCCACGGGTGTTCCGTCGCGAATGCCGCCGAAGAGCACGGCGGACTCGATCGCGTGGACGTAGGCGAACGTGGCCGCGTGGATCGGTGCGGGTGGCGTGTCGGGGAAGAAAGGTTCATCCCAGAACCCGCCGTTCCACAGCCAGGTGCGGTTCGAGTCGGCGCCCGAGGGGAGCGTGCCGCCGAAGATGACGACGCGACCGGTGCCCTCGTGGAAGGTGGCGGCGAAGTTCGCCAGGGGCGGCGGCGTGATGCCGTCGAGGGGTTGGAGCAGTCGCCAGCGGAAGCCGTTCCATTCCCAGAGTTCGGTGCGATCTCCCGCCGCGGACATGGCGACCAGCAGGAGGTTGCCGTCGACGGGATCGAAGCAGGCGACCGCGTGGCGCACGTACCTGGGCCAGAGGGCCGAGTCGTCGACAGGGCCTCGGTGGCGGAGGGTCGGCGCGGGGACATCGCACGGCTGGGCGCAGGCGACGGCGGCGACGAGCATGAGGAACGGGAGTTGGAGGGAGCGGGGGTGCACGCGGCGTGGGGACCTGTCTGTTCGTCGCCAAGCCGCGGACGGATCAGGGGACGACGGCGGATGATCGCTCGGCGGCGTCGTGGTCGGGGTGCGTCAGGTCCGGCAACTCGACGGTCATGGTGGTGCCCTGCTTCCAGACGCTTTGCACGGTGATGTCGCCACCGAGTGCGTGGGCGGATTCACGGGCGATGGCCAGGCCCAGGCCGGTGCCCCGCGAGGCGGTGCGTTCGCCCGTGGGCGTGCCCGCGCGGGCGGGGTCGGCCTGGTAGAAGCGTTCAAAGATGCGGGGTTGGTGTTCGAGGGGGATGCCGATGCCTTGGTCGATGACGCGCAGGCGGATGCCCCCCGCGGGCGCGAGGGTGGAGCAGACGATGCGGACGACGGTGCCCTTGAAGGCGAACTTGGTCGCGTTGTCGACGAGGTTGCGGACGATCAACTCGAGGAGTCGTCGGTCGGTGCGGAGCGAGGCGGGGGCGGCATCGACCTCGGCCCTGAGATCGACGCCCCGTGCGCGGGCGAGGGGGCCGAAGTCGTCGGCCATGGAGGCGATGAGGCGGCGGACGTCGAGCGTGGCGGCATCGATCTGGAGTCGTCCCGAGTCGAGGCGGGAGAGATCGAGCAGGTCCCGCAGCAGCGACTCGAGGCGCTCGATGTTGGACCGCGTGATCTCGGAGAGGCGGTCGCGCATCGCCGATTCCTCCCACGCGCCGTCGGCGAGGGTGTCGAAGGCGGCGCGGATGGAGGCGAGCGGCGTTCGCAACTCGTGGCCCGCGGCGGTGACGAAGTCGGATCGCCACTGCGAGGTCAGGGCCTGGTCGCTCACGTCGCGGATGAGGATGAGCGTGCCGCGGGAGGTCTCGGCCGTGCCGGGGTCGACGTGCAGCGAGGGGACGGGGAGGGCGCGAACGAGGAAGGTGCGGGAAGGGCCGGAGCCGGAGGCGTGGCGGACGCGGGTCTCGGCGGGGGTGCCGCCGACGGCGGTGCGGTGCGCCTCGAGGATGGCGGCATGGGTGAAGATGGCATCGACGGGTCGACCGGGGAGTTCGTCGTGGGGCTTTCCCAGAAGGTCGGAGCAGGCAGGCGTTGCGAAGGAGACCCTGCCTCGGGGATCGACGACGAGGAGTGCGGCCTCGGAGGCCTCGATGACGGCGCGAAGGTCGTGGAGGGTGGCGGCGGCCAGACGGGTTGCGTCGGTGGCGTCGGCCAGGCGGGCGTCGAAGTCGGCGCGGGTGTCGGCCCGTTCCTCCCGTTCGCGGAGGAGGCGGTGCATAAGAAGGATGAGCAGGCAGGCGAGGGTGGCCGCCGAGGCGGGGTGGAGGGGGCCCAGGGAGGCCACGATGATGCCGCCCAGCACGGCGAGGATCGCGAGGGCGACCGGCTGGATGACATGGGAATAGAGGCGTCGCGGCGTGGAGGGCATCGCGGGGGCTGAGTCGACCAGACGAAGGCGACTTTAGGCCTCGCCGGCGGGATCCCCGGGATGGTCCTCGGCGTCGTTGGTGAGCCGGTAGCCCACGCCGCGAATGGTCTTGATGATCGCGCTGGAGGGTCCGAGCTTCTTGCGGATGGACGTCATGTGGACGTCGATGGTGCGTTCGGTGACGGTGACGCCGGCGCCCATGGCCTTGGCGATGAGGCGTTGGCGGTTGAGGACCTTGTCGGATTCCTGGGCGAGGGCGGCGAGGAGCTTGAACTCGGTGAGGGTGAGCTTGACGGGTTCGTCGCCGAGGAGGACCTCGTGGCTCTCGAGGTTGATGGCGAGGTCCCCGAAGCGGAGGGTGGCATCGCCGCCGTGGGATCGGGAGACGCGTCGGAGGAGGGCCTGGACGCGGGCGGTGAGGACCTTCATGGAGAAGGGCTTGGGGATGTAGTCGTCAGCGCCGACGGTGAGGCCGACGATCTGGTCGACCTCCTCGCTCTTGGCGGTGAGCATGATGATGGGGATGGAGGCGGTCTGCGGGTTGGAGCGGATGCGCGAGGCGACCTCGGTCCCGGAGAGCTCGGGGAGCATGACATCAAGAAGGATGAGGTCGGGGGCGCGGCGGGCGACGGATTCGAGGGCTTGGCGTCCGGTGAAGGCGACGGCGATGTCGTAGCCGGCCTTGCGGAGGTTGTAGCCGACGAGTTCGACCAGGTCGCGCTCGTCGTCGACGATGAGGATGAAGGGTGCCAGGGCCATCGGTCGCGGTCCGTACGAATCGAGCGTTGGTCGACGCAGCGAAGCGTAGGAAACGGCGGAAAGAGCCCAGTGTTCGGAGCGTGTTAAAACCCCGAAAGGGGGTTGGGGTGAGGGAACGGGCCCCAACTTCAGTGCCAGGCCCCGGAAATTCATGGGCGTTTCCCCCGGTCCGGGCGTAGTGCGCATGTTGTTTGCAATCAATAACTTGCGGCGACGCCGACGCTGGCGATCGGCCTCTGGTTGGTCGAAATGCACCCCCTGTTGCGGCTGTTATTTGCGGCATTTGTGTTGAAAAGGGGGGCGCGGGGCCGAATCAACGATGGACGTTTGTGCCTGCTAGCATTTGCGTCGCCGCATCGAGTCGGAGACTGGAATCGAAAGGTTGGCGCTGGTATCGTTGGGGAGGCTTCGCTTGAGGCGTGGCTCCCCCAGTTGGAGCGGCCGCGAGGGCGGCGAGACTGGTTGAAGGGGTGCGGTTGAAGGGTTGAAAAACAGTTCGGCGGCGTTGCCGGGCTGAGGTTCGAGTGTGAGGGTTCCGGGCGACCTGTCGTCGCAAGGGGCCCGGGGCAGCATCCAGGCGGTCGGTTCCGTCGGAACGCCTCTGTTTTTCAGAAGTTCGCAGTGGTTTCTAACAAGGAGTTGGTACATATGACGCAGTCCAAGAAGCTTGTGGTGATCGCGGGTCTGGCGCTGAGCGCCACCGCCTTCGCGCAGTCCAACGACGCCGGTCGCGCCTACGCCGCCGAGCTCGTCAGCGACGCCGGCGCTCGTGTCAGCCTCCTCGATGGCGGCTCGGGCTACGACAAGAAGGGCTTCATGATCGGCTCGGCCGACGGCAACAACTCGATGTACGTCTTCGGCAGCGCGCAGGTCCGCTACTACGCGAACTTCCGTGACGACAACAACGGCGCCCGCGAGAACTACACGGGCGGCTTCGAGAACAACCTGACCCGTCTGGGCGTCAAGGGCTCGGTGTGGGACAAGGCCTTCACCTACCAGGTCCGCGGCGAGTTCAACAACGCCGGCAGCTTCGGTCTCGAGACCGCCTTCGCCGGTTACACCTGGGACAACGGCTTCGGCGTGACCGTCGGCCAGATGAAGCAGCCGCTGCTCCGCGAGAGCATCATCGACAACGAGTACCAGCTGGGCATCAACCGCTCCATCACCGAGACGGTGTTCGGCGGCGGCTACAGCCAGGGTCTGCAGATGACCTACGCCCGTGACGCCTTCCGCTTCATCGGCGGCTTCACCGACGGTGCGAACACCCAGAACACCGCCTACAACGCCCGCAACGAGGCCGACTACGCCCTCAACGCTCGCGTCGACTTCAAGGCGATGGGCGCCGGCTGGGAGCGTTTCGACGACTTCACCAGCTGGAAGTCCGCTGAGGACATGGGCCTCCTGATCGGTGGCGCGATCCACTGGCAGGACGGCGGCAGCACCGGCGGCGGCGTGAACGGCTCTGGCGCCGACGTCTCCACCGACGACCTCCAGCTGCTGGTCTACACCCTTGACGCCCAGTTCGAGGGTCAGGGCTGGAACGCGTTCGCCGCCTTCGTCGGCGCCAACGCCGACCAGAGCAACAGCAGCACCACCAACTTCGGTGGCGTCCTGCAGGCCGGCATCTTCGTGACCGACCAGGTCGAGCTCTTCGGCCGCTGGGACGGCATCTTCTGGGACAGCAAGATCGAGAACGCCGGCGGCAACAGCGCGGCTGACTCGCACTTCCTGACCGCGGGCGTCAACTACTACCTCTCCCCCGAGAGCCACGCCGCGAAGTTCTCGCTCAACGGCGTCTACTCCTTCAAGCCCACCACCGACCCGGTCAACGGCTCGGGCGACAGCATCCTGCCGATCAACGGCACGGGCTTCCTCGGTCAGGGCAAGGACGGCGAGTTCGGCCTCGTCGCCCAGCTCCAGGTCATGTTCTAATCGATCTGATGACGGTCCCGCCCCTGGCGTGACTTTCACATGACACTCCCATCGGCCGCCTCGCAAGGGGCGGCCGATGCTTTTTTGGCGGGCGGTTCACGGTCGTTCGCGAGATGGCGAGGGCCGTCGCTACAGTGCCCGCGTGCCCGATCCGTCACAATCCATCGCCGCCGCCGGGTGGTCGCCCGCGTCGTGGAAGGGCCGTGCTTCGGCGCACCCCATCGCCTATCCCGATGTCGACGCGCTCGACGAGGCGGTGCGAGCCGTTTCGCTGCTGCCGCCCTTGGTGACGAGTTGGGAGATCGAACGGCTTCGCGAGGAGTTGGCGCAGGCGGAGACGGGGCGGCGGTTCATCCTGCAGGGCGGGGACTGCGCCGAGACGTTCGACGACTGCCGGCCCGAGCTCATCGCCAACAAGCTCAAGATCCTGTTGCAGATGTCGCTGGTGATCGTGCACGGGCTCAAGCGGCCGGTGACCCGGATCGGTCGGTTCGCCGGGCAGTACGCCAAGCCGCGGAGCAGCATGGTGGAGACCCGCCCGGGCCCTGGGGGCGTTCCCGTGACGCTGCCGAGCTACTTCGGCGATCTGATCAATCGCGCGGCGTTCACGCCGGAGGCGAGGCGGCTCGACCCATCGCTCATGATCAAGGGTCACGAGCACGCGGCGATGACGCTCAACTTCATCCGCTCGCTGGTCGAGGGCGGGTTCGCCGACTTCCATCACCCCGAGTACTGGAACCTCGACTTCCTCGCGCACGGCGGGTTGTCGGGCGACGTGCGGGCCGACTACGAGCGAACGGCCAGGGAGATGGCCGACGGGCTGGGGTTCATGGAGGCGTTGGGTGAGCGGGCGGTCGAGCAGCTCACGCGCGTGGAGTTCTTCACGAGTCATGAGGGGCTGAACCTCCACTACGAGGCGGCGCAGACGAGAACGGTGCCGCGGCGTGATGGCTGGTACGACCTGTCGACGCACCTGCCGTGGATCGGCGACCGCACGCGAGCGGTGGAGGGGGCGCACATCGAGCACTTCCGGGGCGTGCGCAATCCGGTGGGGGTGAAGCTCGGACCGTCGGCGACCGCGGCGGAGGTGGAGGCCTTGTGGGAGCGGCTCAACCCGGGGAATGAGCGAGGTCGGCTGGTCTTCATTTCGCGGATGGGCGCGTCGCGAGTGCGAGCGTCGCTGCCGCCGCTGATCGAGGCCTTGGCGCGTCGGAACGCGTCGGCGTTGTGGATCTGCGACCCGATGCACGGCAACGGCGCGGTGTTGCCCGACGGACTCAAGACGCGATCGTTCAGCGCGATTCTCGAGGAGCTCGAGGCGACGTGCACGATCTTCGAGCGTGCGGGCGTGCCGCTCGGGGGCGTGCACTTCGAGCTGACCGGCGAGGACGTGGCCGAGTGCCTCGGCGGCGCGGCGGGGGTTCGGGAAGAGGATGTGCGGCGGCATTACGCCAGCCCGTGCGATCCGCGGCTGAACTATCGCCAGTCGCTGGAGATGGCCTTCCTGCTCGCGCGGCGTCTTGGCCGTCGCGAGTGAGGCGAACCGACGGTGTCAGCACCCGCCGGCGGACCAGACGGCGAAGAAGGTCTCGATGTCGGCGCCGTCGACGCCTCCGTCGGCGTTGGCGTCTGCCGCCGCGTTGCCCGCCTCCCAGTCCGTGAAGAAGTCGGTGACGTCGCCGCCATCGACGCCGCCGTCGAGGTTGTAGTCGGCGAAGCAGCCTGGCTGCACGGTCACGACGACCGAGTCGGAGGAGGTGAGACTGGCGGCATCGGAGACCGTGAGGGTGATGGTGTTGACGCCCACGTCGAGGTTCACGGTGGGCGTCACGCCGGTGGCGATGGTGACGCCGGCCTTCCTCCACACGTACGAGGTGATGCCGTTGTCGTCGGTGCTGGCCGAGCCGTTGAGGGTGACGGTCTCCGCGCCCGTGCGGTTCTCGTCGGTGACGGTCTGGTCGGGTCCCGCGTTGGCGACGGGGGGTTGGTTGACGATGGGGCGGAATCCGGCGTCGCCGCTCGCCGTCATGTAGCGGTAGTTGACGTTGCCGGGCTGGCGGGCCTTGATGAAGTAGTAGTAGGTGGTGCCGGGAACGGCGGTGGTGTCGTCGAAGGTGCGAACGGTGCCAGCGACGGTGCCGATGACGCTCGTGCCGCTGGTGGCGTCGGTCAGCGAGCGGGAGATCTGGTAGCCTTCGGCATCGGAGATCACGTTGGGCCACGTCACTCGCACGAAGTCGGTGAACGTGCCGTCGGTGGCCGTGGGCGCCATGGCGACGTTCTGCGCCGTCAGGGAGAGGCGGTACGACTGCACCTCGGTGAACGTGTTGCTGAAGACGCGGATGAGGAAGGTGCCCGCGGGGCTGAGGAGCAGGCCGGTGGTGGATTCGGCGGAGCCCGCGGCGGCGGCGTTGACCGAACGGTACGTGATGGTGTTGAGGGAGTTGCGAACGTCGAAGGCCATGTCGGCGGCGGCGAGCCCGTTGCTCGTGGTGCCGTCGCTCGTGCAGCTCGTGTTCTGCGCGTTCTGCTGGTAGGTGCTGCCCACGGGCGTGATCGAGAAGTTGATCAGGCGAGGCGCGTCGATGGTGAAGGAGTACCAGTCGGTCTCGCCCAGGCGCTCGAGGCTCAGCAGCCCGGCCGAGGCGGGTGTCGGGCTCGGCACCGTGCCGAGGTTGACGCTGGCGCCCGCGGCGAGCGCGCCCAGCGCGGTCGGCGCGGCCGAGCTGTCGTTGGGTTCGTACGGATCGCCGTAGTTGAGGTGCACCGCGCGAATGTCGTCCTGCTGGGGGCCGTCGAAGCTCGTGTCGACGAACGGCGCCATGAGCTTCGCGCCGCCCGAGCTCGCCGTGCCCTGCGGGCAGACGTGCGAGAAGCCCAGGCCGTGCCCGTGCTCGTGCAGCACCACGTCACGGAGGAAGAGGTAGCTGGTGGCGCCGGTGGCCCAGTTCTCCGACGAGTCGATCACCATGTCGCCGTTGTCGGGGAACTGGTTGTAGGCGAGGATGCCGTTGGTGCCGTCGATGTTCTTCATCCCGATCCGCACGTCGCCGCGGTTGGTGCCTCCCGCGTTGCCCCATGCCGCACCGTCGTCCCAGTCGTTGCCCGCGGCGTTGCGCACGCGCGTGTAGTCGACGCCCGAGAGCGCCTGCCAGCGATCGAAGCAGCGTTGGAACTGGAGGACCCACGTCGTCCGACCTCCCACCGAGGCGAACCGCGAGTCCATCGTCGAAAAGAGCGAGCTGGCGCCCGCGCCGCCGGGCGCGCTCGCGTCGCCCACGACCGTGCCGTCGGGCACGAAGCTCCACGTCAGCGCGATTGGATCGCCCACCAATCCGCGAGCCCACCGCGCTGCGACCTGGTACCTCGAGGCGTAGCCCCCCTCGATGTAGCGGCGAACCTGCTCCATCACTTCCGCCGAGGGCGGATTCGTCGGATCAAAGCACGCCAGGCCCGGGCCGAGATCTTCCGGGTCGCCCGCGTTGGCGATTTCCCGCGGCAGGCGGTTGGCGAGAATGTCGTGAATCGAGCGGCGATCCTGGAAGCAGTAATCGTGCTGGGGATACGGGAAGACCAGACGCACGTTCGGATTGGGGGGCAGACTCGCGCCGGCCGCCTGCACCAGCGCCGCGACGGCGACGAGACTGCTGCACGTCTTGAGCGAACCGCGGACGAGAATCGAGGCGTTCATCTGATCGTCGCTCCGTTCCAAGTTCCTGCGCCGCGTGGCGCGTGTCTTCGCGATGCCGATTCGAGGAGGGGCCCGACGCCTCCAAGGCGATCGCAAGGCCCTGCCAAGATCATTGGGACGCCGCCGTGGCCGCAACGCCCGCCAAACGTCCGGAAACCCCGGCCGCCACACGACTTCCCCGTCGTATCGGCGGATGCACCTCCCGAGGTGATGCCGCCGCGTGATGATCCTGCGGCATTGGTTCGCATTCCGCCTTCGGTGCGGAATGTGACGCAATCGCCGCTCGCCGAAGGCGTCCCCCCCCGCGACGAATGTCGCGAGCAGAGCCGCCGCCCCGGGGGGCGATTCGACGCGCGGGGTGCAAGGGTTGCGTGGGTTGGAGGTTCCCGCCCCGATCGCGAGCCGTCGCGGCGACGTTTGGTGTCTGCTCGCATCTCAGAGGCGGAGCGACAGGACGGTCACGTCGTCGGCGAAGGCCTCGGACTGGGCGTGCGAACGCATGGCGGCGAAGATCGACTCCACGTCCGCGGCTTCATCGGCCGCGGCGGCCATCGCCTCGATCGCCCCTTGGGTGCGGAACGCCACGCCATCGGGTCCTGGCTGCTCGGCCACGCCGTCGCTGAAGATCGTCAGTCGATCGCCCGGCCTGAACTCGATGGTGCTCGCCTGGTAGGCCTCGTTCGCGTCCACTCCCAGGGGCATGAACTCGGCGACGGGTCCAGCGACATGCGCCGTGCCCGCTCGACGGATCGTCCAGTAACTGTGCCCGGCGTCGACATAGGTGAGGGTGCCCGCGTGGGCGTCGATGATGCCGGCCCAGAGGGAGATGAAGCCGTCGGTGAGCAGTCGCGAGACCACTTCGCGGTTGAGCAGTTCGACGGCGCGGGCGGGGTCGAGCTCGTGGCGCAGCGTCGCACGCAGCTGCGTCTGGGCGGCCGACATGAGCATCGCCGCGCCGACGCCCTTGCCAGAGACGTCGCCCAGGCACGCGGCGACGCGGCCGTTGCCCAGGTCGATCACGTCGAGCAGGTCGCCCGAAGCCATGCGACCGGGTTGGTTGCGGGCGGCATAGACGATCGGGCCCACGCGTCCGGTGGGCGCGGGCATGAGGCGCACCTGCGCGGTGCGGGCGGCGGAGAGGTCCGCGAGGGTTTCCGCGTAGCGAGCCTGCAGATGGCGGCGAGAGATCTCGGCGAGCGCGAGGGAGGCGATGCGGGTCAGCCCCGCGACGAAGGCGTCGACTTCGGCGCCGGGCCGTGCATCCCGACCATCGTCGTCGAGGTAGAGCAGGGCTTGCACGTCGCTGCCCACCATCACCGGCGCGCACATCGCCGAGCGGATGCCGTGACTGACGATGCTCATGGCGTGCTGGAGCGTCGTGTCGCCGGTCAGGCGGGCGATCTCGCCCCCTGCGGCGGCACGCACGAGCGAGCGGCTGAAGGCGAAGCCCGCCGGCGCGTCCTGTCCGTGAACGCGAGCGGCCAGCACCGAGACCTCGTCGGCGCCCGGGGTGAGCTTGACCACCGCGCAGCGGCCGTAGGAGGTGCCGCGGGACGTGGCGGCCACGAGCGCGTTGGCGAGGGAGGCCTCGTCCCGGGCGCCGTGCAGGTCGGCGGCGAGATCCATCACGAGTTGCAGCCGCTGCTCGGCCTTTCCGAGGACGGCGTCGGACTTGAAGGTCTCGACGCGGCCGTGTTGGTCATCGGTGAGGCGGCTGGTTCCCGGGAGCGTGGAGCCGGCGGCGAAGAAGGTCGAGGCTCCGCCCATCGCGACCCGGAAGCTCCATCGCGCCAGCGAGATCGTGTCGCCGTCGCGGAGCGGGGTGGGCGCGTCCGCCTCGAGCCGCACGCCGTTGAGGAGCGTTCCCAGCCGACTGGCCTTGTCGGTGACGTACCACGCGCCGGCCCGCTGCTCGATCGAGGCGTGGGCCCGCGAGACCGTCTGGTCGGCGAGCTGCAGGTCGCACTGGCTTTGCCGCCCCAGGAGGAAGGGCTTGGTCGCGGGCAGTTCAGTCGCCCGCATGGCGGGATCGTTCAGGGGCACCAGCGTGAGCGGGATGGCGTTGGGTGCGGCGAGCGAGGATGTGTTCGAGCGGCCGAATGCCATGGGTTGTTTTATGGGAACTGCATGGCGAACGGCGGACGAAAAAGGTCCTCATTGATCGGGATTCGCAAAAATCTTGGGCGGATCGTGACGCCGGAGGGGCTTTTCGACGCTGGTTCGCGTTAGATTGGGCACTTCAAAGGGGCGGGCAGCCGCCTTTGGAGGACGTCGCTCGCGTTCCGCGCGGGAGCGTAGAAGAGGAGACAAGGCATGAACGGCAAAACAGGTGGTTGTGTCGCGGCATTTTTCGTGATGTCGCTGGCCGGCATGGCGGTGGCGGGTCCGGATTGGCTTGAGCAGGGTGACGCCGGCTCGACGATCATTTCGGCGCAGAAGCCGCAGCGTCCGTTGGGCGCCGAGGCGCTTGATTCTGTGTCGGGGTCGCTGGCGGAAGGGTTCGCCCTGCCCGACTACGAGGACCTGTACTACATCCGCATCATGGATCCGGGCAACTTCTCGATCCGCCCGGTGTTCGCCGACTTCAACGTCGTCTTGTACCTCTTCAACATCACGGTCAACGGCGAGGGGTACGGACTGCTGGGCAACGACGACGAGAGTCCGACGTCGACGCTTCCCAAGTTGACGGCGTTCTCCAACGACGGGACGGGCGTGCAGGTGAGCGTGCCGGGCGATTACGTGCTGGCGGTCACCGGCCGCGGCCGCACGCCGGTGAGCCGCAGCGGCGCGATCTTCAACCTCGCGTCGCCGACGGAGATCTCGGGTCCGGATGGTCCTGGCGGCTTCAACCCGCTGATGGACTGGACGGGCGTGGGGGAGACGGGTCGGTACAGCTTCCAGATGGTCGCCACGGACTTCCCGGCGGTGCCTGCACCGGCGGGTCTGGCGGTGCTTGCCGCGGGCGGCCTGGCCCTTGGCCGTCGGCGTCGGTGACTCCATGATCGGGAGCTCGTCGGGGGCCCTTGGCGAGGGGACGGGTCGAACAACCCGCCTGCAGGGGTGAATACCGTTGGGCCGATAGACTCGGTGCCGCGGCATCACCCGCGTGCAAGGCCGGCGTGCAAGGCCCGACTGGATGACCCGACTGGATGACCCGACTGGATGACCCGACTGGATGACCCAATTGGCGCGTGCATCCTCGCAGTACTTTTTCCTTGCCGCCCGTGCCGACGGGGGCCGCAAGGTGGGGATTCGTCGCGCCCGCGACGCCCGGCACCTGAGCGAGCAGCTTCGCCGCGAGCGGCTGGTGGCCCTGCGGACATGGACGCTGCCGAGCTGGGCGAGCACGTCGGACGCGGTGTCGATCAAGGACCAGTCGGAGCTGCACACGCAGCTGGCCCAGTTGCTGACCCGGGGCGTGCCGCTGGTGGAGGCGCTGGAGGTCACGGCGAGGTCGGTGGCGGCATCGGCGGCACCGCGGGTGGAGCGGATGCGGGAGATGGTGGCGGCGGGAAGTTCGTTTTCGGATGCCGCGTCGGCGGTGGGGATCTTCGACACGGTGACGGTGTCGGTGTATCGGGCGGCGGAGCGGACGGGCGACCTGGGCGGGGCGGCCAAGCAGCTGGCAAGCACGACGCGTCGTCAGCTTCGCATCCAGGGCAAGGCCGGCACGCTGATGATCTATCCGGCGATCGTGCTGACGATCAGTCTGGCGGTCACGCTGCTGATGATCTGCTTCGTGCTGCCCAAGATCGGCAAGTCGCTGCAGGACATGGGGTATCCGCTGCCGTGGTTCACGCAGGGGCTGATGACGACGGGAATCTTCCTTCGCGATCACGCCTTGGCCGTGCTGGTGGCCGTGATGGCCGTCGTCACGGCGGCGGTGGCGATGCGGAAGGTGATGTTCGAGGTGGTGTCGCGGGCGTCGAGGCGGGTGCCGCTGCTTCGCGACGTGGTGCTCACGCAGGAGTCGGCCCGGTTCTTCACGGTGATGGCGGCGATGGTGCGGAGCGGCGTGACGCTCAGCGATGCGCTGGGGGTGGCTGTCAACGCCTTGAGTCACCCGCAGCTCAAGAGCCAGCTGGGCGCGTTGCGGATGAAGCTCATCGAAGGCGGGAACCTCCGCACGCTGATCGACACGGTCGGCGCGCTCCCGTTGCCGACGCGGCGACTGCTCATGGCCGCCGAGCGATCGGGGGACCTCGACAGCGCGTTCGAGACGCTCGCGAGCGACATGACCGAGGAGCTCGAGCGACGCAGCGAACGCCTGCTGGCGGCGATGGAACCCTTGCTCATCGTCTTCATGTTCCTGATGATCGGCTCGCTCGTCGTGTCGATCATGGTCCCGCTGATGCAGGCCACCAGCGGCGCGATGCGCTGACGCCTCCGGCGGCGGCCCGCAGAATCACTCGTCGTCGTCGCTCGAGGCGCGTCGCTTGCCCCACTTGGGCTTGTCGTTCTTCTCGACCTTGTCGAGCGCGACGCCGCCCGCGAGCTTGACCATGCCTTCGCCGAGTTCGCCCGCGATGTCGCGGAGCAGGTCGGGCTTGAGCTGCACGCGAAGGGCGGGATCGGCGGCGAGCACGGCGACGCTGTTGGCGGTGCCGATGATGATCTCCACCGGGAAGGTCGGCGGGGCGGCGGTGTCCTTGGGCGTCGCCTGCGGCGGCACGCCGGCCTTGACGATCCTGGCGACCTTGCTCATCGTCGCCGCCGCACCGCCGTTGAGGCGTTGCTCGTCGACGAACAGACGCAGGCGGCCGCCGTCGAGCGGGAGCCCGTCGATGGGGACGAGGCGATCGACGATGATCTGCGGCTCGCCTCGCTTGAGATCGACACGGCCGAGAACGAAGACGACGGCTTCGTTGACGGCCAGGTGCGCGTACTTGGCATAGCAGTCGGTGAACAGGACGCTCTCGACGGCGCCGAAGGTGTCCTCGACGGTGAGGATGGCCATCTTCTGGCCCGCGCTGCGGCCGTTGCGAGAGACGATGGTGCGGGCCTGCTGCACCATGGCGGCGAGCACGACGCGGGCGTCCTGCTGCAGTTCCTTGATGGTCGCGGTGGTGTGCGTGGCGAAGGCGTTGTACCAGGGCTTCCAGCGCTCGAGCGGGTGCGAGCTCACGTAGAAGCCCAGCACTTCCTTTTCGAAGGCGAGGGTTTCGGCTTCGGACCATGGGTCGGTCTTGGCCAGGGGCACGACGGCCGAGGTTTCCTGCGCGGCGGGGCCGCCGCCGAAGAGCGCGCCCTGGCCCGCAGCCTTGTCGATGGCGGCCTTCTGGCCCGCGTTCATGGCGCGTTCGATGGTGGCGACCATGGCGGCGCGCTGGTCGCGGCCGTGGACGGCGTCGAACGCGCCGCACTTGATGAGCGATTCGAGCGCGGCCTTGTTGACGACGCCGTAGGGAAGCCGCTCGGTCAGTTCGTAGAGGCTGCGGAAGGGCCCGCCCTTCACGCGCTCGGCCACCACCTGCGAGATGGCCTTGTCGCCCACGCCCTTGATGGCGTGAAGGCCGAAGCGGACATGGCCGTGGCGGGCGGTGCGGGGCTCGTCGTCGGCGAAGACGACGGTGAAGTCGGAAGCGGAGAGGTTGATGTCGGGCGGACGCACCTCGACGCCCACCTTGGCCTGCGCGCCGGTGAAGGGGTCGACGAACCGCGTGCGGCGGCAGTCCTCGAGGTACGGGATCCACTCGCTCACCTTGCTCGCCTGCGATTCGTACGTGAGGAAGGCCGACATGTACTGGTTGGGGAAGTACGTCTTGAGGTAGGCCGTCTGGTACGCCACGATGGCGTAGCCGGTCGAGTGGCTCTTGTTGAAGCCGTAGCCGGCGAACTTCAGGATGAGTTCGAAGAGTTCCTCGGCCTTGGGCTTGGGGAGGCCTTGCTTGCCTGCGCCCTCGACGAACTTGGGGCGTTCTTTTTCGATCTTGTCGTGCTTCTTCTTGCTGATGTTCTTGATGAGGGTGTAGGCGTCGCGGAGCTTGATGCCGCCCAGGCCGTGCACGATCTGCATGACCTGTTCCTGGTAGACCATGACGCCGTAGGTCTCGGCGGTGTAGCGCTCGACGATGTCGTGGACCTTGGGGACGGGTTCCTGCCCGTGCTTGCGGCGGTTGTAGTCGGGGATGAGGTCCATCGGGCCCGGACGGAAGAGGGCGTTGGCGGCGATGAGGTCTTCGAGGCGGTCGGGCTTCATCTCGGTGAGGAGACGACGCATGCCGCCGGATTCGAACTGGAAGACGCCGGTGGTCTCGCCGCGGCGGAAGAGCTCGAAGACCTTCTGGTCGGTGAAGTCGATGCGGTCGAGGTCGAGCGGGTGGGGCGGGGGCGTGTCGCCGGGCTTGGGCGCGGCCTTGCCGACGGCGGCCCAGATCTGGTCTTCGGGGAGGGTGTCCCTGATGAGCTTCTTGGCGCGCTCGATGATGGAGAGGGTGCGAAGACCCAGGAAGTCCATCTTGAGCAGGCCCATCTTCTCGCAGGTGGGGCCGTCCCACTGCGTGATGATTTCGTTCTCGTCGCTGCCCGCGGGTCGGTAGAGGGGCACGATCTGATGGAGCGGCCGGGTGGCGACGATGACGCCCGCGGCATGCACGCCCGCGTGGCGCGTGTGCCCCTCGAGCGCCATGGCGTGATCGAAGAGTTGGCGGTAGCGGTCGTTCTCCTCGATGGCCTTGCGGAGGTCGGCCTCCTGGTCGAGGGATTCCTGAAGGGAGATGTTGAGCTGGGCGGGGATGAGCTTGCAGAGGCGATCGACCTCGCCGAGGGGGATTTCAAGGACGCGGCCGACGTCGCGGAGGGCGGCCTTGGCCCCGAGCGTTCCGAAGGTGATGATCTGGGCGACGTGGCCGTACTTGGCGCGGACGTAGTTGATGACTTCGCCTCGGCCGTCCTGGCAGAGGTCGATATCGATATCGGGGTATTCGCTGCGGTCGGGGTCGGTGAAGCGTTCGAAGAGCAGGCCGTAGCGGACGGGGCAGGCGTTGGAGAGGCCGAGCACGAAGCCGACCATGGTGCCCACGCCCGAACCACGGGCGTTGGCGGGGATGCCTCGCTGGCGGCCCCAGTTGACGAAGTCCCAGACGATGAGGAAGTAGGCCGAAATGTTCTTGTCGGCGAGGATCTTGAGTTCGCGTTCGAGGCGGGCGACGTAGTCGTCGTCGGGGTTGGTCTTGCGAGCCTCGTCGACATTGCGCCCGTAGCGCCAGCGGAAGCCGCCTTCGGCGAGTTGGCGGAGGGCCAGGTCGCACTCGGCCTTGGCCTTGGCGACGAGGTCGGCGCGATCGGCCTCGGAGGCGTCGTCGGGGATGGAGAAGGGGACGACCTCGAAGGTGGCGCAGTAGGCCTTGTACCACTCGGTGGGGTCGCCCTTGAAGGTGGGGTCGTCCCACTTCGGGGCGGCGGCGGGGTCTCGCGGCTTGACGCGGACCATGGGGGAGTTGTTGGCGCCGATGGGGAGGGTGACGTTGCACGCCGCGGCGATGCGGCGGGTGTTGGCGATGGCCTCTGCGCCCTCGGCCCCGTAGGGCTCCATGAGCTCCTTCATCTCCTCGGGGCTCTTGACGTAGATCTCGGGCGGGTAGCGCATGCGGTCGGGGTCGTTCTTGCCCCGTCCGGTCGAGATGCAGATGAGCGTGTCGTGGGTGTCGTGGTCGTCGGCGTTGAGGAAGTGGGCGTCGTTGTCGCACACCAGCGGGAGGTTCAGCTCGCGGGCGAGCTTGATGAGCAGGGGGTTGATGGCGTTCTGCTCGGGGACGTGGTGCTGGAGCTCGACGTAGAAGCGGGGGATTGGGCCGCCGGCGAAGGCCTTGGCGTGCCACTGCGCGCTCTCGACGGCGAGGTCCCAGTGCTTCGTGTCGTTGGAGCGGGTGTAGGCGAGGAGGTGGTCGCCGATCTCGCTGCCGAGGTGACCGTTGATGGCGATGAGGCCTTCGGCGTGGGAAGCGAGGAGTTCGCGGTCGATGCGGGGCTTGTAGTAGAAGCCGGTGAGGAAGGCTTCGGAGCAGAGGAGCATGAGGTTCTGCCAGCCCACGTCGTTCATGGCGAGCAGAACGAGATGGAAGCCGCCCTCGCCGCCGCCGGAGTAGGTGCGATCGGTGCGTGGCTTGCCCGGGGGCGTGACGTAGGCCTCGACGCCGAGGATGGGCTTGATGCCCTTGTCCTTGCAGGCGGTGTAGAGGGCGACGGCGCCGAAGATGTTGCCGTGATCGGTGACGCCGACGGCCTTCATGCCCAGTTCGGCGACGCGATCGACGAGCTTGTCGATGCGGTTGCCGCCGTCGAGCAGGGAGTACTCGCTGTGGAGGTGGAGGTGGACGAAGTCGCCCACGGAGGGTTCGGCGGCGGGGTCGGGCATCGCGGGGAACGGTAGAGGGAGCGAACGGGGGGTGGGGGGCCTGACCGCTCGTTCGGACGGTCACGCGAGTGGAGGCTGCGGGGCGTAGGGAGGCCTCGGCAGGGTCGGGTTCGGGGTCCTGTCCGGGCTTTGGATAAACTGTTGGCATGCGGCCCTTTGCTGCCCGCCTGCCCGCCTTCGTCTTCCTCCTCCTTGCCGGGGCCGTGATCCTCTCCGGTCGCATCCCGCACCGGGTCGCCTACGACCAGCTCCTCTACCACCAGCAGGCCATCGAGATCTTCGCCCGCCAGTGGCCGACGCCCGACCTCGCCGACTACCTCTCGGCCACCACCCCCGGCTTTCACCTGGCCCTCTCGCTGCTCGTTCGCGCCGGACTCATCGGCGTCATGGGCATGCAGTGGATCGGCGCGGGCGTCACGTTCGTGATGCTCTGGTGGCTTGGCGGTGTGGCCGCCACGTCGATGAAGCCTTGGCATGCCGCCGCGGCGGTCGTGCCCGTCGGACTGTCGATGTACGTCTTTGCCTCGGGTGCGTGGGTGCTTCCCGACAACCTCGCCTGGCTGGGCGTGCTCGCGATGGTGCTGCTGGCCCTCGCTCCTCGGTTTGGCGTGCGTGAACTCGCCCTCGGCGGCATCGTGCTGGCGGCGCTCGTGTGCACCAGGCAGATCCATGCGTGGACGGGCGGGCTGCTCGTCGCTTCGGCGTGGCTTTCCGAATCGCGTCGGCCCGCGATCGCGGCCGGCACGCTCATGCCCACGGGGCTCGTCGGCGATGTTCGAACCGTCCTCTTCTCGCACCTGGGGCGGCGGTGCGTCATGGCCGCCGCGTCGCTCGTGGCCTGCCTGCCCGCGATGCTGGTGCTCGTGCACTTCTACGGCCTGTGGGGCGGGTTGGTGCCGCCGACGTTCCAGTACCAGTACCACATGGCCAACCCGGCGGGGCCGGCCTTCGTGCTGGCCGTCTTCGGCTTCGTGGCCATCTTCTTTGGCGGGTGGGTGCTGCCACGCGTGCTCGAGGCCTGGCGCCGTCACGTCGGTTGGATGGTGGTCTTCACGCTCGTGGGCATCGTGCTCGCGGTCGTGCCCGTGACCACGGCAGGGACCAACGCCGACTACTTCGCCGGTCGACGCACCGGCCTTTGGGACGTGGCCGCGAAGCTCCCCATCATCGCCCACCACTCCTCGACGCTCATCGTGGCTCTCAGCCTGGGCGGCATGCAGGCGCTGGGCGCGTTCCTCGCCTCGTGGCGAGCCCGCCCGGCGATCATCGTCGCGTGCGCCTTCCTCGGGTATGGCCTGGCGATGGCGGCGGGGGGTGAACTCTGGCAGCGGTACGCCGAGCCCTTTGCGCTCATGATGCTGGTGGTGGTGCTCGGGCTTGATGCTCGCCACCGCACCGACATCGTGCCGACATCGACGACGCGCCTCAACAGGATGATGTCGGTGGGCGCGCCGGCGGGCGCGTTGGCCTTGGCGGCGCTCTTTGCCGCGTTGGTGGCTCGGGACCTGCACAAGCCCGGCGGGCAGCGGGTGACCGACCCGCCGCCGCCGTCGGTGACGCCCTCGGAGCAGTTCCCGGTGCCGCGGCGGGACTCGCCGTGGGACCGCTACATGATGCGGACGCCCGAGTGGAGGAAGTCGAGTCCGTGACGGGCTTTGCGACCGCAGGCCGGACGTGATAGACTCGCCTCGCATGAACCCGGTCGAGATCGTCGCCCGCGAGGTCGAGGCATTGCTCGCGAGCGGGCGTGCCGCGGAGGCCATCGAGCCGTGTCGCCGCATGGTGGTGAAGGCGCCTCGCGATCCCGCGGCACAGTTCCTGATGTCGCGTGTCTTCATGGCGGCGGGCAAGCCCGATCAGGCGTTGCATTACGCGCAGTCGGCCGCGGGATTGGTGCCGGGCGAGGTGTCGCTGCTGCTGCACCACGCGAGGCTGCTCATCATTTGCGGCAGGAGCGAGCGTGCGCTCGACGTGCTCGCGAAGGCCGCCCGCCTCGACGACGTTTCGCCAGCGGTGCCCGCCATGCGGGCGGGGGCTCTGCTGGAACTCAATCGCTGCATGGAGGCCCTCGCGGCCTCGCGGCTCGCGAGCGAACGCTCGCCGGGCGATGCGTCGTCGCTGGCGCAGGTGGCCTCGTGCCTGCTGAACGTGGGCCGACCGGAAGAGGCGATGGCGATCCTCGAGCCGCTGGCCACCGCGCCGGGCGCGGGTCCTGAGTACATCAGCGGCGCGGCGTTGATGTCGAACTACTGCCCGGGCTGGACGCGACGTCGCCAGCACGCGCTGCACGCGTCGTACGGCCGCGCCTTGGCGGAGCGGCTGGGCCCGCCGCCCGCGCGTGCCTTTGCCGAGCCGGGCGTCAGGCGTCGCGTGGGCATCGTCTCGCCGGACCTTCGTTCGCACTCGGTGGCTTGGTTCATCGAGCCGTTCCTGCGTCACGCCGATCGCTCGCGGTTCGAGGTGATCTGCTACCAGACCAACGCCGTGGCGGATGACGTGACCAAGCGCTTGCGAGCGTTGGCCGACGGTTGGCGAGTGATGGACAACATCTCCGACCCCGGGCTGGCGCAGGCGATGTTCGACGACCGCATCGACATCGCGGTGGAGTTGTCCGGTCACACGCACGCGCACAGTCTGCCGTGCATGCACCTGCGGCCCGCGCCGAGGATCTTTTCGTACCTGGGGTATCCGAACGTCACGGGCGTTGGCGGCCTCACGGGCCGCATCGTCGATGCCGTGACCGATCCGCCGGGGTGCGACGACTTTGGCGTTGAAGAGGCGTGCGAGCCGCTGGTGCGGATGAAGCGGTGTTTTCTGTGCTACAGCCCGCCCGCGGGGTGCAAGGAGCCGGGTCCCGCGCCGATGGCGTCGGGCACGGGCGTCACCTTCGGCAGTTTCAACAACGCGCAGAAGTTGAGCACGGCGACGGTGCGGCTGTGGTCGCGGCTGCTGCGGGAGGTGCCGGGGTCGAGGTTGCTGCTCAAGGGCGTGGCGTTTTCGGAAGCCGCGTTGAGGGCGGATGTGTTGGCGAGGTTCGCGGCAGAGGGGGCGACGAGCGTCGAGATCCTGCCGCGAGCGGCGAGCACGGCGGCACATCTGGCGTTGTACGACCGCATCGACGTGGGGCTTGATCCGATGCCCTACAACGGGACGACGACGACGTGCGAGGCGTTGTGGATGGGGGTGCCGGTGATCACGATGGCGGGCCAGACGCACGCGTCGCGGGTGGGGGCGAGTCTGCTCACGGCGGTGGGGTTGCCGGAGTTGATCGCTGCGGATGAGGATGGTTTTGTGAAGCTGGCAGCGTCGTTGGCGGCGGATGCGTCGCGGGTGGGGGGTCTTCGTGCGGGGCTTCGGGCGAGGGTGGCGGGGTCGGAGCTGTGCGATGGGGCGGGATGGTGCCGCGAGTTCGAGCGCGTGTTGGTGGGGGGGTGAGAGGGTTCTTACGAATCAATCGATCGTGTGCAGGATGCGCCTCATACTCGGGTCTCCAAGCAGATCCAAGCTTGTGTTGCGTCGGGCGACTTCATCCTGACGTCGCCGCGATGATTCACGGCGGGAGCGATCGGACCGGATGATGGTGAGAAGCCATGGTCCGGTTTTGGAATGGGGACTTACCGCGGGTCTGGCTCTTCCACGGGTTTCCCTCACTCGCAGAGCGGGTTCGGTCACCCGCGGCCACAGTCGTCCGCCCTCCGGACGGGGTGCGTGGTGGTGGGGTCGAGGGGCTTGGCGCGAATGAGGTGAAGGCCGATCGGCGCCCGTGAGGGCGCACCAGAGGTAGCCGTGGTGCGCTGCCCGGCTTTGCGGGCGAGCCCACGGACTTGGTCACCACCCGCCGCGGAGTTCGTTGACCAGGTCGCGCGCGAGGCGGCTGGTGGCGGCGAGGCGGCCGGTGTCGATGCGTTCGCCCACGCCGGTGGCGGGGACGAAGGTGTCGGTGGCGACGAAGTCGCGGCGGCTGGTGAGCACCTTTCCGGTGCGCTCGTCCTTCCAGTCGAAGTTGACGGTGATCTGGTAGGCGAGTTCCTGGATGAGGCCGGTGCCCGAGCGGACGCTGAGTCGCTTCATGCGGACGTCGGTGATGACGCCGGTGAGGGTCGTGTCGGCGCCTTGGGCGGACGTGATGGTCATGCCGCCGGCGCGTTGGAGTTCCTTGATGATCGCCTCGGTGACGTCGGCCTCGATGCCGGGGGAGGTGGAGGCGTTGCGGAAGATCGGCACGCTGACGGACTTGACGTCGGCGGGGAAGCCCGTGCCGAAGGCGTAGCCCTGGCGGGCGTCGGAGGCGCACGCGACCAGCAGGCAGGCCGGGAGGCATGCGGCCAGCGCGAGGGCGGCTGGGCGGCGAGGGTTCACTTGGCGGCCTCCGGGGCGGGCTTGGCGGCGGGCGTTGCCGCGGGCCGGGGTCGGGAGGGGGGTTGCAGGGGCCAGTTGTTCTTGGTGAGCGTGTCCGCGGCGATCTTGGCCGCACCCGTCTGCGGGTGGCGGAGGATGAGCCGCTGGAGGGTCAGTCGCTGCGACGGCGGGTCGCCGCGGCGTTCGTACCACCCGGCGACCTCGAGCAGTTGGCGGGCGGTCTGCTCGTCGAGACGGGCCGTGAGGGTCTCGTCGAGACCGATGCGTTCGGCGTCGAGGGGGTACTGCGACTGGTATCGCTGGACGAGGAACTTGGCGTCGACGAGGCCCGACGCGTCGTAGCGAGGGCCCTTGAACTGGGCGATGTTCGCGTAGACGGTGCGTTGCATCGCCTTCTGGCGGTGCTCGCTGCGGGGGAAGAGCGTCAGGAAGACGTCGTAGCTCTCGGCGGCCATGCGAAGGTCGCGCTGGTCGTAGTAGTAGTCGGCGAGCATGAGCATCGCGCGTTCGGCCAGGCGGCTGCCCGGCTGCCGCTCGTTGATGCGCATGATGATTTCTTCGGCGATGGGGATGCCCGAGTCGATGCGGAAGAGCCCCAGCGACTTCTTGCGAAGCCCGCCCATGTACATCTTGGCGATGTCGAGTTCGCGCTCGAGGGCCTTCACGAAGAGGTCCGAGCCCGCGTAGTCGCGGGTGATGCGTTCGTAGTCGACCAGGGCCTTGTATTCGTCGTCGTCGGCCAGGTGGGCGTCGCCGCGGGCGAGGAAGGCGTCGGGCAGCCACTGGTTGCGGCTGGTCTCGTTCGCCTCGATCCAGGTGTCGAGGAGGTCGATCGCCTTGGAGGGCTCGCCGTCGGCCGTCAGCCGGCGGGCCTCTGCGATGGTGGCCTCGTCGGAGCCGGGTTCGGGGGCCTTGGTCTGCTTGAGGCCGGAGCCCGTGACCTCGTAGACCTGCTGCTGGGCGTTCGCG
>JBAXFU010000044.1:0-25511 GCA_037139735.1 Phycisphaerae bacterium
GCGACCACGAGCGAGGGGTGTACCTGCCGATCGACTTGGAGCACCCGCCGCGGCCGGAGGGGTGCGTGGCGAGGTGCGTGCCGCTGCGCGGGCGTTGATTCGCGCGACGGCTCCACGCCCACGGCATTCTCGATGGGTGAACCCGAATACGAACGCGCGGCGTCGCCGAGCAGACCTCGTGCCCGGCGCAGTTCCGAACAACCCGGCGAACTGGAGTTGCCCGCAGCGGGCCAGCATGCGGCCGGCTGGTAGGATGCCGCATGAGCGAAGAGGGACGAATCACCGGGAGGATGCCATGACCAACATGAGCCGGTGGTGGGTGCTGGTGCTGTGCGCGGCGACGTGCTCGACGCATGGCTTTTCGCAGTCTTCGATCGGCGTGAACCCGATCGGAGGGCAGCCGCAGGGGGTGAACGGCGTCGTCGCCGCCTTGGCCGTGCTTCACGGGGGCGACCTGATCGCGGGAGGCGCGTTCAGCGCGGCGGGCGGGGTGGCGGCGAACGGCATCGCGAGGTGGAACGGCACGTCGTGGTCGGCGGTGGGAACGGGCGTGAACGGCAGCGTCTGCGCCTTGGCCGTGCTTCCGAGCGGCGATCTGGTCGCGGGCGGCGCGTTCAGTGCGGCGGGCGGAGTGCCGGCGAGCGGGATCGCGAGGTGGAACGGCACGTCGTGGTCGGCGCTGGGGACTGGGGTGAGCGGCCACGTTGCCGCCTTGGCTGTTCTTCCCAGTGGCGACCTGATCGCGGGCGGCGCGTTCGGTGCCGCGGGCGGGGAGGCGGCGAACGGCATCGCGAGGTGGAACGGCACGTCGTGGTCGGCGCTGGGGACTGGAGTGAGCGGCCACGTCTGTGCCTTGGCTGTGCTTGCGAGCGGCGACCTGATCGCGGGCGGCGCGTTCAGCGACGCGGGCGGGGTGGCGGCGAACGGCGTCGCGCGGTGGAAAGGGACGTCGTGGTCGGCGGTGGGAACGGGCGTGAACGGCCGCGTGTCGACCTTGGCCGTGCTTGCGAGCGGGGATCTGGTCGCGGGAGGAGCTTTCAGTGCCGCGGGCGGGGTGACGGCCAATGGCATCGCACGGTGGAACGGATCGTCGTGGTCGGCGATGGGGACCGGGGTGAACGGCCACGTCTTCGCGTTCGTCGTGCTTCCCTGCGGCGACCTGATCGCGGGAGGATCATTCAGCACCGAGGGCGAGATGGCGGCCGGTTCGATCGCACGGTGGAACGGCACGGCGTGGTCGGCGCTGGGCACGGGCCTGGGAGGTTGCGTCCAAGGGCTCGTCATGCTTCCCGATGGCGATCTGCTCGCGGGTGGCTCTTTCGGCACCGCGGGGGGCGTGTCGGCGAACCGCATCGCGCGATGGAATGGCACGTCGTGGTCGGCATTGGGAACCGGGGTGAATGGCGATGTCTCCGTGCTCGTCGCGCTTCCCGGGGGCGACCTGATCGCGGGCGGCTGGTTCAGCACCGTGGGCGGCGAGTCGGTCAATGGCATCGCGAGGTGGAACGGCGCGTCGTGGTCGGCGATGGGGACGGGGATGGGCAACGGCTCCGTCTACGCCTTGGCCGTGCTTCCGAGCGGCGACCTGTTCGCAGGCGGCTCCTTCACCTCTGCGGGCGGGGTGGCGGCGAGCGGCCTTGCGCGGTGGAACGGCACGTCCTGGTCGGCGGTGGGAACGGGGATGAACGGCGATGTCTTCGCGTTGGTCGTGCTTCTCGGTGGCGACTTGGTCGCGGGAGGCGCGTTCACCTCTGCAGGCGGGGTGGCGGCGAGCGGCCTCGCGCGGTGGAACGGTGCGTCGTGGTCGGCACTGGGAACGGGGGTGAGCGGCGTCGTCTTCGCGTTGGCGGTGCTTCCGGATGGCGATCTGATCGCGGGCGGCGCGTTCACCGCCGCGGGCGGGGTGACGACGCGTGGCATCGCGCGATGGAACGGCACGTCGTGGTCGGCGCTGGGGTCGGGGCTGAACGGTTCCGTCTTCGCCTTGGCGGTGCGACCGGGCGGCGACCTGATCGCGGGCGGCTCGTTCGCCGCCGCGGGAGGGATGGCGACGAACGGAATCGAGCGGTGGAACGGCACGTCGTGGTCGGAGGTGGGCACGGGCATTGGCTCCGACGTCAAGACGCTGGCGGTGCTTCCATGCGGCGACCTGATCGCCGGAGGCTCGTTCAGCACCGCGGGCGGGGTGGCGGCGCACGGGCTCGCGAGGTGGAACGGATCGTCGTGGTCGGCGATGGGGACGGGCATGGGGGGCGACTACCCCTTCGTTGCCTCCTTGGCCGTGCTTCCAAGCGGCTACCTTGCGGCGGGCGGATCCTTCACGCAGGCGGGTGGCGTGAGCGCGTCTCGCGTTGCCAGCGTCTCGCCGTAGGGTGTGGGCATGGCCGACCGGTGCGACGTCAACGCGGGTTCTCGGGCGTCGGGCGCAGGCGCGGCGACCCCTTCGGGGTCGTGCGGGTTTGATCGCGTGGACGGGTCACCGCTTCGCGGTGGGTGCGAGGCGGGCTCAGCAGCCCGATTCCCAGGCGAAGAAGAACGAGCCGACGTCGGAGCCGTCGACGCCGCCGTCTTGGTTGAAGTCACCCACGGCGTTGCCGGATTCCCACGCTCCGAAGAAGGCGGAGACGTCATCACCATCGACGCCGCCATCCTGGTTGATGTCGGCGGGGCAGGCGGTGGGGCATCCGTAGCTGCCGCAGAAGAAGGGGATGCGGGCGACCGGGGAGCGGGCCTGGCCGCCGGGGGCGGCGGGATCGGCGACGAGCCACTGGACGTAGACGACGGTGCCGCCGGTGGCGTTGAAGGCGGTGAGTGGCCAGTGGAAGGTGAGCGTGCCGGAGGCGTCGGTGGTGCTGGAGACGAGGAAGGACTCGGGGGTGATGCGACCGTTGACAGGGGCGGTGGTGGAGTACCCCAGGCGAGCGGTGGCGTTGGCGCGGGCGCGATCGAGGCCGATGCGGAAGTCGAGGTTGCCGACCATCGGGGGCGCCTGGGCGATCATGACGGGCGTCACGGCGCCGGTGCCGGCGGTGCCGGTGCCGACGAGGGTGTTCTGATCGGCGGTGCGGGCGGTGAAGAGGGTGGCGCGGTCGAAGGGGAAGGTCTGGTTGGCGACGCGGGCGTCGAGCAGGCCGTTGCGGAGGAAGTCGTCGACCAGCGCGCCCTGGTTGGGCGGGAGGCGGACCTGCGTCATGATCGGGTCCTGGTTGTCGGTGAACTGCACGACGCCCGGGGCGCGGTCGTAGAAGCCGAAGACCTGCTGCAGCGTGGCGAACTGGCCGTTGTGCATGAAGGAGCGCTTGAGGCCCACGTTGCGGAGCGAGGGCACCTTGAACTTGTTTCGGTCCGCGTTGTTGCCGGTGATCGAGGCGCGGCCCGGATCCTCGGTGGGCGGGCGGAGGCCGATGGCGCGGAACGACTGATCGGTGAAGAGCGGGGGCGCGTGGCAGACCGTGCAGTTGTTGTTCTGCATCGCCTGCAGGCCCTGCTGCTGCTGGGGCGTGAGGGCGTTGGCCTGGCCCGCCAGGAAGCGGTCGTAGGGGGCCTGGTCGCTGATGAGCGTGCGCTCGTAGGTCGCGATCGCGAAGGCGATCCGCCGCGCGGTGATCGCCGTGTCGCCGAAGGCGCGGCGGAAGAGTTCGGGGTAGTCGGGGCGAGTGGCGAGGGCGGCGGCGACATCGCTCTGCAGGCCGGTCGCCAGGTCGAGCGGGTTGACGCGAGCGAGCTTGGCGCTCAGCCGGTCCCAGTCGTAGCCGGCGTGCGCCATCTCGACGTCGTTGAGCGGGGGGGCGACGCTCTGGCTTTCGAGCGCGCCGCCGTTGGCGAGCGCCACCGCGCCCGTCTGCGGATCGATGAACTGGCCGGTCGCGCGGCCGTCCCAGAACAGGTTGGGGGCGAACGCCGCGTTGATGATCGAGTTGGCGGCACGGCCGGTCACCTGCGACCCGTTGCCGAAGATCGCGTCCCGGACATAGTCGTTGTCGGCGTCCGACTTGATGATGCCCGGCGAGCCGAGGATGTCGTCGGCGGTGTTGGCGACGCCGTCATCACCGGGGTGGCGGGCCAGGCGAGGATCCGCGCCGGCGACGCCCGTCACATGGCACGTGGCGCACGAGACCGTGTTGGCGGTCGACAACTGCTCGTCGAAGAAGAGGATCTTGCCCAGGACCCGCTTGGCCTCCGTCACGGGGTTGCCCGCCGGCGCCTGGACGGGAGGCAGCGCCATCGCGAACATGCCCGCGCCCACGAACGCGCATGCGGCCAGCGGTGCGGCCACGGCGGCGCCGAAGGAGGCCCGGCCGGGACGGACGGAGGGGAGCGATCGACGTGAGGACTCGTGATTCATGAGAGAGGCTCCACCATGGCGTCTGCGTGCGGCGTGCGTTCGGGGTTCCAAGACGCGTCCGCCCGCTCAACGCACGAACCGACCAAGTGATTGCAACGGGTGGCGGATGATTCGAGGCGACGGGCCGTCAAGTTCCTGCGCCGACGCGGATTCGGTCGAGGTCTGCTCGAGGCGATCCCCGCCCGCATCACTTGGCGAGCACGTCGGCCTTCGTGACCACGCCTCGGAGCCACGGCTTGAGGCCGTCTACCGTCAATCGGCTCGACGCCGACGCGTCGGCCTTGAGGTGAAGGTCGAAGAAGGCCAGCGTCGCCGCTCGCGTGACCGATTGAACGTCGTTGCGGCTGGCGGAAGGCAAGCCGCGTCCCTCCCCGCCCGAGGCATCGGTGAAGTCGAGGTGCTTGGCGTTCTCCAGCCACACGAACCGATGGTCGCCCTTGGGCCACAGGGCGAAGGCGTCCTTGCGGTTGGCGGCGGGCTGGCCCGCCTGCTGGTCGTCCTTGGTGCCCGAGATGCCGAGCAGCGGCTTCTTCAGGGCGGCGAAGCTCTCGGTGATGAAGAAGGGCTCGCCGACGCCCTGAGGCGAGAGCGCCACGCCGCACTTCACGCGATCGTCGCGAAGGTCGGGGCCGAGCCCCTTGCCGGGCTCGACGCGGGGCGTGAGCCAGTCGAGCGCGGGCCGCATGCCGCAGACGACCATGGTGGTGAACGCGCCGAAGGAGTGCCCCATGACGCCGACGCGGTCGAGGTCGAGGCGTCCCTTGAGGCGTTCGTCGGAGCGATTCCACCGCTCGGCGGTGTCGATGGCGAAGGAGACGTCCTTGGGTCGGGCGAGGACCTCGTCGGCGTCGCGGATCATCGCATCGAGGTTCTTCATGGCCCGGCCGCCCTGCGTCAATCGCTCGCGATTGCTGCCGACATGCTCGAGACAAAGAACGGCGTATCCGTGCGATGCGAGATCCTCGGCCTGCGCGAAGTGCGTGTCCCAATCGCCGCCCGCGCCGTGGGAGACGATGATGACGGGGAAGGGACCTTGGCCGGCGGGGAGGTGCACCTTGATGGGCACCTTGCGGCCCGCGGGCTGTGCGTCGCGACGGAGGCGTTGGAGCGGGCGTTGGCGAGCGGGCTCGGTGGCGGCGGGTGCGCGACGGGAGGGGTCGACGAGGTCGGGGAACTCGATGGTGTCGGCCTTGAGCGGTGCGGCGAGCGACGTCCACGGCAGGAGCAGGGCGAGGACGGCGAGCAGCTGGGCGATGGTGGTGCGGCGGGTGTGGAGCATAGCGGCGTTGGGGTGATATCGGGAGGGCGGGGGACGAGGGGTTACAAATGGGGTGTGGTGAGCGAAGCGACCATCACGATCGATTCGCACACGAGCCGTCGTGTATCGGTGGGCAACGCCGACGGGGGTTCCGATGGGTGAACCCGATGCGTTCGCATGCGACGTGAACGTGTCGTCGGACGTGATTGGCGTGGCGCCGGGGACCCCGCTGGGGTCCAGTTCGTCTGGTCGCATGACCGGGGGTTGCGGCGAAACGCCGCAACCCCCGGCTGTCAACGGGAATCGCTTCGCGATTGGGGATCTGGGCGATTCCGCGCGGGCTCGACGCCGCGAAGCCGCCTTGGGACAAGCCGCCCGCCGGGTTCTACCTTCTGGGCATGAGCGTCTTGATGTTGAGCGTGTCGGGGTGTCGCGGTGTGGTCGGCCAGACGCTGACGCCCGAGACGATCGTGCGGTTTGCCGGGTCGTACGGCGCGTGGTTGCGTCGGCGCGCCGGTGGTCGCGTGCGGGTGGTGCTGGGCCGCGACGGACGGGCGGGTTCGCAGATGGTGCACGCCTCGGCGATGGGCGGGTTGCTCGGGGCCGGGTGCGACGTGGTGGATCTTGGCGTGGCGATGACGCCCACGGTCGCGGTGGCCACCGACGCCTATGCGCGGGGTGATCGGGGCGAAGGGGGCGTGCCCACGGCGGGCATGGTGCTGACGGCCAGCCACAACCCGCAGCAGTGGAACGGGCTTAAGTGCCTGCTTGCGGACCCCGCGGCGGGCGGATTGCACGGATCGATGGCGTGCGCGCCGCCGGCCTCGTGTGCCAACGAGATCATCGCGTTCTTCAAGGAGGCCGCGGGCGCGGCGTTGACGGTGCCGTGGGACCAGGTGGGCACGCTGACGCGCGTCGAGACGGCGACGGAGTTGCACGTCGAGCGCGTGTTCCACGCCCTGCGCGATTCGGGGCTGTGCGCCGATCCGTCGGTCCTGGGCGAGGGGTTGAAGGTGGCGGTCGATTGCGTGAACGGCTCGGGCGTCCGCGGCGCGACGATGCTGCTGGAGGCGCTGGGGTGCGACGAGGTGCTGCTGCTCAACGGCGGCGACAGTGGGATCTTCCCGCACCCGCCGGAACCGACGCTCGAGAACCTCTCGACGCCCGGGGGGTTGTGCGAGGCGGTGCGGCTGGCGGGGTGCGACGTGGGCTTTGCGCAGGACCCCGACGCGGACCGCCTGGCGATCGTCGACGGTTCGGGGACGTACATCGGCGAGGAGTACACGCTTTCGCTAGGCGCGAGGGTGGTGGCGACGGAGCGGCGATTGGCCGCGGAGGAGTCGCCGGTCCTGGTGACGAACCTGTCGACCAGCCGCATGCTCGAGGACGTGGCGAGCGCGATCCAGGGGGGGCGGGTGGAGCGGACGGCGGTGGGCGAGGCGAACGTGGTGGAGGCGATGAAGGCGTTGCGGTCGGTGATCGGGGGCGAGGGGAACGGCGGGGTGATCTGGCCGCGGGTGGCGTACGTGCGCGACTCGCTGGCGGCGATGGCGCTGACGTTGTGGCTGATCTCGCCGGAGGGCGCGGGGCGTGGCGAGCGGCGGGCGCTGCGCGACGTGGTGGCGGGCGTGCCGTCGTACTCGATCGAGAAGCGGAAGGTGGATCTTTCGAGCAAGGAGGCGGCGCGGCCGGCGGTGGAGGCGTTGGCCCGGGCCTACGCGTCGCGGCGGGTTGATCTCAAGGACGGGTGTCGCGTCGACTTCGACGACAAGCGGGCCTGGCTCCATGTGCGGGCGAGCAACACCGAGCCGATCATGCGACTGATCGCGGAGGCACCCGACGCGGCAACGGCCCGGGCGATCCTCGACGAGGCGGCGAAGGTGATCGCGGGCTGAGCGGCGCGATCAGCCGTTCGACTTGGCCTGCGCGACGGCGGCGGAGGCCGACGCCGCGACCGGGGCGCGACTGTTGGCGACCGGGGCGGTGGTCGTGTCGTCGAGGACGACCATCGGGGTCTTGCCGGCGACGGTCTGCACGAGTTGGTTGGTGAACTCGATGCGGGCCTTCTCGAGACTCGGGTGGATGCGTCGCATGAGCGCCACGATGTCGGCGGTGACCTTCTGGTGGTCGGCGCCCGGGGCGATGAGCTTGAGCGTGATGACGCCCCCACGGCTGACGAGTTGGAACCGTTCGACGCCCGGAACGGTGCGCACCGAGTGCTCGAAGGCGACCGAGTGGACCTTGGTGCCGTCGGGCAGGGTGACGAAGCTCAGGCTCTTGCCGACGATGGATCGAACGCGGGTGAGGCTGCGGGGGTCGTCCTCGTTGAACAGGAGCGCCTCGTCGCCGATCTCGTAGCGGATGAGTGGGAACTTCTTGGGGAAGAGGCTGGTGACGCGGAGGACGCGTCCGCCGGTGGGGCCGGTCTCGTTGGCCTCGATGAGATAGCTTCGCCAGAAGAGGTCGAAGTGTCCGAGCCCGACGGGGAGCGGGCGGGAGAAGCCCATGATGCCCGTCTCGACGCTGCCGTACTCCATCGCGCACGGGCATCCCAGCACGCGATTGACCCACTCGGGCGTATCGGGATTGGGGAACGACTCGCCGGTGCCGAAGGCCATCTTGAGCTTCAGCTTGCGGAGCTCGCCGGCGCGGTCGGCGTTGACGCGACAGAAGTAGTCCAGCGCGCTGCTGTAGGCGAGCAGGTAGGCCGGCCTGAATCGCAGCAACTCGTCGCAGGCGTGGCGGAGCTTGGCGTCGTCGAGCTGGTAGGCGGAGAAGCGGTAGTAGCCCAGCAGACGGTCCTTCCAGATTCGCTGCTGCCCCTTGAGGAAGCCCTTGATCCCCTTGCCCAGCAGGTGGCTGTGGCCCCAGATCATGAAGAGCTTGTCGGCGGGCTGCACGCCGTACCAGCGGCGGCACATCCAGCGGTCGGGGATCGAGTGCTGCGACTCGCTGTGCCAGAAGGGGAAGGTCGTGGGCTGGCCCGTGCTGCCGCCGGTCGTGAAGGTGATGTCGGCGGGGCGGGTGGGGTCGCTCAGCCCGGCCATCTGCGTCTGGACCATCTGCTTGGTCGTGGGTTCCATCACCGACTGGAAGTGGTCGATCGAGTCGAAGCGGGTCGGCAGGCGGCCCGAGTCGACGCCCTCGCGGTACGCCGGGATGTTCACCTGCTGCACCCGCCAGCACTGGTTGAGATGATCGAGTTGCCACGCCAGACGCGATTGGGGCGTCCATGCCGCCTCGTAGTCGCGCTCGCGCCGGCGACATTGCTCGAGGATGCGTCTGCTGCGGATCGAAGCGATCAGTCCCATGGCCACACTCTCTATCGGTTCGCCGCACGGGCGACCCCCGACTCATCGGTCGACAAAACGAATACCGAACAAACACTACGCTCGGACATGGCGCAGCGACGACATCATTACGAGGCGGCGTTCGAGGGGTACCTGCGACATCAGCGGATTCCGTACGTCGCGGTCGACGAAGCCAAGAAGGCGCTGCTTCCCCGAGGATCCCCGCTTCCCGGCGCCGCCGGGGCGCTCAAGTCGTTCGATTTCGTGCTCTACGGGCAAGGGAGCAACCTGCTGGCCGAGGTGAAAGGGCGGCGGGTGTCGTCGCCGCGGCGGCTCGAGCGGTGGGTGACGCTCGACGACGTCGAATCGCTCCGGACGTGGGAGTCGCTCTTTGGACCTCAGTTCGAGGCGTGCTTCATCTTCATGTACCTGCACGCGGTGCAGCCGGCCGACGCGCTCTTCGAGGAGCTGTTCGATCACGAGGGGCGGTGGTACGCCTTGCGGGCCGTCAGCGTGCGTCGCTACCAAGCCGCGATGCGGACGCGAAGCGCCCGGTGGCGGACGGTCGATCTCGAGCCGCGGGTCTTCGAGCGGCTGAGCGAGCCGTTTTCGGCCCGGACGCTCCGAGGGTGCGGCGACGTGCCGCCGGCCTTCGTGCCCCTGGACGCCCGCGAGTGCGGCGGGTAGGGTCAGGCGGTGAAGCGGAGCTGCGAGGCGGGAGCCGGCTTGATCACGACGGCGACCAGGCCGTCGCAGCCCGGGCCCAGCGGGGAGAGGTCGCGGAGGTCCGCGCCCGGGAGCATGAGGTGGGAGACGTTGACGCCCTGCACGGCGGCGGGCGACACGTCGAGTCGGCGGGCCATGGCGGTGTTGGCCCAGGTGATGTTCCCGCGACGGTCGGCGATGGCGGCGGGCGAATCGACCATGTCGAGGAGCATGGAGAGTTGGCGAACGGTCGAATCGGCCGTCAGCAGCGCGTCGGGATTGGACCTCGCCGAGCGGCTGCGGGCGAAGTCGCGTGAATAGCGGGCCAGGGCGATCAGCACGACGCACGCCGCGAGGGCGAAGCCGCTCATCATCACGATCTCGCCCAGACTCCAGACGCCGCTGGGCAACAGCGCGCGCAGGAAGCCCTGGGGTCCAGGATCCGTGGAGGCGGCGACGAGCGGGTCGAGGATCATGCCTCGTGCATCGGCCCGGAAGGTGCGGGGGTTGAAGCCGTGCGTGCGGATGGTGACGATCCTGAGGGGCGGCATCCTGCCGCGAGCGGGCAGGGGATGCCCGGTTGGTGGGAGGCCCGGACTTCAGGCCTCGACGAGCCCTTCGCGGATGGCGAACCTGGCGAGGTGGACGCGGTCGTGGATGTCGAGGATCGACATGATGTTGGCGACGTGGCGTTCGACGGTCCGGGGGCTGATGAGGAGCTTGACGGCGACCTCCCGCTTGGAGAGGCCGGTGGCGACATGTCGCAGCACCTCGCGTTGGCGTTCGGACAGGCGTTGGCCCTTGGCGACCTCGCCCGCGCCGACGCGGGCGGGGACGTGGACCAGACGGGCGGCGGCCGAGGGCGAGAAGAGACGTTCGTGGCGACGCATCGCCCGCAGCACGGCCTCGATCGCCTCGGGCGGGTCGCGCAGGGCGATGAACCACTTGGCATCGACGGCGAGCGCGCCGGCGATCTCGCGGTCATGGCACGTCTCGCTCAGGAAGCACACGCCCAGCGAGGGCCGGTTCGACTTGGTCTTGCGGGCGGCGTCGAACGTGGGCTTGTCTTCGAGCATCGTGTCGACGATGAGCGCGTCGGGTCGGAGCAGCGAGCAGAGTTCGACCATCCGGTCGGCCTGACCCGCCTGACCCACGACGTGGAGTTGGGCGTGCGAGGACATCCACGCCGCCAACGCGTCACGAACGACCGGCGACGAGTGGGCGAGCACGACTTCGAATGGCTTGGCGGCCTGCATGGCTCGGCTTCCGGCACGAATGGAACGGCGCGGCGATTCACGTCTTGGCCGGCCGAATCATGCTACGGCTCGGGGCGGAGCGTGGACGATGCGCATCACGATCCGCAGGCCATTCCCAGTGGTTCCCGCAGGCGGAACTTCGGTTCCTTGCAGGCTTGGCGCGAACCTACACTGCCCTTGATTCGAATGACAGGCCCCGCGCGTCGGTGCGCGGACGGTCCGTCCCTGAAGGAGCCAGACTCGATGCCCGCTTCCACCCCCCGTCGCGATTCCCGCACTCCGCTCGCCTTGGCCTCCATGGCGGGCGTCGCCCTGCTCGCCCCAGCCGCCTCGGCCCAGTTCGGCGGTGGTGGCGGCGGCGGCGGCGCGGGCACCTTCGTGTGGATCATCGTCGGCATCGTGGTGCTGGTGGGCTTCTTCGTCTTCATCTTCCTGCTTCAGTTCCTGAGTCTGTACGTGCAGGCGCTCACGAGCAACGCGAGCGTGGGCCTGCTCGACATGGTGGGCATGAAGCTCCGCAAGGTGGACATCCGCACGGTCGTGATCAACCGCATCCGCGCGGTCAAGTCGGGCATGGACATCCCCACCAACGCCCTCGAGACGCACTACCTCGCCGGCGGCCGCGTGAGCAACGTCGTGTCGGCCCTCATCGCCGCCCGCGGCGCCCGCATCGAGTTGCCCTGGGCCACCGCGACGGCCATCGACCTGGCGGGCCGCGACATTCTCGAGGCCGTGCACACGAGCGTGAACCCCAAGGTGATCGACTGCCCGGCCCCCAGCAGCCCCAGGAGCACGATCGACGCGGTGGCCAAGAACGGCATTCAGCTCAAGGCCAAGGCCCGCGTGACGGTGCGGACGAACATCGCGCGGCTGGTCGGCGGCGCGACGGAAGAGACGATCATCGCCCGCGTCGGCCAGGGCATCGTCTCGACGATCGGTTCGGCTGAGGATCACAAGCACGTGCTGGAGAACCCCGACGAGATCAGCCGCACCGTCATGCGGTCGGGCCTCGACGCGGGCACCGCCTACGAGATCCTCTCGATCGACATCGCCGACATCGACGTGGGCGAGAACGTGGGCGCGAAGCTCCAGGCCGACCAGGCCCAGTCGAACAAGCAGATGGCGCAGGCCGAGGCCGAGAAGCGCCGCGCGCTGGCCGTGGCCGAGGAGCAGGAGTTCAAGGCCCAGGAGCAGAAGAACCGCGCGCTGGTGGTGCTCGCCGAGGCGGAGGTGCCCATGGCGATGGCCGAGGCCTTCCGCAGCGGCAACCTGGGCATCATGGACTACTACCGCATGAAGAACGTGCAGGCCGACACGTCGATGCGAGACTCGATCGCCGGCGAGGGCAAGCCCCCGGCGGGCGGCAATCGCTGAGGAAGTGGCGTGACGGCGGCAAGCCGAATCGATGCGGGGACTCCCGCAAAGTACTCAGTGCACTGAGCAGAACATCTCAGCACACTGAGTATCTTGTTTGGCCGGAGGGCCTCGTGTCGCAGCCCATGTTCCGCTGGCGTTCCTGAACGCGGTTTCCCCATCAACCAACTTGATGTCGCCATGGTCTTCGAGATCAGCGCCGGGACGAGTGTCGTTCGCCCGCGCGGTCGAGGAGCATCGACACGCGTGACCGTCTCGCTTCCTCCGAATCGAAGATGCAGGGAATCGACGCCTCTTCGGCGCCGGCCCGGGGCGGCGGCGGGGGTTCGATGGGTTCGGCCGTGAGCGATCGCTCGAGCGAGCGTTGATTCAGGCGACGGTCGAGCAGCGTCGCGCCCGCGGTGGTGGGCTGCGGGCCCGCGGCGGCGACGGGGCGAGGCGAGGCCCCGCCGGCGTCGACGCGGGTTTCGGCGAGCATCCAGACCGTGTCGGCCGGCACCGTGGCGCGGCCGCCCATGCCGTCGTACGACGACTTGGGGAAGACCGCGATCAGGCCGTTGTTGACGCGGGCGTACATCTCCTCGCGACGCCCGCCCGGGCGGCCGAGCAGCCGCGTGTCGCTCGTGATGCGGTAGACCTTCTCGAAGTCCACCGGCGATCGCAGATCGGTGGCGGGTTGGTGCAGACTCGTCAGCAAAGGGCTCGTGTCGTCGCGGCCGGCCTCCACCGGGGTGAGGCGGATCACCTGGGCGCCGGCGAGCCCGGTCAGGCAGGCCAACGCCGCGGCGAAGAGGCTCCACTGGCGTGGACGCTTGTCGGCCAACGACATCGGGGTGGCGTGGCGCGGCGCGTTGCGTCCTGCGGCGGCGCAGGGCCGCGACCTCCGGCTCGTGTCGGAGATCGCTTCGCGAGCAGGGAGCGGCATCGTCACCGGGGAGGTATCGACCATCGTCGGGTCACCGCTGCAGGGGGGTGTCGTCGTTCGAGAGGATGACGCGGAAGGAGAGCGACACGCCACGAGGTTCGCCGCCGGGCCCAGGGGTTGGAGGGATCTGGTCGAGGGCTGCGCCTCGGGCCGTCCAGCGGTAGAGGGCGTCCTTCAGGGGGCCGTCGACGTCGGACCAACCGGTGCCTTGGCCGTCGACGAAGTCGGCCTTGATGACCCTGCCGCCGCGGCCGAAGGTGACCCTCACGACGGGGTTGGTGGGGCGGGCCATGAGCCGCGTGGTGACGGCCCATTCCGGGCGCACGGTTTGGATTCGCAAACCCTTGGCGGCGAGCACTTTGCCGGGCTTGACGTCGATGGCATCGCGGATGGCGGCGGCGACGGATTCGGCGTCGGAGGCAAGGCCGGGGGCCTTGCCGCGGGTGTCGGTGGTGGGTGGTGGTGGGGTGCCGAGGGGGGCGGCGGGCTGAACGGCGGGCTGAACGGATGGCTGGGTGGCGGGCTGGGGCGGCGGCGTGAGGGGGCTTTGCGGCTCGAGCCGGGCCGGCCCGCTTCCAGGTGGCGGCGGCGGGGTTTGGGCAGGGGCTGGAGGTTGGGCCTTGGGTTCGATGCCGGCGGGCGACGTCTCTTGGAGGCCTTCTCGGGGCTGGGTTTCGGGGGTGGTGTCGGGCGTTGGCCGTGATGTCGCCGCCACGGGTTGGGAGGCGGCCTCCTGAGGCGTCTCGCGTGGTGTCGTCGCGGGCGTTGCGACGGGCTCGGGCGCGGGCTTTCGACCATCGCCTTCGCCCCCGGGGGCCTTGGCGCGATCATCGGGCGTGGGGCGAGTGCTCGGCGCGGGAGTGGCGGGCTCGGGCGCCGGGGGTGATGCGGCGGCCGGCGCGGGTGCCTGGGGCGTGCCCGGCTGCGAGGGGGCGGACGCGGGCTCGAGCGAGGGGCGGCTGGGGCCGTCGGGTGCGGGGTTGCCTGGCGCGGGCGACAGGGCCGACTGTTCGATGGTGGAGCGTTCGCCGGCGTGGGGCGTCGCCTCGTTGAACCCCAGCCAGTTGGGCGTGGTGGCGTTCGACTCGTCGATGCCGGGCCTGACGGTCGCTTCCGTGGCCGGTTCGGAAGGCTTGGGCGGCTCGGGGGGCTTGGCCGGTTGGGTTGGCTGTTCCGGCGGGGGCGTCGGAGGCGGGGGCGTGGCGAGGGCGGGTGGAAGGACCAGCAACGCCTCGGTGGCGACCCGATCGCGGCGGGCGTCGGTCGAAGGCGTGAAGAAGTCGGCGTGCGACAAGGCCACGACCACGCCCGCGTGGAGCGCGAGACTGAGCGTGAAGCTGGCGATGGCCAGCGTCTGGGACGAATCGTGACGTCGAAGGTCCACCGGATTCATTTTATGCGGGTGCCGCCGCGGCTCACCCGGGGACGTTCCGGGGTGGCCGCTGCGGCGGGCTGCAGGCACATCGTCGCAGGGCCGCACTATCCTCCATCCATGACGATCAAACAGCTCGGACGCGTGGCGGTGCTGGCGGCGGCGTGTGGCGCGTGGATGGCGGCGGGCGGCTGCGGCGGCGCGCCCCGGGCGGCGTCGGGTTCGGCCGGCACGGCTCCGGTGACGATCGCCAACGAGGAGTTCCTCGAGACCTACGCGGCGACCAGCCGCTTCACGCTCGGACGCCCGCGGTCGTTCGTCTTCTCGCCCGACGGGTCGAAGCTCTACTTCCTGCGGTCGGGCCCGCGCGAGTTCCGCCAGGACCTCTTCGAGTTCGACGTGGCGACGGGAACCGAGAAGGTCTTCCTGACGGCCGAGTCGCTCCTGGGCGGGGGCGACGAGAAGCTGACGGCCGAGGAGCAGGCGCGTCGCGAGCGGATGCGGCTGACGACCCGCGGCATCACCTCGTTCCAGTTCAGCAAGGACGGCAAGAAGATGCTGGTGCCCTTGTCGGGGCGGCTCTTCGTGGTGGACATGACGGACGGTTCGCGGAAGGAACTGGCGTCGAAGGCGGGCGGCTTCCCGATCGACCCGCGCTTCTCGCCCGACGGCTCGCTGGTGGCGTGCGTCCGGGGCGACGAGGTGTACGTGACCGACGTCAAGGGCTCGAAGGAGTGGAAGGTCACCAGCGGCGCGGGGGGCACGATCAGCAACGGCACGGCGGAGTTCGTGGCGCAGGAAGAGATGGGCCGCTTCGAGGGGTACTGGTTCAGCCCCGACTCGCGTCAGGTCTGCTTCCAGCAGACGGACACCGCGGGCATGGAGATGTTCAGCATCGCCGATCCGGCTGATCCGGCCAAGCCGGTGCAGACGTGGCCGTATCCGCGGGCGGGCGCCAAGAACGCCGACGTGAAGCTCGGGCTGCGGAGCGTGGATGGGTCGGGCGAGACGACGTGGGTGCAGTGGGATCGGGCGGCGTATCCGTACGTGGCCAAGGTGACGTGGAGCCGCAATGCGCCGCTCACGGTGCTGGTGCAGAACCGCCTGCAGACCGAGCAGGTGCTGCTCGCCGTCGATGAGCGGACGGGCGCGACGACGGCGATGATGACCGAGCGGGACGCGGCGTGGCTCAACCTCGAGAAGGGCTCGCCCAAGTGGCTTGAAGACGGCAGCGGCTTCCTCTGGGCGACCGAGTCGTACGAGGGGGGCGTGCCGGGGTCGGACTTTGCCCGGCTTGAGTTGCGGAACCGGGGGGGCACGCTGCGGCATGTCGTGACGCCGCCGGGGTTCCCGATGCTGGACCTCCTGGCGGTCGATGCGGCGAAGAACATCGCGTACGTGGCGGTGTCGCCGGTGCCCACGCGGATCGGCGTGGCGAAGATCGGGCTTGCGCCCGGCTCGGTGCCCGAGATGGTGATCGACGTGCCGGGTTCGCACGGTGCGACGTTCAGCGACGACTGCTCGGTGCGGGTGGAGAGTCGCAACCCGTCGGAGGGTGCGATGGAGTGGCAGGTGCGCCGCGCGGACGGGACGTTGGCGGGGAAGGTCGAGTCGAAGGCCCAGTCGCCGGGGTTCGTGCCGCGGCTCGAAGTGACGCGGGTGGGGAACCTGGTGGGGGAGGAGCGGGCGTTTTACGCGGCGATCGTGCGGCCTCGGACCTTCGACGCGAGCAAGCGCTATCCGGTGATCGTGTCGGTGTACGGCGGGCCGACGTCGAACACGGTGAACGACACGCCGATGGGATACCTGCTGCAGCAGTGGTATGCGGATCAGGGGTTCATCGTGGTGAGCATCGACGGGCGGGGCACGCCGCGGCGCGGGCGGGCGTGGGAGCGGGCGACGCATCTGGACCTGATGACGATCCCGCTGGAAGATCAGTCGAAGGCGTTGAAGCTGCTGGGCGATCGGTACAAGGAGATGGACCTGACGCGGGTGGGGATCACGGGGTGGAGTTTCGGCGGGTACTTCACGGCGATGGCGACGATGCGTCGGCCGGAGGTCTTCAAGGCGGGCGTGGCGGGCGCGCCGGTGAGTTCGTGGGAGGACTACGACACGCACTACACGGAGCGGTACATGGGGCTGCCGAGCGAGAACCAGAAGGGGTATCGCGCGGCGGACGTGCTGACCTATTGCAAGGACCTCAAGGTGCCGCTGCTGCTCGTGCACGGGACGGCGGATGACAACGTGTGCTTCATGCACTCGCTGAAGATGGCGAGGGAGTTGTTCAGGAACGGGCGAGAGTTCGAGTTCCTGCCTCTGGCGGGCCACACGCACGTGGTGGCGGACCCGGCGACGGTGAAGATGATGCAGGGGCGGATGATCGGGTTCCTCAAGCGGCACCTGGGAGGGGCGACGGGGCGGTGAAAACCTGTAACCGCCGCGGATCAGCGGCGCAGTGACGGGTGATTGTCGGTGATCCAGCGTTCCACCCGAGTCTCGAAGTTGCAGATCTCATCAAGCTCCGATCAGGCGCGGCGGCGGCTTCGCTCGCGCTCACCGTGCCGGCCGCGTCGTAGCTGATGGCGTTTCGCTCGCGGCGACATCGCTCGAGAAAGTCGGCGACGTCTTGCACGCCGTCACCCATCGCTAGCGGAAGAACTTCGAACATGGTCTTGTGGTGAGCCGTCCCCTTCACGCGAAAGCCCGCGCACGCGACGGCCATTTTCGCGAGGATCAGGCCGGCTTCATAGGAAAGTCCGAGTCGATTGTCGGGCGAGAGGCGAGGGAGCGCCGCATCCTTGAGGTTGCGAGCGACCAATCCGCGAAGGTCGTCAACTTCCTGACGCGTGGTCGCGTGACGTTCGACCTTTCCGTGGCTCAAGTAGTGCGACCAGTTCATGGTTGGAGCCCTTCACGAAGACCTTCTCGCGAGCGAGGACGCTGGTGATGAAGTGTTGTCGCACCCGAACGTGCTCGACCAGTTCGCGAGGCGTGCAGGTGTGAACGTTCACGGGGCGTCCCAGGCGGGTCTCGACGTGGCGGAGGGCGGGCACGAGGTCCTTGAGGGTGACGCCGCCGACGACCATGAGGTCGACATCGCTCTCGGCGCGTTCGGCGCCCCGCGAGACGGATCCGAAGATGAACGCCACGACGACTCGATCGCCGAAGGGATCGAGCAGGCGTGCGAGTTCGGCGGCGATGCCGACGGTCTTGTCGATGAGCCCCTGGAGGTCGCGCAGGAAGGGGCAGGCGGGGTCCACCTGGAAGTAGGTTCGGTTCCCCTCGCTGCGGGAAGCGAGGACCCCGGCCCGCACCAGCCCGTCGAGTTCGCGCTGAAGGCTCGATGGTTGCAAGCCAAGGTGCTTGGCCAGACTGCTTCGATACCACGATCGGTCCGGGGCGGCGAGCATCGTGGCCAAGACCGCCTGTCGCGTGCGGGGGATCAGGAAGTCGATGGGACGCTTGGATCGACGCATGATGCGTCAGTATCGACGCAATGAACGTCAATGTCAAGGGTGGAGACCGACGGTGGCGACCGTGGAAGGGCGTGCCGGCGCGAGGTTGCCAGCCCCCGATCCGTCCCTTCTCCGCTACACTCTCGGCCCTTCAGGAAGGACCATGCCATGCTGATTCGGACGCACACCTGCGGCCAGCTTCGAGAGACGGACATCGGCGCCACCGTGCGGCTCAACGGGTGGGTGAACTCGTACCGCGACCACGGCCGCCTGCTCTTCATCGACGTGCGGGATCGGTTCGGTGTCACGCAGTTGGTCTTCGACCCCGACGGGGGCATCTCGGCCGAGCAGAAGGTGGTGGCCGACCGTCTTCGCAACGAGGACGTGGTGGCCGTCGAGGGCAAGGTGCGTCGTCGCGAGAGCGTGAACCCGAAGCTGGCGACGGGCGTGATCGAGGTGCTGGTCACGAACCTGGTCGTGCTGAGCAAGACGGAGAACCCGCCCTTCCTGCCCGACGACCTCGACAAGCTGCCGGCGGAGGAGTTCCGCATGGCGCACCGGTACATCGACCTGCGTCGTCCGGCGATGCAGAAGATGCTGGCGACGCGTCACAAGCTGTATCAGGTGACGCGCCGCTACTTCGACGAGAACGGCTTCCTCGAGATCGAGACGCCGATCCTCTACAAGAGCACGCCCGAGGGGGCGCGAGAGTTCCTGGTGCCCAGCCGCCACGTGCCGGGGACGTTCTATGCGCTGCCCCAGAGCCCGCAGCTCTTCAAGCAGATCCTGATGGTGGCGGGGTGCGATCGGTACATGCAGATCTGCCGCTGCTTCCGCGACGAGGACCCGCGCGCCGACCGGCAGGCGGAGTTCACGCAGATCGACCTCGAGATGGCGTTCGTGCGCCGCGACCAGGTGATGGAGATGATGGAGGGGTTCGTGCGTCGCCTGTGGCGCGAGATGACGGGCTTCGAGGTGCCGCCGATGCGGCGGATGCCCTTCCGCGAGGCGATGGAGGACTACGGCATCGACCGTCCCGACACGCGGTACGACCTCAAGATCAAGGACATCAGCGAGTTCGCGGCCACGGTCGACTTCGGCGTCTTCAAGACCGCCCTCGAGAAGGGCAAGGACCGTCCTCGCTTCAACAGCAAGCGGGGCGTGGTGAAGGCCATCCGCGTGCCCGGGGGCGCGGAGAAGCTCACCCGCAAGCTCACCGACGGCTACACCGAGTTCGTGAAGGGCTTCGGCGCGGGTGGCGTGGCGGTGGTGAAGGTGGTCAAGGGCGAGGATGGTTCGCCCAAGCTCGACACCGGCATCGCCAAGTTCCTGGAGCCCCGCAAGGCCGAGTTCCTCGCGCTGATGGGGTGCGAGATCGGCGACACGGTGCTCTTCGTGGCCGATGTGTACTCCATCGCGACCAAGTGCATGGGCGAGCTTCGCCAGAAGGTGGCCCGCGACATGGGCGTGGTGCCCAAGCCGGGCGCCGAGGGGGGCCCGTGGAACTTCCTGTGGGTCGTCGACTTCCCGATGTTCGAGAAGAACAAGGAGACGGGCAAGTGGGTGGCGATGCACCACCCCTTCACCAGCCCCCGCGACGACCAGATGCAGGCCTTCCTCGACGCCAACGAGGAGGACGACGACGTGATCGAGTCGATCGTCTCGGCGGGGTACGACATCGTGCTCAACGGCCAGGAGATCGCCGGCGGCTCGGTGCGCATCCACGACCGCGCGGTGCAGTCGAAGGTCTTCAAGCTGCTGGGGTTGACGCCCGAGCAGGCCAAGGAGAAGTTCAGCTTCCTGCTCGAGGCGTTGTCGTTCGGCGCGCCGCCGCACGCGGGCGTGGCCTTCGGTCTCGACCGGCTGGTGATGAACTTCCTGGGCACCGACAACATCCGCGACGTGATCGCCTTCCCCAAGACGCTGACGGGCGGGGACCTCATGACCAAGGCCCCCAGCCACGTGCCGGCCAACCAGCTCAAGGACGTGCATGTGGCCAGCATCATCCCGCCAGGGGCCCCCTGATGATGCCCTGATCATGTCCTGATCATGTCCTGATCGCCACTGTGTCGTATCTCCATTGCTGAAAGCCGCTTGCGTGTTGCGGGCGGAGCGTTCCTACCATCTTCACACATGTCCAGCAGTTCTTCTCGTGTCGTTGGTGCGCCCGCCAGTGCGGTCTTGGCGGAGCTTTCGGCCGATCGTCCTTGGCGGGTGGCGGCGGTGTGCCCGTGCTTCAACCGCCCGCAGGACCTTGAGATCCTGCTTCAGGACTTCGCGAAGTTGGACCTTCGCGGCATCAGCCTCTGGGTGACGATCGTCGACAACGCCTCGACGCAGCCCTTGAGCACCCTGCGCCGGCCCGAGGGGCTCGCCGTCGAGTTCGTGCGGTCCGAGAAGAACACCGGCGGCTCGGGGGGCTTCAACCTCGGCATGTCGCACATCCTCTCGGGCAAGGGCCTGACGGGCCAGATGGGCGAACCCGACTTCGTGTGGTGGGTCGACAGCGACGCACGCGTGGGTCGGCGGTCGCTTCGCGCGCTGGTCGGCGTGCTCGCCACGCGCCCCAAGGTGGGCGCGGTGGGTGCGGCGATGGGCGAGATTCTCACCGGGCAGATCTGGGAGGCCGGCGGCAGGATCAACAAGTCCAAGGGCACCTTCGGCGTGGCGGCGGCGGGGGACATCGATCGCCGCGCGATCGTCAAGTGCCACTACGTGGCGGCGTGCTGTGCGCTGGTGCGGACGGACGCGATCCGTCGGACGGGGCTCTTCCCGGAGAACTTCATCTATTACGACGACATCGACTGGTGCGTGCAGATGACGCGTCGGACGGGGTATGTCTGCCGTGCGACGCGCAAGGCCCGGGCCTTTCATCCGCCGGGCATCCGTCGGTTCGCGACGTGGGGGCGGTATTACATCGCCCGCAACGGATTCTCGGTGATGGCGATGAAGGGGCTGGGGCCGGTGGCGAGGTTCCGGCGAGCGATGTTCGAGATTCCGCGAGCCGCGGCCCAGACGCTGATGGGGCTCGAGGAGCTCTCGGAGCTGCACCTGCGGGGCCTGAACGACGCGGCGGCGGGTCGGTTCGAGTCGATCGAGCCCAAGGACCTGCTAAGGCCCATCGGCATGAAGCCCTACACGACGATGCCCGAGGCGGTGAAGGCCGCGCTCGCGGAGGCCGGGCCGAACGCGACGCTCTTCGTGCATCCGTTCCTTCAGAACAACCTTCCCTTCTTCGAGCAGTGTCGCGGCGCGCTCAAGCAGCTCGAGTTCACGTGGCCCAGGAGCCGCAAGGCGTGGCGCAAGCGCCAGCAGGGCGGGCACGTGATCGGCGACGTGATGGGCGCCGCATGGCGAGCCCTCGCCGGCGCCGACGCCGACGTGGCGATCGTGCCCACGGGCTGGCCCACCAACTGGTTCCGGGGCAAGGTGCTCTTCCAGGTGACGGCCGACGGCTACCTCGTGCGTCGCGTGAAGCCGTGGAGCGCCATCGCGAAGGCCGTCGGCGTGTACTGGCGCGGATTCAAGGTCGCGACGCGACTGGCGATGCGCAGCCCGGGCATCCGGCCGCTCCCGCCCGCGCCCGCGTGGGCGCCCGGAGCGACGTCGAACGCCAAGTCGCGCGAAGCGGTGACGATCTGACGCGTCGAGCGACGTCGCGAGGGTGACGCGAGGGACCAACGCCATGGCGAGGATCCTCATCACCACCATCGGATCCGGGGGCGATGTCCACCCCTTCGTGGCCGTCGCGCTCGAGCTCTCGCGGCGAGGGCACGAGGTGGAGATGCTCGTGAACCCGCATTACCGCGAGCGGATCGAGGCGGTGGGGCTTCGCGTGCGACCCCTGGGAACGGCGCAGGACCTGCTCGACGTGCTCCACCACCCGCACCTGGCGAGGCCGTGGCTCAGCCCGCTGCTCATCATCCGCGAGCTCATCGGTCGCACGGCGGAGCCCACGCTCGAAGGCGTCGAGGCGTCGCTGCGGGAGTTCAAGCCCGACGTGATCGTGCGTCATCACATCAGCCTGGGCAGCCGCTGGGCGGCGGCTCGCGCGGGCTTGCCGAGCGTGACGTGCGTGCTCGCGCCCATCTTCTGGTTCAATCCTCGCGACGGCGCGGTGCAGTCGCGGTGGCAGATGGAGCGGCCGCCGATGTGGCTGGCGAACCTGCGGCTCACGCTCGGGCGGCTGGCGATGCGAGCGCTCTTCGACTTGCCCTTGAACCGCATCCGGCGGGCGCATGGGCTCGCGCCCGAGCGAGATCAGTTCCGGCGCGAGGTGGAGGATGCGAATGCGGTGCTGGGGCTCTGGTCGCCCTCGGTGCGTCCCGCGCTCGAGGGCGATCCGGCGAAGAGCGTCGTCTGCGGCTTCTGCGAGTTCGATCGTTCGCCGACGCAGGAATCGCGACTCGACGAGCTCACGGCGTTTCTCGATTCGTGCGAGGCCGAGGGCCACGCGCCGGTCGTGTTCACGTTGGGCACGAGCGTGGTGCATCATCACGGCGGGTTCTACGCCCACGCCGCGGCGGCGATGGAGCGACTCGGGCGGCCCGCGGTGCTGCTCACCGGCACGGACGAGTATGCACCCCGGGGCTTGCCCGCGAACGTGCGGGCGTTTGCGTATGCGCCGTACACGATGCTCTTCTCGCGTGCCGCGATGGTGGTGCATCACGGCGGAGCGGGAACGACCGCGGCGGCGCTGCGATCCGGGCGGCCCACCATCATCGTGCCGTTCGCCAACGACGAGTTCGACAACGCGAGGCGGGCGAAGCTGCTGGGGTGTTCGCGCACGCTTCACGTGGGCCGGGTGAACGCCTCATCGCTCGAGACGATGGTGCGCGAGGCGCTGGCGGACCGGACGATGGCGAGGCGTGCGGCGGAGACGGGCGAAGCGATGCGGGCCGAGCATGGCCCGGCACGGGCGGCGGACGAGATCGAGAAGGTGGCGGCGGCACACAAAGCGAGGCGAGCATGAAGCGAGCAATGGTGATGGCGATGGTGGCGGCGGCGTGCGGCTGGGCGTGGTCCGGGGCGGCGTTTGCCGCGGTCGACAGCGCGCTGGCCGGGCGGATCAACGCGATGGTGTCGACCGATCGCCTGCGAGTGACGCACATGGAGCTCGCGTCCGAGCCGCACGTGGCCGGAACGCCGGGCGACGAGCGCACGATCGAGCGACTCGTGAACCTCTTCGAGGAGGCGGGGCTCGAGACGCGGCGACACGACATCTGGCCGCTGCTCGCCAAGCCCGTTCGCGTCGAGGTGTCGATCGTGTCGCCCGTGGCGAGGTCGCTCGCGGTGCAGGAAAACGCCGTCGATGGAGACGTCGACTCTCGCAAGAGCGACGTGGGATGGAACGCCTACAGCGGCTCGGGCGTGGCGGAAGGCCCGGTGGTGTACGTGAACTACGGCACCAAGCAGGACTTCGAGCGGCTCGCCGCGCTCGGCGTGTCGTGCAAGGGCAAGGTGGCGCTCGCGAGATACGGGGGCAACTACCGCGGGTACAAGGTGAAGTTTGCGCAAGAGGCGGGGGCGAGCGGCATCATCATCTTCACGGATCCGGCGGACGGCGGGTACGTGTCGGGCTCGGTGTATCCGCAGGGCGGGTACGCGAACGAGTGCTGCATTCAGCGGGGGTCGATCGTCACCATGCCCTTCCAGGGCGATCCGTTGACGCCGGGGCGGGAGGCGACGAAGGACGCGGCGAGGGATCGGGTGGAAGAGGCCCCGCTGCCGCGGATTCCGTGCCAGCCGATCGGGTACGGGGCGGCGAGGGAGATTCTGGCGCAGATGAAGGGCGGGGCGGCGCCGAAGGAGTGGCAGGGGGGGCTGGGCTTCGAGTATCGGCTCGAGTCGGACGGCTCGGGCGAAGGAGGCGTGCGGGTGCGCGTCGAGGTGAGGCAGGAGCGGGCGGTGATGAAGACGGCGAACGTGATCGGCGAGATCCGGGGCACGGAGTTTCCCGATCAGCGCGTGATCATCGGGGCGCACCACGACGCGTGGAATCACGGCGCGGCCGATCCGCTGTGCGGCACGATCGCGGTGGTGGAGGCGGCGAGGGTCTTCGGGGCCTTGGCGATGCAGGGGATCAAGCCGCGGCGAACGCTGGTCTTCGCGGCATGGGCGGCGGAAGAGTTCGGCATCATCGGCAGCAGCGAGTGGGTGGAGGGGAACGAGCGGTCGCTGATCGAGGGCGGCGTGGCGTACATCAATCTTGACATGGCGAGCATGGGGCCGAAGTTCGGAGCGTCGGCGACGCCGTCGATGCACGGCGTGATCCTGGCGGCGGCGGGCATGGTGCCTCAGGCGGGGCAACCGGAGCGGACGGTGCTGGAGGACTGGACGTCGCGGACCGCGCCCACGCCCGGCGTGGGTCGACGGCCGCTGCCGGGCCCCATCGGCGGCGGGTCGGACCACGTGGCGTTCCTTGCCAGGGCGGGCGTGGCGTGCGCGGCCTTCGGGAGCGGGGGAAGCGCGGGCACGTCGTACCACTCGGCCTTCGACACGCTGCCGTGGTACTGGAAGGTGGTGGGGGCTGATTACGAGTCGTCGGCGATGGTGTCGCGGATGGCGGCGATGACCGCGGCGTCCTACGCCTTCGAGGCCGAGCAGCCGACCACGCCCGGCGAGTATGCACGGGTGGGCATGGAGACGCTGGCGGCGGCGACGAAAGCGGCGACGCAGGCGGGGCTTGATGCCTCGCGCCTCGAGGCGTTGAAGGTGGCGTTGCTGGAGTTCGCGTTCGCGGTTCGAGATGCGGGCACGGGTCTGAACGTGGCGGGGGTGATGGCGTTGGATCGGGCGTGGCTGCTGCCCGAGGGGGGCTTGGAGCGGCGGCCGTGGTTCCGCAACGCGTTTGCCGCACCGGACGAGAACAGCGGGTACGGGGCGTGGGTGTTTCCGCTGCTGCAGGCGGCGATCGAGCGCAAGGACGCGGCGGAGTGGGAGCGGGCGTGCGAGCGGACGCTGGAGCGGATCGAGGCGGCCAAGGTGGTGGCGCGGAGTCGAGAGGGGACGCGGCCCGCACCGGGGCTCACCGGCAGGTAGGCTGGGTGCGGGGCATGCGCTCTCGCTTCTCCACGGGTTTCCCTCACCCGCGGAGCGGGTTCGGTCACCCGTGGCAACGCTCGTCCGCCCTTCGGGCGGCGTGCGTTGTGGTTGGGTCGTGAGGTTGCTCGCGGACTTGGGTGGTGCGCGATGTGTTCTTCGCCCGCTTTGGGGCGAACCGCGGCAACTCATGGGACGCCCGCGGGGCGGGCTGATGTGCGCGGATCGGCGCTTCTCCACGGGTTTCCCTCACCCGCTGCGCGGGTTCGGTCACCCGTGGCAACATTCGTCCGCCCTTCGGGCGGCGTGCGTTGTGGTTGGGTCGTGAGGTTGCTCGCGGACTTGGGTGGTGCGCGATGTGTTCTTCGCCCGCTTTGGGGCGAACCGCGGCAACTCATGGGACGCCCGCGGGGCGGGCTGATGTGCGCGGATCGGCGCTTCTCCACGGGTTTCCCTCACCCGCGGAGCGGGTTCGGTCACCCGTGGCAAC
>JBAXFU010000045.1:0-25468 GCA_037139735.1 Phycisphaerae bacterium
CCCGGCGGCACGCCAAATCGCGCCGTCGTTCACGATTCACCAAACGCCTCCGAAGCCCGCTTCGTCCTCCCCATCCACCCCAACGTCCCATATCCGGCAGGCCGCCTGCATCCGCATGTCCTTCTTTGGAGATTTTCGTGCATCCTTTGTTGCGACCCCTCCGCATCTCGATTAGACTGCGAGGTTCCAACACCCCATCCCTCCCGAGACGACCAAAGTGCACATCTCACTCCCCCGACTCATTCTCGTGGCTGGCGGTTTTTCCACCTTGGCCGCCGCACAACCCAGCATCGTCTCCTTGGGCATGGGCGTCAGCGACATCTCCGCCGACGGCAACACCGTGGCCTGCACCTTCTACGACGCGGCGATGCCCGGGGGCTATCCCGTCTGCACCTGGACCAAGGGCGTCGGCCTCCGCCGCACCACCGGCATCCAGCGCGATGGCCAAGTCCGCTTCAGCGACGACGGCAACTCCATCTCCTACGGCGATTACAACTACCAGAACCTCGGCAACCTCTCCTACGGCACGGCCGGCGCGTATGCCCGCACCTCCCTCACCTACCGCTGGAGCCCGGCGAGCGGTCCCGTGAACTGCGGCTTGCCCGCCAACGGCAACCGCTGCGACTTCAACATCAACACCCCCTACGACATCTCCGGCAACGGCCGCTACATCGTCGGCGGCGGCTGGACCAACGGCCTCTGCGGCCCCTTCCGCGGGTTCCGCTACGACACCGTCACCGGCACCTACATGCAACTCCCGGTCACCGTCTCTCGCCCGCCCGCTTCGCAGGCCTCCTCCGCCGTTCGCGCCAACGCCGTCAATGTCGACGGCCGCGTCATCTGCGGCTACGACCAGAACTGGGATCCCAACCTCTCCTACACCACCCGCCGCGCCGTCGTCTGGGAACGCAACGCCACCGACACCGGCTGGATCACCACCATCCTCGACGGCTACGGCGGCGAGGCGTACGTCGTCAGCAGCGACGGCACCTGCGTCTTCGGCCAGATGAGCGAACAGACAATGCTGTCGACCTTCGGCACCACCACCCGCAACGCCGTCCGCTGGAAGAAGACCGGTTCTTCCTGGGTGCCCATCACGCTCGGCCCCGCCGCCGGCATGCCCACCGCCTGCAGCGGCGACGGCAACACCGCCATCGGCCAGGACTTCTTCTGGCGAGCCTCGTACAACGGTGGCCAAGCCGTCGATCTCACCGCCTACTTCCAATCCCTCGGCGGCTCCATGGGCGGCCTCGAAATCTACGCCCCCAACGGCGTCGCGCCCCTTGCCCTCAGCGCCGATGGCAATGTCGCCGCCGTTCGCACCATCGACCGCCGCGATCCCTGCCTCTCCGTCTTCAACTCCGCCCTCCTCTACTTCAACGGCACCCCCTGCGAGCAGCCCCGCGTCAACCTCGGCCCCGTCTCCGACACCAACGTCGTCCAACGCCCCGGCTATTACTACTACGGCGTCGTCCTCAACGCCTTCGTCTCCGGCACCTGGCCCCTCAACTACCAGTGGCAGAAGCAAGACCCCGCCACCGGCGACTGGGTCGACCTCGCCGATGACGAGTTCTGCAGCCTCTACAACGGCCCCAACTTCGACATCAAGGCCAGCCGCACCTCCCAGCTCCGCATCGGCTTCTTCAGCGGCACCTGGGAAGGCTCCTACCGCTGCGTCGTCTCCAACGCCTGCGGCACCGTCACCACCAGCGTCGCCGACGTCTCCGCACCCTTCTGCCCCGCCGACTACAACGGCGACGGTGGCGTCGATGGCGGCGATGTCGAAGCCTTCTTCGGCGACTGGGAAGCCGGCGAAGCCAGAGCCGACGTCAACCGCGACGGCGGCGTCGACGGCAGCGATGTCGAGACCTTCTTCGGCGTCTGGGCCGCTGGCGGCTGCTGATCCGCAGCCCGCCCCACGCGTCCTGTAACCACATCCCGATCACCCTTCGCAGTTTTCTCTAGAGAATTCGCCGCGCTGAACTTGTGCCACAAGTCGTGTTGCTGTAGAGTATTGCGAATCAGAAATCGCCGCTCACTTGAGCGGACAAGACACCAAGTTCCGACCTGAGAGACCGGAACCTGACGAGGAGACGAGACATGCAGCTTCGCATCGCATCCCTGCTTGCCGCCGCCGCGGCGACCACCATCGGCTTTTCCGCCAACGCCCAGCTGATCAACGGCGGCGTGGTGATCGAACGCACGAGCACGCCTCCGGGCGCGCCCAACGACTTGTTCCCCACCTTCGCCTTCGACAACCCCGCCATCAACAACGATGGCAACATCCTCTTCACCGGCATCCTCGACAGCTCGGGTGTCGGCGGCGCCACCACCGCCAACCGACGCTGCCTTTTCTACGGCGGCCCCGGAAGCATGCAACTGCTCGCCCGCGACGGCCAGAACGGCAGCTTCGACACGATGGGCAACCCGCTCAACGGCCCCTCCCTCCCCAACCCCAACAACTGGATCCACAACACCACGTCGAACGGTCCGGGACTCGTGAGCAATGCCGTCATGACGTCCAACGGCACCATCTTTGTGTCGTCCAGCCTCAACGGCAGCGGCGCGACGACCACGAACAACACCGCCTTCTGGACCGGCCCCGCCGGCGGCCTCTCCATCGTCGCCCAACGCGGACACGCCACCCTGGGCCTCGCCCCGGGCACCGCCGGCGCGTCCTTCAACACCAACCTCAACCTCAGCACCTCGCAACAGCGCGTCAACCGCAACGGTCAGGTCCTCTTCCAGGCCCCCCTCACCGGCGGCGACGTCTCGGGCACCACCAACAACGACGGCATCTTCCTCATGTCGCCCACGAGCAAGACGCTCATCGCCCGCAAGGGCGCCCAGGCGCCCGGCTTTGGCGATCCCAACATCAAGTTCGGTGCCACCGGCTCGTCGCTCGCCCTCAACACCCTGGGCAACGTCGGCTTCGTCAGCCCGCTGCTCACCGGTTCCGGCGGCGTCACCACTTCCAACGACTCGGTCGTCTGGAGCAACACCAGCGGCACCCTCCGCCCCGTCGCCCGCGAAGGCGACGCCACCGCCTTCGCCGGCATCAACTACGGCTCCTCCTTCAGCCTCATCGGCCAGCCCATGGACCGTCAGGGCAACATGTTCTTCGTCAACACCGTCACCGGCGCGGGCGTCACCTCCAACGTCAACGATCAGGTCATCTTCAAGTACGACGGCTCCTCCAACAGCCTCGCCCCCATCCTCCGCCGCGGCGACGCCTCCTTCGTCGCCGGCGCCACCTACAGCACGTTCAACAACAGCAACACCAGGGCCATGACCGACGGCAGCCTGCTCATGTGCGGCGGCCTCAATCAGGACGGCTCGCTCATCACCGCCGACAACGACACCTACATCGCCATCCGCAAGCCCGACGGCACGATCCGTCCCGTCGTTCGCGAAGGCAGTCTCGCCGCGGCCTTCGGTTCCATCGGCAACCTCGGCGGCCTGCCCGCCGACGCCGTGTTCACCGGCACCACCGATCTCGGCTCGGCATCCTCGGCCATCACCAACGCCCTCGGTCAGGTCGTCTTCCAGGCCAGCATCTCCGGCACCGGCATCACCAGCAACGTCGATGACCGCTGCCTCTTCGCCTTCGATCCCAACGTCGGTCTCATCCTCGTCGCCCGCACCGGCTCGTCCATGACGCCCAACACCGGCGTGGCGACGCAGTTCAGCTACTACGGCACCGTGAACGGCGACGGCACCTCCTACGCCCTCTCCGACACCGGCTGGTTTGCCTACAAGGGCGCCGACTCCTTCGGCAACAACGTGATCTTCCGCACGCAGATCATCCCCGCGCCCGCCACCGCGCTCGTCGGCCTCGCCGGCCTCGTCGCCGCCGGTCGCCGCCGCCGCCGCTGAGCACGATGTTCTTTCCTCACCTTGTTCAACAGGGCGTCCTCCTTGGAGGACGCCTTGTTGTTTTTTCGGCTCCGCCGCGCCCGCCGTCGGATGAACCACGCCTCGCACGCAAAGCCGCCTCGCGACCTGTTCATTCTCGCCCGAGCGTCACCTGCTGCCGCCGACGCTTGCGAGCCGCGGACTTCGCGATGCCGAACCCCACCGCCGCCACCGTGAGCCCGATCACGATCCGCATCGACGATCCATCCCCTTTCAACTCCACCGGCTCGCCCTTGGCGCGAAATCGCTTCGACTCGTCCACCTTCACCGTGTCGATCATCGAACGGAACTCCCCGAGCCGCCCCTCGAACGCTCCGTCCGACGCATAGCAGTTGAACTGCACCACCCCCTCGGTGGTCAGGAATCCGGCCGCCAAGTTCCGCACCACGACCTCCGCCCCCGGCACCGTCAGCGTCGACGTCATCGCGTACGCGCTCCGCTTGGCGTCGTACGCCGCGCCGTCCACGCGTCGCGAGGCGATCACGTCCTCGAACCCGCCGGGCTCATGCTCCCCCTTGACCTCCATGCCCATCGTCGTGGCGATCTGCTCGTGCGTCAACGATCGAGTCTTGAGCGGCAGGAACTGCACCAGCACGTACGGCGGCACGCTCCCGTCGCTTCCCTCGGGCACCAACGCCCGCGTGAAGACCAGCGTTCCCGCCGGGTTCCTCGCCCGCCACGACGCGTTCACCCGCTCCAGCAGTTCCGGGGCGGCATCCCGCCACCCCGCCGGCAACGCGACCGACCATCCACGCGCCTCGTCCCGCACCACCGTCTGCGCGGCCGCCACCCCCACCACCCCCGCGACCCCCGCCACCGCCGCGCACTCAACGACCCATCGAGGCCAACGCCGCATCGATCTTCTCCTCGAGCTCACGCTCGTTCTCGCTCGAGTAGCCCGCCGCCGCCCACAGCACCTTGCCCTTCGCGTCGATCAGGTAGAAGCACGGAATGCCCGACACGCCGTACGCCTGCGCCACCGCGTCGCCGTGCGTCAGCAACGTGTACGTGAACCCCTCCGCTCGCATGTACCCGGCCGCGTCGCCGTTCTCCGCGAAGTTCACGCCAAAGACCTTCAGCCGCCCTCCGTGCTTGACGTGCAGCCGCTCGATCGACGGCATCGCCATGCGGCACGGTCCGCACCACGTGGCCCAGAAGTCAAGGAGCACCAACGTGCCCCGCAGCGAATCCAGCGAATGCGTCGCGCCCGTCGGGTCCGTCAGCGACCACGGAGGCGCGGTCGAACCCGGCGCCAGCAACCCGTTGGCCGAACCATCGCCCGCCGACATGCATCCGCGAAAGGAAAATCCCAACGCCGCCACCGCCACCACGCCCGCCGCCATCGTCTTGAAGTTCATGGTCGATTCCTGTTCGCTCCGTCGTCCCGATCCGTCGCCCATTCAGGCCTTCGCGGACGATCCGTCGCCCACGACCACCTCCACCGCGATCCGCATGCCGTCGACCTTCACGACCCGCACCGACGCGCCGGCCTCGATGAAGCCGAACTCCGCCACCGCATCGATCACCACGTCGCCCAACTCCACCCGGCCCGCCGGCCGCATCGGCGTCACGGCTCGGCCCGTCTGTCCCACCCGCGCAGTCATTGAACGATCGTCATCCATCGCGCCCAGGAGGTCGCTCTCCTCCGAGCCCGGCCCGCTGAGCACCAGCCGCCCGAGGAACGGAATGCTGCTGAAGTGCTTGGCGATGAAGTACATCGCCACGCCCGCCGTGCCCAGCGACATCAAGAGCGCCACGCCGCCCCGAAGCAGGTCGCGACGCCCCTCGGGCGTGTCCGGGAACGGCCCCGTGCCCGCCGGCACGAACAAGCCCACCAGGCCCGCCAGCAGCAACGCCAACCCCAGCACCCCCGGCACCCCGAACCCGGGAATCACGAAGATCTCGAGCGCAATCAACGCCAGCCCGGAGAAGATCGCCAGCACCTCCCACCAACTCGCCATGCCGATCAGCATGCCCGGCGCAATCAGCAGCACCAACGCCGACGTCGACGCCACCCCCGCCGCCAACGAGCCAGGGTGCAGCATCTGCACGAAGACCGCGATCAGGAAGATCGCCACCAGCAACGCCTGCACCACGATGTTCGTGAGCAGGTCCACCAGCCCCTCCGACCACGTCGGCTCGTACCGCTGCACGTGCATCGCCCCGAAGTACGCCTTCAGGTCGGCGTCGGAATCGATCGGTCGCAGTCGCGATCCGATCGCCGACGCCTCCGCGTCGTTGTTCGCAAGGCCGTAGTGCTCCATGTCCTCGGCCTTGAAGACCGCAGGGAGCGAGCCGTCCTTCACCTTGTCGATCAGCTCCCACGCCCCCGCATCGCCGGCCGAAAGCCGCGGCCGCAGCGACGGCGCCACCACCGACAGCTCGGACGAAGCGATCGCCATTTTCGCGCTCCCCGCCGGCACCGGCACCCCCTGCCGCGACCCCTCCGGCACGCGCAACTCCAGCTTCCCCGTCGACGCCTGACTCGCCAGTCGCGTCGGCCCCCCCGTCGAGGCCCCCGGGAAGAGCATCTCGAACTCCGCCCGGTCGATGCACATCCGCACGCCCGTCTCGCGGTTGCGGACGTACCACAGCTCCACGTCGTTGGCCACGATCGACTGCACCAGGTACTCGTCCCGCAAGTACGCGCCCGCCGTCGTGTTGTACGCCCTCGCGCTCTGCGTCACCTCCGCGATCAGCGGCGGCAACACCTTCTTCAGCAGCTCCCGATCCGTCGGGGCCTTGGCCATCCCCGTCAGCATCCCCATCGGGTTCATCAGAATCGGCATCGCGTCGCCGAAGCTCGCGTTGCCCGACACCACGATCTCGCGGCACGCCAACGCGATCACCGCGCCCCCCGAATACGCCTGCGGGTTCACCCACGCCACCGTGTTCTTCACCGGACTCGCCCGCACCGCCTCGCAGATCTTCAGCACCGTCGGCACCGATCCGCCCGGCGTGTCGAGCTCGAAGACGATCGCGTCCGCGCCGTCGCGGGCCGCCGCGTCGATCCGCCGCCGCACGCTTTGCGCCATCACGCCCTTGTGGTCGATCTCCCCTCGCAGCGTGATCACCGCCACGTTCCGTGCCGCCCGCCCAGCCGGCACCGACACGGGCACCCCCTCCTGCGCACGCGCCGACCAACAGCACGCCGCCGCCGCCAGCAGCATCACCCACCATGTCGCCAGTCGAATCATGCTCAATGATAGAGACGCACGGGACCACGCCCGCCGTCCTGCGCTCCGCCTCGCGCTCCTTCACTCGCCGCGGCGCGGACGACCCATCAGCCCCGCCAACGCCAAGGCCGCCGGCGCACACGCCCCCGCCACGTGATGCCCCGACACCTCCGCCGCCACCCCCAGCCACGACCGATCCCGCGTCGCCTCCACCGTCGCCGTCAGCGGCGAAAGCATCAGCAGGAACTCGATCGCCCCCTCCGACGCTCCCAGCCACATCGCCCCGAGCGCCAGCACCGGTCCCATCCCCGCCAAGGCCACGATCGCCGCCATCAACGCCCACCGCGACAGCCACCCCTCCCACCGCGAGAAGTACCCCGCCAGCAACCCCGCCGCCGCCACCGTCCATGCCACGTCGCTCGCCGCCACCGTCAAGCCCACCCGCGGCGGCCACCCCGCCATCCACGGCATGCACTGCGTCGCCAAGACCGCCAACCCTGGAATCAGCAGCACGAAACCGTCCAGCGCAAAGGCTTCCAGCGGCCGCGCCGGCCCTGCTTGGCTCAGCCGCACCATCGGCCACAGGATCGCCAGACCCACCGCCGTCATCGTCAGCAGAATCTGCACCGCCGGACGAAAGACCTCGTAGCCCGCAAGCCCGACGAAGCCCATGCCCCCCATCGCCAAGATGCTCGAGATCAGCAAGTAGGCCGACCACCAGACCACGAACTGTCGCGGCTCTCCGCGACGGTGCGCCCAGCGGTCATACTCGCCCCGCGACTCCCCCGCCGCGTCCTCTCGGGTCGTCGATTCCACGCAACCTCCCCGCCGCCTCGCCTCAGCGGGCCGCCGCGTCGTCGGTCGCAGGCTCCTCGGCCGCGTCGCCCCGCAACGCCTGAGCCGCCGCCGAAATGTCGAAGAGCAACCGCTCCTGGTTCACGTAGATCAACGGGTACGTCGCGTCGATCCGCTTCGTGTCCTTCACCAGTTGACGCAGGTGCTCCATCTTCTTCGCCGTCGACACCTCGCCCATCGAGGGCTTGCTCGGCCGCCCGCCCCACACCACCCGCGTCTCCCGGTCGGTCACCAGCACCAACGTCCCCTTGCTTGCGTACTCCGACGCATCGACCCCGCGAACCTGCGACGCCCACGGCTCGGCCGCGATCCGACCCAGCAGCTCCAGACTCGCCGCCACGTCCTCGCCGGCCCACGGTTGCACGTAGTCACGCTCGCCCGCCGCATCCCGCGGCGGACCCAACGCCGGATCGAAGATCCACTTCCCCGCCTGCACGCCCGGAGGCATCGGACTTCCGTCCCACGAGATCAGGTACTCCCACCCCTGGTGACGCACGTTGGCCGCCGGAATCCGCCACGTGCCGTCCACCACGATCTCGCCGCCCACCTTCCGCGACACCCGCGGCGTGCCCACGAACCAGCCCGACTCGGCCATCGCCGTCGCCACCCGCAACACCTGCTCGGCGCCCAAGGCGTCTCGCGACGGCCCGGCCGCCTCCTTTGCCACCGCGAGCAACCGCTCGCTCGACGCCCGAGGCATCCACGTGCCCGACCCGCCCGCCGCCACCGGCCAGACGATCGTCACGGCCGTCTCGCCGCGATCCAACGCCGCGGCCGCGCGCCGCTCGAGCGCGCCAGTGCCGAAAAACAGCCCCGCGACCAACCCGCCGCCCAGCAGCGTGATCGCCGCGGCGCAGGAATAGGTCACGAATGCCGAAGGAGTTGCCGACGAGTTTGACTTCTTGGCCATGGGAGCGGCACGCACCGGCCCTTCGTGGGCCTCAACGGAACCTTGTGTCGCGGCAGCTCGCCTCCGTGCGACCGCCTCGCGTCATTATTGCCGCCATCATCGGCAAAAGTCCCGGTGAACCGCCACTTAGCAGTCGCCTCGCTCCCAGCGGGCGAAAAACTCGTCGATGTCGGCTCCGTCGGTGCCGCCGTCGAGGTTGATGTCGGCCTTGCCCTGCTCCCACGCATCGAAGAAGGCCGTCACGTCGGCGCCGTCGATGCCGCCATCGGAGTTCCAGTCCGTCAGGCAAATCGACGACACCGCCACCATCCAGACGTCCGACCGTCGCGATCCGTCGGGCAGCACCCGCTCGCCCGCGCCGGCCAGCACGGTGCCATCAGCCGAGACGGAGGTCACCGACGTCAGCCGCCACTTGGACAGATCCTCCCCTCGAACCGCCAGCAGATCCTCGACCGCCATCACCCGTCCGTAGCCGAGCGACCAGATACAGGCCCGACCGCCGCTCTCGCCGCCGATCACGTCCGCGTTCGCCGCCACCGAGGTCGCCTGCCACGTCGCGTCCGCGGGAGCCAATCGAGGCAGCACGCGCAAGCCGCGGTCCACCCACGCCACCCCGCGGGTCGCCTCGACGGGCCCGCTGGTGCCCACGATCACGCTCCCATCGCCGTTCACGCCTCTGGCGACGCAGGCCAGGGTGTCGGGCGAGGGCAACACGCGGGTGCCGGAGGTCGCATCCCATGTGATCGCAAGCCATTGCCCGAAGCTGTCGGCCTCGCCCACGAGCGTCGCGCCGTCGCCACTGAGCCCCCGCACGTAGTTGGAAGTGCCGCCGGGAAGCAGATTGACGATGGCGAATCCCTGCGACGTCCAACGCCAGCCCAGGGTCTGGAGCCCGCCTTGGCCCGTGGCGACGATGCCGGCGACGACCGATCCATCAGCCGACACGCCGGCGGGTCGCGGAAAGCTGGCGTTGGCCACCGGCGGAAGGCCGAGGTCCATCATCATGCCGTCGACGCGCCGAAAGGCCCGCGGGATGCCCCCGCCCAGGCAGAAGCCGACGATGACCCGGCCATGCTCGCTCACGGAGGCCGCGATGGTCGAGTTGGCGCCGGGCAGGGGCACGATCCCCGTCAGCACGCCCCCGGTCCGAATCGAGGCGGTCTGAATGCCGCTGGCCGCCACCCCCGTGCCAAGCAGCACCGACCCGCCCCCACCCACGCTCGACGCCGTGGCCGGGATGCTGAAAAGCTGCGAGGGCAGCACCCCCAGCCCCTGCACGCCCGACGACTGCGCGCCGGCCACGCCGGCCAAGGCCGCCACCAGGCAGCACCCAGTCCGGAAGATGTCGGTTCGCCTCGTCATGAACTCTCACCATACACCACGCCCGCCACGCGACTGCCGCTTCCAAGATCCGCGGCGACACATCCCTGACCCGCCCACCCACCAAGCGTCATGCTGCGCCCCATCGATTCGCCGTCACGCGCTACCGGACGCTCCGTCGCCGTCCGACGCCGCCTCCCGCCAACCGGACGGCGGCAACCCCTTCTGCATCCACTTCCCCGGATCCACCAACTCGTACCCGAGCTTCGAATACAGCCCATGGGCATCCCGAGTCACCAGGCACCACCGGCGGAGCGTCTCGAGCCCGGGCTGCGATTCAAGCAGACGGATCATCCGCTCCGCCAGTCCGCGTCCGCGGTGCTCGGGTTCCACGAAGACGTCGCACAGCCACGCGAACGTCGCGCAATCGGTCACCACCCGCGACACGCCCACGATCCGGCCCGACGATTCCTCCACCGCCATCGCCACCACGCTGTTCGCCAACGCCCGCTCCACCACGTCGCGACGAATGCCCTTCGACCAATAGACGGTCCGCAGCATCGCGTGGATGCGATCGACGTCGAGCCGTGCACGATCAACCGTGACCAGATAGCTCATGATACCGGAACCGTAGCCGAAACCCTCGTTCCCCCGCGAGATTGGCGGCTATCGGACCATCCGTCGCGCGAAGGCGCGGTTCGTGACGCCCGCACGGCCTCGCGAGCGACCGCCCGCCCGGCCTTGCGAGCGCCGAGCTTGCGACGGCGCACCCATGCTGTACCTTCACTGGTGGACGCCTCGAACAGTGCGGCGTCCGACACAGTGGATCCCCGACAGGGGAGGAGAGGGTACCAACATGAGGATCAAGTCGACGTTCTTCGGCGTCGCGGCCATCGCGTGCCTCGCGGGCGCCGCCTCCGCCGATCTGTGCTCCTGGAACTGGAGTCGCGGCCTCCAGCCGTACGACGACGCCGCCGGGCACGTGGACAACTTCAACGCCACCTACGACACCGACACCCACGCCTTCACTTGGAGCGTCAGCTACTCCGACCGCATCGCCGACGGCTTCTACCTGATGCTCAACTCGGGCGCGCCGCTCGACGGCAGGAGCGGCGAGGTCGCCGTCCTCTACGCCGACTTCGCCAACGGCGTGCTCACGTCGTACGCCTTCAACGGCGTCGACGCGGCCACGAGCTGGATGGACGGCGGGAGCTCGGCGGGCCTTCAGCAGCCCGACATGATCTTCACGTCCCTTGACGCCGATGCCGCCGCCAACGCGGGCGTGCTGCTCCGCCGCGTGCTCACCCCGCGCATGCAGCAACTCTCGATCAGCCTCGACGCCTCGGCGATCCAGCTTCACGACCCGATGCATCGCCTCGCGACGTCGACGTGGACGGGCCTGTCGTTCGGCGACCCGGCGAACGATCCTCGCATCGGCGTGTCGTTCCGCAGCGTCGACGGACTCTCGACCGCCTACGACGGCGACGGCTCGCTCGCGAGTTGGGACTTCACCTCCGTGGGCGCCTTCGACGGGACCTTCCTCCCGTGCGAGCGACTGGTGCCGGCCCCCGGGGCCGCCTCCCTCGCCCTCGCGGGGCTTCTTCTCGCCGCTCGCCGCGAACGCCGCACGGCCGCCTGATCGCCCCGACACACACGCCTTCACCCCGATGATCCTCCCCTCGCGGACCGACTGGTCGTCCGCGATCGGGAGGATCGTCGCTCGCGCCCGCGATCATCGCCCGGCGAACGCCGGATCGCTCAACGCCCGCAGGAACGCCGCCAACGCGGCCTGATCCTCCTTCGAGAGGTCGATGCCCGCCGCCGGATGCTTCGCGAGATTCGGGTCCAGCGTCTCCGAACGTCGCACGCCCGCGCTGTAGTGCGCCACCACCTCCTCGAGCGTCGCGAAGCGGCCGTCGTGCATGTACGGCGCGGTGAACGCCACGTTCCGCAGCGAGGGCGTCTTGAACTTGCCCGCGTCGGAAGCCTTCCCCGTCACCAGCCGCCGTCCGTTGTCCGCCGCCTCCTCGACGCCCAGCCCGTTGTTCTTCGCCATTCCGTCGGTGAAGAGGTCGCCCCCGTGGCAGTGAAAGCAGTCCGCCCCGCGGATGTTCCGCGCCGGGTCGTACTCCTGGATGAAGAGCTCGAGCCCCCTGCCCTCCTCCTCCGTGAACGTCTCGCGGCCCGCCAGCACGCGGTCGAACTTCGAATCCGCGCTGACCAGCGTCAGCAGGTACTGCTCGATCGCTAGCGAAAGCCGCTCGGCCGTCACCCCCCGCGACCCGAACGCCCGCTCAAACCGGCCCGGGTAGTCGCCGTCCTTCACCAGTCTCGCCACCGCCTCGTCGAGCGGCAGCTTCATCTCCCTCGCGTCGCTGATGGGCGCCAACGCCTGGTCGCGGATCCGCGTTCGCTTGCCGTCCCACGTCATGCTCCGCGACCACGCGAGGTTGAAGAGCGGCATCGAGTTGCGGGTGCCCGCCGTCCCGCCGACGCCCAGCGAGACCCGCCGCGGACTGTCCGTGAAGGCGTGCTCCTGCACGTGGCACGTGGCGCACGACTGCGAGCGATCGACCGAGAGCATCACCTCGTTGAAGAGCGACTTGCCCAGCTCCACGCCCTCCACCGTGAGCGGATTGTCCGGCGGCAGCATGGGCTGCGGAAATCGGGGCGGCTGCGGAAACGCAAGGGCGGTCGTTCCCGGCGGCGGCTCGATCGCCGCCCGAGGCATCGCCTCCGGAGGCGCGTCGAAGGGACGCGCCGATTCGACGCGAAACGCCCGGGTCGCGTTCGACGCCAGATCCCTCGCAAGCCCGTCGCCCGGCGCCGAGTGCGTCGAATCGGTGCCCGACCCGTGATCGATGCGGATGATCGCGCCGCCGCCCTCGCCCAGCACCGCGCCGACGTCGAACGTGAGCGTCACGAGCGTGTCGCCCTCGATCGTCAGGTCGACGGGCAGCCGCACCCGCATCAGTCGCTCGTCGGTGGCGACGTGGAACGAATAGCCGCCCAGTTCGTTGCCCGGCGAGGCGTCGCCGCTCACATAGCGCCCCTCGAGCGCGAGAAAGACGTACCCCCCCTGCCAACTCCAGTGCATCCCGTTGACCTGCGGGTTGAGCGCATCGGTCGGGCCCAAGGCGGCCGGATCGGCATGGTTGATCGCCGGCGCCACGCCCACGTCGAAGGCCAGCGTCGTGTAGCGACCCATCGGCGCCGCGCACGCCTCGAACGAGTCGCGGTTCGCGCCAAAGCTGATGAAACCCGTCGAGTCGGAGGTCGCGAGGCGTCCGTCGTCCCCCTCGAGCCGAACATGACCCACCAGCGAGTCAAGACGCGTCACCGAAAGCGTCTGCCCCGCCGCCGTGCGAAGACTCACGTCGTCGAAGCGAAGGGGCGCGCCGCCGATCACCGGCCTGATGCGAAGCCAGACGCGAGCGCCGTCCCCCGGGCCCGCCGACGCCGAACCGCACGCCACCGCGAGGCCCAGCGTCGCGATCAGTGGGAATGGACGTGCAAGCCGCGACATGCCGGGTTCAGCACCCGCCGTTGGACCACAGGTCGAAGAAGGCCCCGACGTCGCTGCCGTCGACGCCCCCGTCGTAGTTGACGTCCGCCCGGTCCGCTCCCGCCTGCCAGTCGATGAAGAAGGCGCCGATGTCGGCCCCGTCGACGCCCCCGTCGACGTTGTAGTCCGCGGCACACGGGTAATAGCGATCGGCCGTCCCCGGCACCGTCACCGTGCGGGAAAGGGTGTCCGCCGCCACCACGCCGTAGTACTGCGGCCCCAGGATGTACGGATACACCCCGTTGTTCGCCGCGTCGACCGTGATGAAGTACGCGAACGTGCCGCTGGGATACTCGGGCGTCACGCAGACGCGGCCGTTGTACTGGTCGAGCGTGCCCGACCCCGCGACGTACTCGTAGTCCTCGATGAACGCGCCCAGCGGATACGTGCCGCCGATCGCCGGCCCGTAGTCGGCCGACGCCAGCGAGGTGCCGCTCGGCAGCGTGGTCCGCTGCGTGATGGCCCGCAGGCGATAGCTCGGCGTCATCCGGACGATGCCCCCCGTGCCGTTCGCGTTCGCGTAGCCGAAGGGGCCGTACACCGGGAAGCCGTCGTAGGCGAAGCCGATGATCGGCGAGTGACGCGAGCCGTCGTCGCCCAGCTCGGCCCGCAGCGTTCGCGGCGTCTGGTGATAGTGATAGGCGTTGGTCGGCGATGGATGCCCCAGGGCCGAATCGAAGCTCGCCGCCTCGATCACGTTGGCGTTGTTGTGCCACACGTTGCGGTTGTTGTACGAACGCGCGTCCGAGGAGTTGAAGAACAGCGTCCCGTCGACCATCACGCCCACGGCCCCCAGGCCCACCGTGGTCTTCGCGCCCGTCTGCACCGTCGGCGAGCGCGGGATCCGCACCAGCACGTTCTGCAACGCCGCCGTGTTCGGACTCGCCGTCCACGGCCCGATGTTGTAGTGCGGAATGTCCGTCGAGTTGATGTACGCGTTGGTCGCCGTGAAGCGAACCTGCTGGACGTCCGCGGAGATCTGGCTCACCGAGGCGTTGATCGTCGCGTTCGTGCTCCGCCCCCGCAGGTTGCTCAGGTTCTGCACCCACGACGACAGCGCCGGATCGGTGGCGCGCGCGCTCACGGCGAGCGAGGAACAGGCGACGGCGACGACGAGAAGATGGCGTGACATGGTGGTCTGGTTCCCTGCAGGACGCGCCCGAATGCCCCCGGCGACACTCCCGATCGTGAAGGCCAGAACGCTCCGCGTCGAGGTCGCATGCCGCGGAATCGACTCGGAACCGAAAAAAAGGCCCCGCTCAGGGGCCCGAGAAGGAGCCAAGCCCCTCCTGATCGGTGTCCGATCGGGTGGCTCGTCGACCGCGGCCGACCGCGACACCCGCCCACGCACGCTTCACCCCTAAGTCCGTCGCCACTGCGGGCCCACCCGCGGATCGAGCAGGTGCGGCGCCATGTCGAGGAAGGCCTGCACATGGTTGCCGAACAGGCGACCGCCAGACCCCTCGACGTCGATGAGGTCGGTGGCTTCCGGCAGCACGTAGTACGGGATGCGTGCGTGACGATGATGCGTGGCGTGATGCTCGACGTGCAACTGGCTGGCCGACGCCGCTCGCCCGATCTGCCCCCGATACGCCACCGTGCGGGTCATCGCGATGATACCCTCGCCGAACATCCCCAGGTGCTCGGTGAACTTGCGGATCGTCTGCATCGTCCCCGCCAGCCACGCGGGGACCAGGTGCGTCACGACGAACCCCTCCCACCACCCCTTCGCGTCGACCAGCACCAGCAGGCCGCCCCACGCGACGATCAACACGGCCCACTCGGCGATCAGCCGCCTCCGCTGCAGCCGCGGCACGCTCCCCCACGAGGCGGCGGTCCGCACCGAATAAAGCACCGGCGTCAGCAACCAGCCCGCCGCGAGCTCCGACCAGGCGTAGACCAGACGAACCCATCGCGCCGCACGCGGCAGGTTGTACGGCCAGAACTCCGGATCTCGCTCGCGACCCAGATGCGCATGGTGCCGGGCGTGCACGGAGCGATACACGCTCAGCGGCGTGAGCGCCACGGTGCCGATGACGACGCCTTGCAGCTCGTTCAGCCAACGCCGCCGCGAGAGCATGCCGTGCGCCGCTTCGTGCAGGCGAGCGAGGGCGGCATGATCCATCCACGCGATCAGGCACCACGCGACCGCCGTCAACGGCCACCATCCCGCCCGCCACGACGCCAGTGCGGCGGCCACCAGCGCGACATGCATGATCGCGGCCGCCACATGCCCGAACGTCGGTCGGATCGGCAAGGCCTGCAACGCGGTGATGCCGCGGGATGCCATGCCGCATCATACGATGCCGCGCGGCCATCACCCCCGAGGCGTCGACGAACGCCCCTTCGCGGCCCGCGCACCATCACGACGGCCCGGCGACGGGGCTTACGCGTCGCCCTGCTTGCCGATCTGCCATTCCTCGAGATCGATGGGCGCCTGGCGACCGAAGATGGTGACGAGCACGCGGACGATGCCCTTCTCGGGGAAGACCTCGTCGATGGTGCCCTCGTAGGTCGCGAACGCGCCTTCCTTGATGACCACGTGCTCGCCCTTGTTGAAGACGAGCTTCACGGTCGGCTCGTCCTCGGGCTTGCGCGAGTCGATGAGCATCTTCTCGATCTCGTGCTCCTTCATCGCCGACGGGCGGCCCGCCGGACCGACAAAGTCGCCCACCCCCGTCGTCTCCTTGATGAGGAAGAAGACGTCCTGCGGGATGCGGCCGTCGGGCTCGAGCTTCATCTCGACGAAGACGTAGCCCGGGTAGAGCTTGGTCTCCGTGATCTTGATCTTGCCCGCCTTGGCCGTCTTGGTCTTCTCGGTGGGCACCACGATGCGGCCCACGAGGTGACCCATGTTCTCGATCTGGATCTTGCGCAGGAGCGTGTTCTGGACCGAGGATTCCTTGTTGCTCGCCACCCGCAGCACGAACCAGTTCATGCCCTCCTGACGCATCGGCTCGTCGACCCGCAACAGGCCGCCCCGCTCCGGCGGGGCGATGGGCTTGGGTTCGGCGGATTCGGTCTCGTAGTCGCTGCTCATGGGCTGTCCCCTTGTGAAAAACGCCGCGACCAGCGCGGCGGTGTGTCTCAACCAGGCCCGGGAACCAACCCCCACTCCACCAACCGGACCTCACGAACTCGGAATGTCACGAACTCAGGATGTCTCGCCGGCGCCTCGCCGGCCTCCGCGCACTCGCGTCACGACGTGGCCAGCACGCCGATGAACTCCATCAGCATGCGAAGGCCGATGTCGGCGACGAAAATGAAGCCGGCGATCAGGAAGGTTGCGCCGATCACGACGATCGTCGAGTCCTGGATGACCTGACGAGTCGACCAGTTCACCTTCTTCATCTCGCTGTCGGTGGCGACCAGGAAGTCGACCGTCGACGGACGCGACGCCACAGAGCGGTGCAGGAAGAACCCGCCCAGCAGCACGATCAGCGAAGCCACCCCCGCCTGCAGGTAGACCTTGGGGAAGAGGAACTTGGGGTCGCGACCGGCCACCACGCCGGTGAACGTCGGCGATGCCGCGTCGCCATGACGCACGTGGTCGATGTCGGACGCGATCCGCCCCTTGTCGAGCGTCAGGTCCTTCACCTTCGCCACGCCGCTGCCGTCGCCCGCCAGCGGCGCGTACGACTCGACCACCGCCGTGCCGATCTTCTCGCGGCCCTTGAGCAGGTCCACGGTCTCGGCCGGCGCCAGGTTGCCGTTCACCTGCGTCACCGACAGCGAATACCCCGTGATCGGGATCGAGACCACCGCAAGGCGGCTCCACGACCACGCGGCACCCATCAGGATCAGCGTGCCCGCCATCACGGCCGTCAGCATGCGAACCCAGTACCCCTGGCCGTACTTGTAGATGCCCCAGGGACCAACCGACGAATCGTCGCCAGGGCGGTCTGAACCGCCACCATCAGAAGCACGGCGGGAGGGAATCGAACCCGCAACCTGCGGATTTGGAATCCGCTGCTCTGCCAATTGAGCTACCGCCGTAGTGCCAACGCCCCCGGACTCGCCGGGTGCGCCGGATGAATTGTTCGTCTTCGTGCTCACGACATTGCCCTGTCCAGCCACGACCCACAAGCCACCCAAGTCATCTTGTGAAGCCCAGTTCCCCAAAGGAAGCCCAAAGGACGCCCAGAGGATGCTCGGCCCCGCAAGAACGCAGGCCGACGCTTACTTGCGCTTCACCTTGTGGAGGCTGTGCCGCCGCAGACGCGGGCAGTACTTCATCATGCCTTCCTTGAGGCCCTCGGGCATGCCGCCCTTGGTGTTCACGCTCGTGCGGTAGTTGAGGTCGCCCGTCTCCGTGCACTGGAGCCACAGGAACTCGCGAGCCGCTGACTTCTTCTTCGCCACTGGAAACCCACCTTTCGACTGCTGCCAAATCGTCCCGACGCGTTGGGCCCGTCCCGGCCGCGGCACCGTTCCCGCGACTCGGTCCACCCGAGCCACCCCGCGATGCGGAGTCAAGATGCCACCGCCCGGGCCTTTCGAACCCGGGCGGTCACGGCCCGGAGTATAGCCATGACCCTGCCCCAAGGCACCCGATCCGCCATCCCCCCGATACGCTCGCGACCCCTGACGGAATGCGTACGCGACGCCGCTGGGAAAAAACCGCCCGGCTCCTTCGAGCCGGGCGGCATGGTTGCATTCATGAGCGGATCCGTCGATCCGCCGACGTACTGCCGACGTACTGCCGACTTACTGCCGACTTACTGGATGATCTCCACGACGACGCCCGAGCCGATCGTCTTGCCGCCCTCGCGGACAGCGAAGCGAACGCCCTTCTCCATGGCGACGGGCTTCTCGCCCAAGTCGACTTCCATGGTGATGTTGTCGCCGGGCATGCACATCTCGGCGCCGCCCATGAGCTTGGTGCCGCCGGTCACGTCCGTCGTGCGGAAGTAGAACTGGGGGCGGTAGCCGGAGAAGAACGGCGTGTGACGGCCGCCCTCTTCCTTGGTGAGGACGTAGACCTCGCCCTTGAACTTCGTGTGGGGGGTGATGCTCTTGGGCTTGCAGAGCACCTGGCCACGCTCGATGTCCTCCTTGTCGACGCCGCGGAGCAGGGCGCCGACGTTGTCGCCGGCCTCGCCGCTGTCGAGGGTCTTGTTGAACATCTCGACGCCGGTCACGACCGTGTTCTTGATCTCGGAGCGGAGGCCGACGATCTCGACGGTGTCGCCGACCTTGACGAGGCCGCGCTCGATGCGGCCCGTGGCCACCGTGCCGCGGCCCTTGATCGAGAAGACGTCCTCGATGCTCATCAGGAAGGGCTTGTCCTTCTCGCGGACGGGCTCGGGGATGTAGCTGTCAATGGCGGCGAAGAGCTCATCGATCGGGGCGCACGCCTTGTCATCGCCCGGATTCTCGAGCGCGAGCTTGGCCTGGCCGCGGATCACCGGGGTCTTGTCGCCCGGGAAGCTGTACTTCTTCAGCAGTTCGCGAACCTCGAGCTCAACCAGGTCGAGCAGCTCGGGGTCGTCGACAAGGTCGACCTTGTTCATGAAGACCACGATGTAGGGCACGCCGACCTGACGCGCCAGCAGCACGTGCTCGCGGGTCTGGGGCATCGGGCCGTCCGCGGCGGACACGACCAGAATCGCGCCGTCCATCTGGGCCGCGCCCGTGATCATGTTCTTGACGAAGTCGGCGTGGCCCGGGCAGTCGACGTGGGCGTAGTGACGGTTGGCCGTCTCGTACTCCGTGTGCGACGAGGCGATCGTCACCGTCTTGTTGGCGTCACGGACCGTGCCGCCCTTGGTGATTTCCGCGTAGGTCTTGGGCTTCTGGCCGAGCTTGAACGCCGAGCGGGCCGAAAGGGCCGCCGTCAAGGTGCTCTTGCCGTGGTCGATGTGGCCGATGGTGCCGACGTTGACGTGGGGCTTGGTACGAGTGAAAGTTCCGACTGCCATGGGATAGTGCTCCAACTGGTCCGGCAAACGCCGGACGTTCTTTCGGGACGCCCAACTAGAAGGCTTGGGGCGGGGATCCCATCACGCCTCCACCAAGCCAGCAACTCGTTGACCAAGCGCCCTCGCGGACGCCCGGACACTCGAAGCTACGACACCGCCGCGGTCGGTTGCCAAAGCCGCCCGCCCCGAAACCGCTCGCCCCGCACGAACCGAGTCGACCTTCGCCGATCCCGACCCATGCACACGCGCATCTTCCGGAAAGCCACCAAAGGGATTTGAACCCTTGACCTCTCCCTTACCAAGGGAGTGCTCTACCACTGAGCTACGGTGGCCTCTTCCATCAAGCCGCCCGACAACCGCCCGCCGCCGCGAAACCCGCTTCGGCAAACCTCGTCCTGCCGCTTGATGCTCACAACCTGTCGACTACCACCCTCCTCCCGCTCCCGGGCCGAAGGGACGAATCGTAGCGACCCCCGTCCATCGGTCAAACCGCTCTTCACTCGTGAGTGAAGTCCGATAATCGATGGGTTGACCCTTGGCGGTCACTGGGCGTGCGTGCGGGCCAGGACCTCGGGGTTGGCGATCCATGCCGCAAAGTACGGCGTGGAGGCCCCTTCCCTCATCAGTTGGATCAGGAACGGCCCGTCGCAGATCATCCGCTTGGGCTCGTCGAACATCGGGGCGCTCGTCACGCCGATCGTCGCCTCGCTCTTGAGCACCGCCCCCTTCTCGTCGAGGCGGAACCGGATGTTCTGGATCGCCTCGGAGATGGTCCCGCCCGCCTTGGACCCGCTGATCCCCACCCCCTTCAGCGCCTCGAACGATTCCGTCAGGTCGAAGTTGAGGTACGGCACCCGCAACGTGTCGCCACCCTTCATCCCGCCCGGCTCCGTGCCCTTCCCCAACTCATTGGCGGCATCCACCGTTGCCGCCAGCGTCACCCCGGGCGCAAGCCTCGAGATCACCAGCCGGTCTCCCTGGCTCTTGGTCCGAAGTTCCACCGACCACCGCTCCGGCGTGTCGTACGCCAACACCTTCACCTGCGCACGAATCTCCTCCTCGGTGGGCACCTCGCGATCCTTCCACCACCCCCACATGTCGAGCGTCGCCTCGGGCTTGCCGCCGGCCCCGCCGCCCCACTCCGACGGCCACCGCGACGTCATGAACGGCGTCGGGAACTCGAGACTCTTGAAGAGATACGCGTACGCGAGGATCTCGTCGGGCCCGAGGTTCGCGGGCAACAGCGAGGGCGACGCCTGCCCCTTGAAGGTCTCGGCCAACTCCTTCTTGATCCGGTCGAGCGTCGCCGGCCCCATGCCGGCGGTCGCCACGAACGACCCCTCCCCGATCTCGCCCCGCGTGCCGCGACCCTTCATGAGCTCGGGCGCCAGCGGCCCGGGATTGGCGCTCAGCGTCGGCTGCCCCTGGCCTCCGGTGACGAACGAGCACAGCTCGTTCCACGCGAGCTGCATCGTCGAACACCACACCAGCGTCCGCCCCGCCTCCATCGGCGCGTGCAGGTGCGCGACGATGCTCGTGCGCTTCAGCTCCTTGCTGACGCTCGAGACCTTCAGCTCCGGCTTGCCGAGCTGCTCGTCATGCGACGGAGGCGTGCCGCGGCCATCCGCGCACGACCACGCCATCGCCACGCCCGCCACCGTCACGCATGCCGCCAGAAACGAAGCCATCGACATCTCCATCGAGTTGCTCCCACAAGGGTCATCCAACCTCGACACCACGGCGTGTGATGCCCTTGGGCATGCCGGGTTCCACGAATGAACCCAGCACGCCCTTGCTCAGACGGTACACACCAGCCGCCTCGATGCAACGCCCAGCCCACGCCCATCCCACGCCACGCGCCCCTCCCCTTCGACGCTCGATAACGCCCCATCACCCCCGCCGTGCCGACGGAAACCCGCCCCCGGCGCATCCCCGTGTGCACCTGACCGTACACACCCGGAGACCCCGCCCATGAACGCCCGCACCTCCCTCGCCGCCCTCCTCCTCCTCGCCGGTTCGACCTTCGCCCAGGACGGCTCGAGCCGCTCCGAAGTCCAACTCCAAGGCAGCTTCAATCAACCCCTGGGGTCGCAGCGGAACCTCCAACTCAACCGCGGCATCTCCAGCCAGACCCAGATCACCAAGATCGTCGACGGCAAGCAATGGTCCCTCACCATCTCCGACGGCGACGTCCGCGTCGAAGAGGACGGCAGGCCCGTGCCCGCCGACCGCATCAAGCGCACCGGCGACTCCATCTCCGTGCTCGACGCGGGCGGCAAGGTCGTCGAGACATTCGACGTCCCCGCGGCCGGCATCCCCGCCATGCCCAACATGCCCGCCATCCGCCCCGCTCCGCGCCTCGTCGAGGCCCCCGCCTCCCATGTCATGATCGGCATCATGATGGAGTTCGACGAAGCCGCGGGCGGCCTCGTCGTCCAGCACGTCTTCGATGACATGCCCGGCGCCAACGCTGGTCTCAAGCGAGGCGATGTCATCACCGAAGTCGGCGGCAAGCCCGTCACCGGCAACGAGGCCCTCCGCGACGCCTTCAAGGATCGCAAGCCCGGCGATCGCATCGACCTCACCGTCAAGGACGACGCCGGACAATCCCGCATCCGCACCATCGAACTCGCCAAGTACGACCAGGAAGCCCTCGACAAGGCTCGCTCGCAGGTCGCCCCCGACGCGCTCCAGGGCAACGACATCTTCCGCGACTTCCCCGGGTTCATGCAGGGCTTCGACGATCCCGCCCTCCACGAGCGCATTCGCAAGTCCGTCGAGGACGCCATCGAATCCATCAAGAAGTCGTCGGCCGCCGACGCCGAGAAGTGGAAGCAGTCCGCCCTCGATTCGCTCGACAAGGCCCTCGCCACCGTCGAGCAGCACTCCGGCCAGTGGCGTCGCAGCCTCCGTGGCGGCAGCGGCTCCAACTCCCGCGCCCTGACCTTCCAAGGCATGCCGGGCCGCGTCTTCGAGCTTCCGGCCACGCCCGCCACCCCCGCGCCCGCCGCCCCCGGCCTCTCGGCCAACCACTTCGAGAAGCTCCTCGACGCGATGGATCGTCTCAACGCCCGGCTCGACGCGCTCGAGAAGCGACTCGACGACCGCCCCGAGAAGCGTCAGTGACGCCGCGACTCCCTGCTACCCTCCGGGCATGAGCACCGCACCCGACGCGACCACGCCCGACGTCGTCCGTGAAGCACGCGAGGCCTTCACCCGGCTCAAGGCCGAGATCCACAAGGTCATCGTCGGCCAGGACGCCGTCGTCGACCAGATGCTCACGGCCATCTTCTGCCGCGGGCACGTGGTCGTCGTCGGCGTTCCGGGCCTCGCCAAGACGCTGCTCATCTCCACCATCGCCCGCACGCTCAGCCTGGGCTTCTCCCGCATCCAGTTCACGCCCGACCTCATGCCCAGCGACATCACGGGCACCGAGGTCATGCAGGAGGACAAGGCCAGCGGGCAGCGCATCCTCAAGTTCGTCCGCGGCCCCATCTTCAGCAACGTCATCCTCGCCGACGAGATCAACCGCACGCCCCCCAAGACGCAAGCCGCGCTTCTCGAGGCCATGCAGGAGCGTCAGGTCACCATCGGCGGCCAGCGCTACGTCCTCCCCGACCCCTTCTTCGTCCTCGCGACGCAGAACCCCATCGAGCAGGAAGGCACCTACCCCCTCCCCGAGGCCCAGCTCGATCGCTTCATGTTCATGATCAAGATCGGGTACCCCACGCAGGACGAGGAACTCGAGATCATCCGCCGCCAGAACACCCGCGCGAGCGAACAGATCGCCCCCGTCCTCGACGAGGCCGGCATCAAGCGCATCCAGGAGACCGTCCGCCAGATGCCCGTGGCCGACCACGTCATCGCCTACGCGTTGCGGCTCGTTCGCGCCACGCGCATCAAGGAGCCGATGGACGGCGGCCTCAAGCGTCCGCAGCGCATCACCGACTACCTCGCCTGGGGCGCGGGCCCCCGCGCCGGCGAGAACCTCATCCTCGCCGCCAAGGCCACCGCGCTCCTCGCGGGCGCGACGCACGTCATGCCCGAGCACGTCAAGGCTGTCGCCGCCCCCGTGCTCCGCCACCGCCTCATGACCAACTTCAACGCCGAGGCCGATCAGGTCACCACCGACGACCTGGTCGCCTCGCTGCTCGACGAGATCCCCGTCGAGGGGCTCTCTCCCGCCCAGAAGCGGACCATGGACGAAGTGCTCCGCTGATCCCCCGCGTCGGGGGTGCTCCCATTCACACGATCGGAGGGTGCGTGCCGATCCCTCATGCAGCGGAGACCCGTGTTGGGGTCCCCGGAAAGGCGCGTCCATGCACCCAGTCAGCCGCCTCCCCTGCCACCTCGCGATCGCCGCATCGCTCATGCTGCCCGCCTGCGCCTCCGACCGGGAGACGCCCGTCAACGCGCCCAACAACGGGCTTGATTCGCTCCAGTCCGCGGGCCCCGACGCCTCGCTCAACGCGCCCCCGACCGATCTGGCCGCCGAACTCAAGGCGATGACCAGCGACCAACCCCCCCTTGCCGCGGGCGGCTCGCTCGACGATCTGGTCTCGCGTCAACTCGCGAAGCAGGAACAACTCCGCGCGCTGCGCGAGACGCCCCGCGCCTCGCGCTCGCCCCTCAAGCCCGCCGACGCGAGCCCAAAGATCAACCCCGACACGCAGGCCGACCGTTCGTTCGCCATCGATCCCGCCGCGACGCGTCGCGCCTCGCTGGCGGCATCGCCACCCCCGATCGAGCCCACCGCGTTGGCGCGCGAATCGTCCCTGGCATGGTCCGAAGCCGCCGCCCAGCGGACGCCGCCGGCCATGCCCGCCGCCGACCCCACGCCGACGGCTCCACCGGCGTCCACACCGGCGCCCGTCCCGGCGTCGTCGACGAGCGATCAGGTGACCGACCTCGCGCAGCGGATGGCCGCGATGCTCCGCGAGCCCGGCACGCCCGATCGTCCTCGCATCGCCGACGCGGTCGCCATGGCGACCATCGAGTCGCTGCGTCCCGGCTCGATGGCCGACCTCGACACGAGCGCGTCGAAGCTCGCCTCGTCCCTCTCGCCCGAGGATCGTTCCACGCTGCTCGACGCTCGCGACCGCCTGGCGGGCCGTCACGCGCAGGTGAACGAGGAACTCGGCAAGCTCATCGGCGCGGTCACGCCCGCGCCCTCGCTCGCGATCGCTCGCGCCGCGTTGTGCACCCGCGTCACCGGCTTCGGCGCGTACGCCCCCTACGCCAGCACCGTCTTCCGCGCGGGGCAGCCCATCCGCGCCATCGTGTACATCGAACTCGACCGCTTCGCCACGCGCCCGGCCCGCGACGGCGACCAGGTCTTCGCCGACGCCCCGATCGACCAGCAGGTCAGCGTCGAACTCTCGCAGTCCGTCTCCCTCTTCCAGGATCCGGGCGGCCTGCTCGCGTGGCACACGCCCGCGCAGCCCATCACCGACACCAGCCGCTCGAAGCGCCGCGACTTCTACCTCATCCAGCGCATCGAACTCCCCCGCACCCTCAGCATCGGCAAGTACAACATCAAGGTCAAGGTCAAGGACCTCGTCGCCGAAGCCGAAGCCGAAGCCGTGATCCCCATCACCATCGTCGCGCAGTGACGCCGCATGCAGACGATCCGGCTCACCCATCGATCGCCCACACGACCACCACAACGCACGCCGCCAAAAGGGCGGACGAATGTTGCCACGGGTGACCGAACCCGCGCAGCGGGTGAGGGAAACCCGTGGAAGGGCCCCAATCCGCGCCGCACGCCCTCCGCGCCCGTCGCCTCGCCCGCAAGACCGAGCAGCAC
>JBAXFU010000046.1:0-24956 GCA_037139735.1 Phycisphaerae bacterium
CGCGAGTCATGCGGCGAGTCCGTGCCGCTCCCCAACAAGTACGGAGTCACGGCGACAAATCAGACACGGATTGGCACGGATGCGAGAAAATAGTCGGCATGTGACCATCGGTGGGGATTCGGCGCCGTCGACGCCGTCGATGAAGACAAACGCCGCCGCCCTCGGGGCGGCGGCGCGTCGTGACTGCGCAACGTCGGGTGGTCACCGACCGTTCAGCATCCGTTCTCCCACTGAGCGATGAAGAGTTCGAGGTCGGTGCCGTCGATGCCGCCGTCGAGATTGACGTCGGCGCTGGCATCACCGGTCTCCCACGCTCCGAAGAAGGCCTCGATGTCGAGGAAGTCGACGCCGCCGTCGCGGTTGAAGTCGGAGAAGCATGGCGGGGCGTAGACCACGAGGTTGTCGGGGTTGTCCACCGTGCCCTCGAGGATCAGCGTGCGGTAGTAGATCTTGATGCAGTCGCCGTTGATCAGGCGGCTTCCCGGCTTGATCTCCAGCGTGTCGACATAGATCGCCTCGCACGAGAACTCCTGGCCGTTGCCGTCGTTGTCGCGGGCGTCGACCAGACGGACCACCGAAGGCGTCGGACCGATGCGGAGCGTGCCGATCGGGAACTGGCCGGCCGTCGCACGATCGAGACCCGACTCGAGCGAGCCGATGTCGAGCGACATGGCCTCGAACGACTGCTCCGCGCCGCGGCCCTCGAGTTGCACCGTCGCCAGCGAGAGGTCGAACCGCTCGTTGGAATCAATCGAGCAGTCGAAACTGCCGCCGAGGTTGAGCGTGCTGCCCTGGAAGGGCAGGATCAGCGTGGCCTCTGAACCGAGGATGAGATCGCCGCCGACATCCATGCCCGGCGGCAGGCCCGTGCAGTTGTCGCACAGGGTGCCGACGATGGTGCCGTTGTTGGTGAGCGAACCGAAGAGGAAGAGCGTGCCGGAGCGGACCGTCGTGGTCGCGCCGAGCTCGTTGGTGAAGTCGCCGAAGAGCGCCGACGAGCCGAAGACCCGCATGTCGTCGAGGTTCACCGTCGGGCCGTAGACGCTCACCGCCCCCGACAACTCGAGGATGTCGCGGTTGAAGAGCAGCGACGAGGAAATCTGGGCGTTGGTCACCGACATCGTGCCGTGCACGTCGATGGCCCCTTGGGCGGAGACCATCGAATCGGCCGCCGCCACGAAGTTCGACGCGAAGGCGAGCGAGCCGTCGAAGGCAAGCGAACCACCCTGATCAACCCGCATCGAACCCACCGAAGTCACGTTGGCGGCCGAGAAGGTCGCCGAACCGTTGGTCTCCACGCGGAAGGCGCCCAGCAGCCCCGCGCTGAAACTGTCGACCAGCACCGAGGAGTTGAGACGCGCCGTCAGCGATCCCTTCGCGCCCAGCGAGAAGCGATCGCCGGCGATGTAGCCCGTCGCGCCCGAGGAGGTCAGCAGACGTCCGTTGATCTCGACGCTCGAGCCGTCGGCGGCCGTGAGCGAGGAGGCCCCGCCCAAGGTGAGCACCGACGTGGACGTCGTGCGGATGTTGCCCGTCGACACCATTGCGAGCGACTTGCCCACGGTGTCGACCGACGACGCCGCGGCAAAGGCCGCCGGGGTGACTGTCAGCGTGTCGCCGGTGCGGGCCGACAGGATGCTGGTGGCCAGCGAACCGACGCCGACGCCGGTGGTCAGGTTGGTGGCCTGCGCGACGCACTGCGAGGGGGCGTCGAAGATCCACGCCGCACCGATGCCCGCGGCCGAGGCCGACGAGTGGGCGGGCGCCCCGCCGACGACCCGATCCTGAGCGACCGAGACGGCCGAGCCGAGACCTGCTCCGGAGACCACGTCGGTCGCCACGAGCGTCTCCTGCTGCACCCACGACGCGCCGACGCGTGCGAAGGAGGCGATGGAGCCCGCATCGGCCGCGATGCCGACATCGTCGCCGGGCGAACCGGCGGCCAGAAGTCCGTCGTGGAGCGACACGGATGCGCCGAGGCGGTCGCCCGCGGCGCCGCTCGATGAAGCGAGCTTCTGGCGGAAGTACCACTCCTCGCCGCCGACGAAGACGACGACCGACCCCTGGTCGATGCGTCCAGCCACGTCATCGGCGGGCACGCCCACCGCCATCACGCCGCGATCCAGACTGACCGACGAGCCGAACGCGTCGCCCGGGGCGGCGTCGGCCGTGGAGAGCTTCTGACGGAAGTACCACTCCTCGCCTCCGACAAAGACGACGACCGAACCCTGATCGATGCCGGCCGAACCGTCATCCAAAGGCTCGCCGACCGCGATGACGCGGAGCGGAGAATCCCAATCATCCGCCGCCATGATTTGCGTGGTCGCGACGCTCGATCCGAAGGCGTCGAACGGCGATCCCGCAGGATCGAGCAGCCGGCGTTGCGACGACCATGTCGCTCCCACGCGGCCATACGCGTAGGCCGCACCCTGATCGACGTTCCCGTTGACATCGGCGCCGGGTGCGCCGATCGCCAGCACGTCGCCGGCATGATCGAACAGGTCGTTCGGGTCGTAGTCGATCGACAAGGCCACGGCCGAGCCGAACGCGTCGCCCGCCGCCCCGTCGGCGGCCACGAAGGTCTGCTCGAGCGTGAAGGAAGAGCCGCTGGCCAGGAAGACGAAGGCTGCACCCTGGCCGCCATTCTGGCCCGGAGCGCCGACGGCGAGCCGCGGGCCACTGACCGAGACCGCCGCGCCGAACCGCCCGCCTGCCACGGGGGTCGGCGCCACGAGCGTGGCCCGATGCACCCATTCGCCCTGCTGACGAACCAGCACGCGAACCGAGCCGCGGTCGGTCTGACCGGGCGCGTCGTCGTTGGGCATGCCGATGGCCATGAGGTCGCCGTCGACCGACACCGACGACCCCGCGGCATCAGCCGCCTCGCTCGCGCCGTCGGCCGCACCGTTGAAGTTCAGCCGCTGGTCGCCCGCGAGCCAATTCCAATGGCCCGGGCAAAGATCGAAGACCCACGCCGAGCCTTGATCGGCATTGCCGCCGACATCATCGGAGCGGACGCCCATCACGACACGATCGCCGAAGAAGGCGACGCTCTCGCCTGCACGATCGCCCGCCGCACCGCCCGGAGCGGTCAGGCGAGCGACGCACGAGGCATTGGCGGAGGAACCGGCGAACTCGAAGACCAAGGCGGAGCCCTGGTCGGCGTTGGAACCGTTGTCATCCTGGGGGGCTCCGACAACGAAGGAGCCTCCCCGGATGGCCAGCGAGGATCCGAAGAAGTCGCCCGCGGCGCCGGAGGAATCAGTGATCTTGACGCAGTCGACGCCAGTCCAGCCCACAAACGAGCACGCCGAACCCTGATCGGCGTTGGAACCCGCGTCATCGGAGGGCGCGCCGACGAGGACGCGATCATCCTCGACCGCCACCGCAGCGCCGAAACGATCGTCCTGTGCGCCCGTGGGGTCGACGAACTTGACGATCTGGGCCCAGGAGTTGCCGCCGCGGGCAAAGCCGTAGGCCGCACCGCGGCGGACGCTGCTCACCATCGCGCCCGGCGCCCCCACCACGAGGCGATCGGCGTTGATCGCCACCGACGATCCGAAGAGCGCGTTGGCGGCGACGTCGGCGGCCACCAGCTTCTGACGCTGGGTCCAGACGGTGCCCGAGCGGGTGAAGACATAGGCGGAGCCGGCATCGGCCGCCGACAGGTCGTCGGTGGGAGCACCGACGAGGATGGCGTCGCCATCAATGGCGACCGACGCGCCGAAGGCGTCGCCGGCGGCACCGTCGGAGGCGACGAGCTTGGCCTGCTGGGCCCACGTCGTGCCCGTGCGGACGAAGACGTAGACCGCGCCGCGGCTGTTGTTGCCCGAGACGCGGGCGTTGGAGGCGGCGACGACAACCGTGTCGCCATCGGCGGCCACGGCGTTGCCGAAGCCGTCCTGGGCCGCGCCGTCGGCGGCGCTCAGCGAGGCCTCTCGCGTCCAGCCCGAGGCCGCCCAGCGGTAGATGCCCGCCGAGCCCTGAAGGGCGTTGGCGCCCACGGTGTCGCGGGCCGCACCGGCGACGATGAGGTCGCCGGAGGAAGCCACCGATCCGAAGAAGTCATTGGCCGCGCCGTTGGGATCAAGGAGTTGGACGGGGCCGCAACGACCCGGGTTCGCGCCGGCGAGGGTGATGGCCGAGACGTCGGCGGCGTTGCTGGTGATCGATCCGCAGATCCCCGTGGCGATGCAGACGTAGCTGCCGCTGTCGGAGGGCACGAGCGAGGCGAAGACCAACGACGAGGACGTGGCGCCCTGGATGTTGATGCCGTTCTTTCGCCACTGATAGACGATCGAACCAGTGCCCGAGGCCTGCGCCGCCAGCGTGACGCTCTGGCCCACCGCCGCCGAAGCGGAAGAGGGCTGCTGCGACCAGGTGAGGGGCGACTGGACGGTGAGCGTGGCGGCCGAGCTGACGAGGCTGCCGCAGGTGCCGGTGACCTCGCAGGTGAAGGTGCCCGCCTGAGCGACGGTCACGGAGGTGAAGCTGAGCGACGCGCTGGTGGCCCCGCTGATGTTGGCGCCGTTGCGCTTCCACTGGTAGGTGAGCGGCCCCGCGCCGGTGGCCGACACGGAGAAGGAGGCCGTGGAACCGACGCAGGTCGTGACCGACTGGGGCTGAAGCGTGAAGGCCACGCGAGCCCGCACGGTGACGGCCGCGGCCGAGCTGGCCACGGAGCTGCAGCCGTTGGTGACGGTGCAGACGTAGCTGCCCGCATCGGCGGCGGAGAGCGACGCGAAGGAAAGCGTGCTGGAGGTCGCCCCGGGCACATCGACCCCGTCACGCTTCCACTGGAAGGTGAGCGGGGCGGTGCCGGTCGCGGCCACCGACAGCGACGCCGCCGTGCCTTCGCAGCCGGCGACGGCGACGGGCTGGGTGGAGATGGCGGGCGGCGTTCCGACGTTGATCGCCACCGCGGACGACGTGACCGAGTTGCACGGACCGGTGACGACGCAGTCGTACGACCCGCTGTCGGACGCGCTCAGCGACGCGAAGGAGAGCGACGAACCGGTCGCGCCGGCGACGGGCGAACCGTTCTTTCGCCACGAGTAGGCGAGCGGACCGGTGCCGGAGGCGGAGACGCCCAGGGTCGCGGACTGACCGGTGCACGCGCTGACGGTCGAAGGTTGCGTGACGATGGTGACCGGCGTGCGGACATCGAGGGTGGCGGCCGAGGACGTGACCGCGTTGCACGCGCCTTCGATGACGCAGGCGTAGGAGCCGCCATCGGCGGCGGTGGTCGATGCGAGCGAGTAGGTGGCCGCGTTCGCTCCGGGGATCGTGGTGCCGTTGCGGGTCCAGCGATAGGTGATCGGGCCGGTGCCGGTGACTGCAACGCTGAACGACGCGGCCTCGCCCGCGCACTTGACGAGCGAAGCGGGCTGGGTGGTGACGACGAGCGATCGCTTGACGGCCACCGAGACGGAACTGCTGGAGATGGAGCCGCACGCACCGGTGGCGACGCAGACATAGGTGCCGGCGTCGGAGGTGGTCAGGGCCGCGAACGAGAGGATGGAGGCCGTGGCTCCGGGGATGTCGGTGCCATTCCTGGTCCAGCGGTAGGTGACGGGCCCGCTGCCGGAGACCACGAATGACAGGGAGGCGGACAGGCCCTCGCAGGCATCGACGCTCGAGGGCTGGGAGGCGACGGTGAGGGGCGAGAGAACGCCGAGCGTGGCGGCCGAACTGGTGACCGAGCCGCAGGCGTTGGTGGCGATGCAGTCGTACGACGCCGCGCTACCCGCGACGACGGGATTGATCGTCAGCGTGGCGGCGGTCGCGCCGGGGATGTTGACCCCGCCCTTGCGCCACTGGAAGGAGGTTGCCCCCGAGGCGGCGACGGAGAACGTCGCGCTGCTTCCCTCGCAGGAGGTGGTGCTGCCTGGCTGACCGCCGATGACAGGCACGGTGTTGACCGTGAGCGTCGCGGCGCCGGTGGTGACGCTGCCGCAGCCATTGGTGACGACGCAGTCATACGACCCTTCGCTGCCCGCGACGACCGGATTGATCGACAGCGTGGCGGCGGTGGCTCCGGGGATGTTGGCCCCGCCCTTGCGCCACTGGAACGAGGCGGCGTTGACGGCCGTCACGGAGAAGTTGGCGCCCGACCCCACGCAGGCGGCGGTGGATGCCGGCCCGGCCGTGATGCCCGGCACGGTATTGACCGTCAGCGTCGCGGTGGAACTCGTCACCGTGATGCAGCCGTTGGTGACCACGCAGTCGTAGGTGCCTGCATCAGCCGAACTGAGCGAGGCGAACGGAAGCGTGGCGTTGGTCGCGCCCGCGATGTCGACGCCGCCCTTTCGCCACTGGAAAGCGGTGGCGTTGGTGGCCGAGACCGAAAGGGTCGTCTGGGTGCCCGCGCAGGCCGCCACCGACGCGGGTTGGCTGGTGATGACCGGGGGCTGGCAGACGAAGACCTCGGCGGGCGTCACGGCCACCGCACCCTTGATGGTGCCGACCAGGTCTGAGGTGCTCGAGTACCACGAGGCCTCGCGAACGCCGGTGGTCGTGTTGCGACTCATGCCTCCCAGCGGCGCGTCGAAGACAAGCGTGCGGGGCGAGGTGTCGGCGGAAAGCGTCATGCCGAACTTCGCGAGGACAACGCCGCTGATCGATCCGTTGAAGGCGGGGTCGGAGGTATTGAGGGCGTTGACGCCCTTCTGGACGCAGACGACCCCGCCCGCGCCGTTGGTGTTGTTCGCGGCCGAGGTGCCCGAGGTGGCGCCCACGCCGATCCAGTTGGTGATGGTCGTGCGGGCCAATCGAAGGTAGTTCACCCCGCTGACCGCCTGGGTGTGACCGCGATACGGATCGGTCGTCGTGGGCCCGGTGGCCGCGAAGGGGATGATTCGCCCGAAGAGCCCCGAACTGTCGCTGACGCTGCCCCCGTTGAGGTTGTTGCCCGTGGCCGCGAAGGCGGCGAGCGTTTCGCCGGTCGACCAGTTGGAGACCGTGGGTTGGAAGGTCAACGCGGCGAAGCCGATGGGCGCCTGCGTCGTGCCGCTGGGATCGAACGTGACGACGTACCTGAACTGAAGCGTGGAGCCCGCCGGGGCGCCTCGAGTGCCGGACACCCACGACACGCCGTCGAGCGACGTTTCGACGATCAGGCGAGTCACCTGCGCCGAGGCGACCGTGGTCATGCCCGCCACGCTCACGAGCAAACGCTTCAGGAAGGAACTGTTCATGGATCCGGTCCCCGCGGGCGACTCGCCGTCAGCGGCGAACGCCCAAGCCACGATGGCCCCGGCCCTTCATGACCGGAGGCGAGGTGACGACGTTACCAGACTGGGCCGAATCACCCAAGGAAATTCTGCAGGTTTTCCTCCGCTGGTCCCAGAACTCGGCCCTGCCGCGACCGCACCCGCGACCGGAGGTCGGCGGAGATCAGGTGCAGGAGAGCCGGAAGGTGCGTTGGTCGCTGCCGCCGGGGCCAACGACGAACTGCTTGACCATGCCGCACTTGGGGCACCGGGCGGTGTACGTCTGACCGTCGACGGCGCGGAGCACCTTCTGGTAGGCGTTGGCGCACCGGAAGTAGACCTGGAGCGCCGGTCGAGGGGCCTGCGGCGAGGACGCGGGCTGGTCGCCACGCCAGGGATCACCCTCGGTCACGTCGAGTTCGAAACCATGCATCATGTCGCCACCCCGATCAATGCTTCCCAGTCGGAACCCCGCCGACTCGACCCGAAACGCCTGCATCGCAGCGGCTTGCCGATTGATCGCATTCCGTAAGGGTTCGGTGGACCCGCATGCGCTCGCCCCGTAAACTGAACGTCTGATCCCATCGGCAGTTTCCGCCGGGGGATCGCAGAAGTCGTCGTCACGAAGCGAGGTCCGCCTCCCTGACGGGGGTTGACGCTCGATGATCGTTCGGTGAAGTTCGGGGCGGCAGGTCCGGTCCTCTGCCCCTGGCAACCGGCGTGTGGGGGGGCAAGGCTCGCGGCGTCCAACGCCTTGGAGCGGAACCGCCCCGCGCCCTTGGGGTCGAAGTTCAGAAGCACGGTGGGTTCAGGGTTCAATCGATCGAACCAACCACCTCGGGTCCATCGCAGCAAGCCATGTCGTCGGTCGTCGTTCCACCATCCTTGGCGATCCTGTCCAGCCCGCCGCCGCCACCCACGCCCATGGGGCTGATCGCGGGCGGGGGTCGGTTGCCGATCGTCATCGCTCAGTCGCTGCGCGACGCCGGGCACCCCGTGCACGGGCTGGGGCTGGCCAACCAATATGAACCCGAACTGCCGGCGCTCTGCTCGACCTTCCGCACGGTGGGCCTGCTTCGCATCGGCAGTTGGGGCAAGATCCTGTCGGGCTTGGGCGTTCGCCACGCGATCATGGTCGGCAAGGTGGACAAGGCCAAGCTGATGCACGACCCGTGGCGCATGCTGCGGAACCTGCCCGACTGGGCGGCGATCGTGAGTTGGTACCGGCACCTCCGCCATGACAAGCGCTCGCACGCCGTGCTCTCGGCGATCGCGGACCAGTTGATCAAGTCGGGCGTCACGCTCCTCGACTCGACCGGGCCCATTCCAGAGGAAATGGCGACGATCGGACCGATGACGGCCAAGGCCCCCACCGCTCAGCAGCAGGCCGACATCGACTTCGCGTGGCCCCTGCTGGCCCATTCGCTCCGGCTCGACATCGGGCAGGCCATCGCCGTGCGAGAGCGCGACGTGATCGCCGTGGAGGCCGTGGAGGGAACCGACCGGATGATCGAGCGGGCGGGAAAACTCTGCCGCAAGAAGGGATGGACGCTCGTGAAAGGTGCCCGCGTCGGGCACGATCGCCGCGCGGACGTGCCGACGGTGGGCGTGAACACCATCCGGAACCTGCACTCGAGCGGCGGCACGTGCCTCGCCCTCGCGGCGGGCGACGTGATCATGCTCGACAAGGAGCACATGATCCGCCTGGCCAATCGGTTGGGCATCGCGATCGTCGGCGTCGAACGGCTGCACGGCGTCGCGGACGGATCCATCGCCTCCGACACCATCGGCGCCCAGTCCGTCCGAACCGAGCCCTTCGCCACCGAGGACTCGGCCGCCGGCACGGCCTCCGCCTGATCGCCGCCATGAGCGACCGTCCACCGCCCGACGCCCCGACGCCCGCGTATGTCTCCCGCGGCGGCTTCAAGCTCCGCCACGCGCTCACCCACTTTGGCATCGACCCCGCGGGCCGGACATGCGTCGACCTTGGGTGCAGCACCGGCGGGTTCACGGATTGCCTGCTGCAGGCGGGCGCAGCGAAGGTGCATTCGGTCGACACGGCCTACGGGCAACTGGCGTGGAAGCTCCGCAACGATCCTCGCGTGGTCGTCACCGAACGGACCAACGCGTTGCACGCCGCGCCGCCGCCCGAGGGGGTCGACCTCGCGGTGGTCGATCTCGGATGGACCCCGCAACGACTCCTGATCCCCGCGGCGGACCGCTGGCTCCGTGCGGGCGGACGCATCATCACGCTGATCAAGCCGCACTACGAACGCAAGGACCGCGACCCCAAGGGCCTGCCGCGGGGCGGGGTGCTGGACGAAACCGCCTCGGCCGAGGAATGCCGCCGCGTGCTCGAGGGATTCCCCGCGCTGGGCATGCACGTCGAGGGCGTGACGCCTTCGCCCTTGCTCGGGGGCGAGCACAAGGGCAAGGGCACCGGCAATGTCGAGTACCTGGCGTTGGTGCGTCCGCTGCGAGATCGCTGACGGCCGCGTTCAGAGACTTCTCGCGGCATCGATGAAGGCCTGGTGCTGCAACCGCATCTCCTTGAGCGAGTCGCCCGAGAACTTCTCTCGCAGCACCCGCGCGATCTCGAAGCAGCAGACGTTCTCGACCACGACGCTGGCGGCGGCGACGGCGCAGATGTCGCTGCGTTCGTGCTGGCTCCGCTCGGGGGTGAGCGTCCGCAGATCGACGCTGGGCAGCCCCTGGCCGATGGTGGCGATGGGTTTCATGGCGGCTCGAACCACCACGGGCTGACCGGTGGTCATGCCGCCCTCGGTGCCGCCGGCGTTGTTTCGCGGCCGCGTGAATCCCAACGCGTTGTGCGCAGGCCGCATCGCGGCGTCGAACTCGATGGGATCGTGGACCTGGCTCCCCGGCAGGGACGCCGCCGCGAAGCCCATGCCGATCTCGACGCCCTTGATGGCCTGAATGCCCATGACCGCGCCGGCGAGCCGGGCGTCGAGACGATCTCGCCAATCCATGCAAGAGCCCAGCCCCGGGGGACAGCCGACGACGTGCGCCTCGACGATCCCGCCGAGCGTGTCCTTGGCGAGTTTGGCATCGTGGATCGCCTTGACCTGTCGCTGGGTCGCCTCCGGATCGGGGCAGTAGGTGTCGCTGGCGTCGCGGGCGATCGCGAGCGCGGCGAGGGTCGACTCGCCCACGTCGACGGCCGTTGCGTGACCGCCGATGGCGCGGACCATGCCAAAGGACGTGATGCCGAACTCCCGCAGCAGGCAGCGAGCCAAGGCGCCCGCGGCGACCCTGGCGGCGGTCTCCCTCGCGCTCGCCCGCTCGAGCGTCTCGCGACAGTCGTTCGTGAGGTACTTGATGCTGCCGGCGAGGTCGGCGTGGCCGGGACGCGGCCTGTGCACGGGGGGCGTACGTTCGAGATCGTCGAGTCGCGAATCGCGGTTGCGAATGAGCATCGTCACGGGCGAACCGATGGCAAGGCCCCGACGCACGCCGCTGAGGATCTCGACGCGATCGGACTCGATGTGCTGGCGTCCGCCGCGGCCGTAGCCGCCTTGCCGTCGCGTCAACTCGGCGTTGATGAAGGCCTCGTCGACGGGCAGGCCGGCGGGCAGGCCGCAGACGGTGGCGACGAGGCCGGGCCCGTGCGATTCTCCGGCGGTCTGGCAGTGCAGCGACATCGGTACAAGCGTAGGAACGCGGGGGTCGCGTCCCGTCGCCGCGGCCCCGTACCCTTGGAACCATGGGATTCGGACTCGGACACGGACGCGACCTCGACGACGCCCCGGGCGTGATCGGCGTGACGGAAACGCAGTTGCCCCCGCTGCCCGACGAGGCGATGGGGAACGCGCTAGCGGGGCGGCTCGATCCTCGACGCTGGTTCGCCGCCGCGGACCGGCGGTTCGAGATCGAGATCGGCTGCGGCAAGGGGACGTTCATTCTCGAGACGGCGAAGGCCAATCCCCAGACCAACTTCCTCGGCATCGAATGGGCGCGGGAGTTCTACCTCTACGCAGCCGATCGCGTGCGGCGTGCGCAACTCGCCAACGTGCGGATGCTTCGGACCGACGCGGCGGAGTTCCTTCGATGGCGTTGCGACGACGGCATCGCGTCGGTCATCCACCTGTACTTCTCCGACCCCTGGCCCAAGCGCAAGCACCACAAGAATCGGGTCGTCCAGCATCGGTTCCTGGCCGAGGCGTGGCGAGTCCTCGCGCCGGGCGGGGAGTTGCGCGTGGTGACCGATCACGACGACCTGTGGGTGTGGGACGTGGCGCACTTCGGGATCTGGACCGAACCTCTCGCGTGGGCGTCTTGGGTCGCGGGTCGATCCGCGCCGGGGCCCGAGCATCAGAGCGTGCCGCCCGCGGCCGTGCTGCCTTCGATCGAACCGGGCCTGACGCCCTTCGCGGCCGAGGCCTTCGTGCCGCCGGCGTGGGTGGGCGAGGGGGAACTGGTGGGGACGAACTACGAACGCAAGTTCCGCAAGGACGATCGCCCCCCGCACTCGATGGTGCTTCGCAAGCGGTGACCCGGGCCAATCCCGCGAGCGACGCCCTTGGGGGGTATGCTTGGCGCGAGCGACGGCTCGGCGAGGGTGCCGGCGGATTGACGCCTCACGCCGGTCGGATCAGCGAGCGAACCGGGAACGATCCCATGGACCATCCGACACCGCCCCCCGCTTCCGAAGGATCGACGGCTCGCATGGCGATTCCGACCTCCCCCGCTTCACCCACGTCCCCCGCCACGCTGCCGATCTCGGAGACGTTCCTGTCGGTGCAGGGCGAGGGGAAGCTCACGGGCGTGCCTTCGTTCTTCATCAGGACGAGCGGGTGCAACCTGCGGTGTCGCTGGTGCGACACGCCCTACGCGAGTTGGAACCCCGAGCGGACGATCCGCTCGGTGGACGAGTTGGTGGACGAGGTGGCGGCCAGCGGCGTGCGTCACGCGGTGCTGACGGGCGGCGAGCCGATGATGTTCCCGTCGCTCGATCGGCTGGCGCAGGCCCTGCGGGAGCGGTCGATCCACATCACGATCGAGACGGCCGGCACCTTGTTCCGGGAACTCCCCTGCGACCTGATGAGCATCAGCCCCAAGCTCGCGGACTCGACGCCCAAGCCGGGCGACCCGCGAGATCCGTCGGGGTCGTGGCGGCTGCTGCACGATCAGCGGCGGATCAACCCCCCGGTGATCCAATCCCTGATCGACCGCTCCCCCGACTTCCAGCTCAAGTTCGTGGTGTCGGGCGAGGCCGACCTCGCGGAAATCCAGGACCTTCTGGGCCTCCTGCGGGGCTGGCGGCCTTCGGACGTGCTGTTGATGCCCGAGGGGGTGACACCCCCCTCTCCCACGACGCGGCAATGGCTGGTGCAGGCATGCGTTCGGCGGGGGTACCGGTACTGTCCGCGCCTTCATATCGACCTGTTCGGTCACACGCGGGGCACGTGACCCCGGCCCCGCCGAAGGCCTACCATTCTCCGGACGCGGCGGGGTCGACTTTGGGCTCGGTCCTCGGGCGTTCCCGCACCTTGGCCCCGACGGAAAGACCTTCCATGAACACGCTTGCATTCATCGGCAACATCGGCCCGTTCGAGTGGATGGTGATCCTCGTCATCGGCCTGCTCATCTTCGGCAAGCGGTTGCCTGAAGTGGGCAAGAGCCTGGGCAAGGGCATCGTGGAGTTCAAGAAGGGGCTCAAGGGCATCGATGACGAGGTCGAGCAGGCCTCGTCTCGCCGGAGCGAACTGCCCGACCACGAGCGTCACTACCGCGCCCCCATCACGGACGGCCAGGAGCGCCGCGTGAGCCGCGAGGACGCCGTGGAACAGTCCGCCGCGCCTCGCCAGCCCATGGCCTGAGGCCGCCCACCTCGCGACGACCCGACAGGCACGCCTCGAACGCGTGCCTTTTTCATGCGCCTTGGCCGTCCCGGGGGCGTGATCGCTGGGGGTTGGCCCACCCGACCTTCGCCTATCCTCGCCACGCCATGGCCTACACCGTTCTCGCACGCAGGTATCGCTCGAGGCAGTTCGACGAGGTGATCGGCCAGGAAGCGATCACGCGAACGCTGCTCAACGCGATCAAGACGGATCGCGTCGCGCACGCGTACCTCTTCGTGGGCACTCGCGGGGTGGGCAAGACGACGTCGGCCCGCCTGTTCGCCAAGGCGATCAACGGGGGCACGCCCGAGGTGGACGACGCGATCATGCGCGGGCAGGACACCGACGTGATCGAGATCGACGCCGCGAGCAACACCGGCGTCGACGACGCCCGCGAACTGATCGCAAGCTGCGGCTATCGCCCCATGCGGGGCAAGTACAAGGTCTTCATCATCGACGAGGTCCACATGCTCTCGACCAGCGCGTTCAACGCGCTGCTCAAGACCATGGAGGAGCCCCCGGAGCACGTGGTCTTCATCCTGTGCACGACGGACCAGCACAAGGTGCCGGCCACGATCCAGAGTCGCTGCCAGCGATTCGAGTTCAGGGCCATCCCCGCCGACCTGATCGCCAAGCACCTGGCGCACGTCTTCAAGGAGGAGGGTGTCGAGGCCGACCCCGAGCTCGTCGAGGCGGTCGCCAGGCAGGGCAACGGCTCGATGCGAGACGCCCTCTCGATCGCCGATCGCCTGCTGGCCTGCGGTCAGAAGAGGCTGACGGCCGAGACGCTCGAACAGTTGCTCGGCCTGCCGAGCCGCGAACTGGTCTCCGAGATGATCAAGGCCTTCGCGGCCGGCGACGCCGCCAAGGCGCTCGAACGCGGCAAGGACCTGATCGCCAAGGGCGTGAGCATCGATCAGTGTCTCGAGGCGATGCTGCTCCGCCTTCGCGACCTGCTGGTGCTGAAGGTCTGCGGCGACCAGACCTCGCTGGTCGAGGCCAGCCCCGAGACGCGAGCCCGCGAGTCGGCGATGGCCGCGCCCTTCGAACCCGCCGCGCTCGTGCACATGATCGCCTTGTGCGAGAACGTGCAGCGGTCGGCCAAGAGCAGCAGCGTGCCCAGGGCGATCTTCGATGCGGCGTTGGTGCGGATGGCCATCACCGACAAGCTGGCCGATGCCGCGGCGATCATCTCGGGAGCTTCCGCACCAAAAAAAGCCTGACGGCCGGCGCCACGCCGGCGGCGACGACGAAGGCGGTCCTCCCGCCGACACCGTCGCCCCGGTCGCTGCCCGTCGCCACGGCGACGCAGCCTGCGGCACCGGCCACCGAGGTTCCGCCGCCACGTCCGGCGGCGTCGCCACCGACTCCCGCCGCCGCACCCGCAGCGACGCCGGATGTGGCGACGATCTCGGAGCATCCGCTCGTGAAGCAGACGATGGAGTTGTTCGGGGCCCGGGTGGTGACGGTGCAAGCCCGCGTCCGCCGCGAATCGTGACCGTCAAGACCGCGCCGGCGTCGCCGCGACCCGGCCAGGAGCCATGTGCATGTTCGATCAGCTCAAGTCGCTGGGCGCCATTGCGGGCCTGCTCAAGAACAAGGAGAAGCTCAGAGAAGCCGCGGACCGCGTCAAGGCGAAGATGGAGGCCACCCGCGTCATCGGCGAGGCGGGTGCCGGCGCCGCTCGCGTCGTGGTCAGCGGCACGATGAAGGTGCTCGAGGTGGAGCTCGCGCCCGGCCTGGTGCAAGGCATGAACGCCGATCCTCGCACTCGCGCCTTGGCGGGCACGCTGATCGCCGAGGCGGTGAACGAGGGTCTCCGACGCGCGCAGTACGCGATGAAGGAGGCCGTCGAGGAGGAATCTCGCGCCTTGGGCATCGAGGGCCTTCCCGGGCTCGAGAACCTGCTGGGATCCTGAGGGCGAGCCTCTGCATGCAGCAGCCGGTGATCGACATCGCGGGGATCGAGTGCTGGCGGATCGACGCCGCACGGGGCGACCTTCTCGTCACCATCACGCGAGACCGGCCGCCGCCGCCGACCGCCGCGGTCGAGGCGGAGTGGGCGCGTCGCGTCGCGGCCAACCCGATGCTCCACGATGGCGGCGTGCTGAGCGTGCTCGGGTTCGACGCCGAGGCCAACGCCATCGCGGCACGTCGCGACACCTACAAGCGGCTGGCGGTCCAGCCTCGGGTGCCCACCGGCGTCCGGCTTCTGGCGGTGACGGCCATGCTGCGGGCCGTCGACGCCTCGGGGGCCTCGCACGTGCTCCTGGGACGTCGCTCGCACCGGACCCGGATCTACGGCGGGTGCTGGGAGCTTGGGCCCTCGGGCGGCGTGGGGATGCCTCAGCCGGCTGTTGAACGGATGGGGCTCGCCGAGTTGTGCGAGCACCTGGTCGAGGAGGTCCGCGAGGAGGCGGGGCTGCGGGTCAAGGGGCCCGGCGTGCCGGTGGCCTATGTGCGGGATCACGTCGCGTTCAGCGACGACCTCGTGATCGTGCTCGAGGCGGGGCCGCTGGAGGAGGTTCGCGCCTCGGCGGGGCCGGCGAACTGGGAGTATGAAGCGACCTGCTGGATGCCCGTGGCCGACGCGGCTCGCTTCGACGGCCCCGAGACGATCGGAGCGACGCGTGCCATCTTCCGGACGATGGGATGGGTCGCGAGTGGCCCGGCGACCTGAGGGCTTCTCGTGGCATTCGACTATTCTTCCCGAATGCGATGCCTCATCACGGTCCTTTTCCTCGCGTTCGTGGCCCGCGACGTCGCGGCACGGCAGACCACGCCCCCCGCGACCGATGCCGTCGACGCGTCCGTTCGCGAGCCTGCCGCCGCACCGCCCTCCGCACGGCTCTCCGCGTCGCCCTCCGCGTCGCCCGTGTCGACCATCGGCCTTCCCAACCGCGAGATGCTGGCCTGGTGGTATCTCGAGGTGGACCGCGCGTGGGAACTCGCCCGGCCCAACGCCGACGCGGCCAGGACCAAGGCGGCCCATGAAGCGTTCGACCGCGCGTCGCTGGCGTTCTTCCGCTTCGACATGGCCGACGCCGTGAAGCAGTTGGCTCGGCTGCGTCGCTCGCTCGTCGGCGGCAAGGCCGATCTGCCGGTGCCTGCGGTGTCGATGCAGGTGACGCCCAGGGTCTGGATCGCAGGCCAACCCGCGCCGACGGCCACGCTAGCCTCGCTCGATCGCTCGGGGGAGGTGCCCGCAGCCCTCGTGCTCGAGGTGGCCGATGTCTCGGACCATCGCACCTCGTTCATGGTGAGCGCGAAACGTCCCGAAGGACAGCCGGGTCCGTGGACCCTCGAGGGGATCGACTGGGGGGCCCTGCGGGCGATGGGCGGAGGTCGCGAGGCGGCCTCGCTGCGACTGACGCTGATGAACGGGGACGAAGCCATCGCAGCCGATCGGCTGATCGTGACCGACGTCTCGCTCGCCGCTCGCCGCAAGGAACAGGCCGACGCCCTCGCGACGGTCGATGCCAAGGAGGAGCCGCTCAAGGCGGCGCGGGCGATGTTCGAATCCCGCAACGGCCTGTTGACCGACGAACCCAGCCGCAACAGGTCGAGCGAGTTCCTCGCGCCCTACGACACCCTGACCGGCTCGCTCGCCTTGGAACTCGCGGCGTTGCGGTCGGGACGATCGCCCTATCCGCTCGAGGGCGCGTGGTGGACGACGGTGCAGGCGGGCACGACGGCGATTCCGTGCTGGTTCGATGCCCCGCCCGCGGCATCGCGACATGCACCGATGCCGCTGCTGATCGTGCTCCACGGCGCAGGGGGCGACGAGAGCATGTTCCTCCACGGCTACGGCCAGGGCGGCCTCGTGAAGGCAGCCGTCGCGAAGGGCTGGGTGGTGGTTTCGCCGGGCACGACCGCGATGATGGGCTCAGCCGCGGCGACCAAGGCCGTGGTCAAGGCGGCGACGGCGATGTACGGCATCGACCCCGAGCGGATCTATGTGGCCGGTCACTCGATGGGCGGCGCGGCGACGAGCATGATCGCCCGGCGATCTCGCGACGTGATCGCGGCGGCGGTCTGCTTCGCGGGCGGCTCCTTCGACCCCAAGGAGGCGTGCGCTCCCACGCTGGTGCTGGGAGCCGAGATCGATCCGTTGATCCCCGCCTCCCGACTGGCCGCCAACGTCGAACGGGCGGCCGCGGCCGGACGTCCGGTGACGTACGAGGAGTGCAAGGACAACGGCCACACCCTCATGGTCGGCGATCATGTCTCGCGGGCGATGGCCTTCCTCGAAGGCAAGCGACTCGCCCCGACGGACAGCGGCGAATGACGGGCTCGCTCCGCACGTTGCTCGTGACGCTCGGGAGCCACGGCGACCTCAGGCCGCTGCTCGCCATCGGGGTGGAAGCCATCCGCCGCGGCGGCGCAGCGACGATGCTGACCAGCCCCCACTTCGAGCCCGAGGCCAGACGCCGGGGCATCGAGGTCATCCCCTTCGGCCCGCCCGAGTCGGTTCGGGACTGGGTCTCGCGACGACCCGCCACGATGGACGCGATGCGAGGCCCGCTGACGATGCTTCGCGACGTCATCGCGCCCCGGACGGCCTCGCTCGTCACGGCCACGCTCGAGGCGATCGATCGCAGCGGACCCGACGTCGTCGTGGCGCACCAGGCGTGCATCGGCGTCCGGTGGGCCTGCGAACGGGCGGGGGTGCCGTACGTCGATGCGGCCCTCTCGCCGTGCGCGTGGATGAACCCCCGCGACACGCTGTCGCTCACCCCGTGGCGGGGCCGTGCTCCCACCCGCCGCGCGGTGCGCTTCGACGTCTGGATCGGACGTCGTCTCACGGGCTGGCTCTCCGACGGACCCTTCAACCTCGCGAGGCGGTCGTTGGGCTTGCGGCCCGTGCGGCACGTGTGGTTCGACGAACTCGGCGCTTCGTGCATGCACCTGGGACTCTGGTCGCCCTCCGTGCGAGCGTCCCTCGAGGGTGATCCGCCCGATTCAATCGTGACGGGGTTCGCCAGGCTCGACGACGGGCATGACGAGCATGAAGCGCATGACGGGCATGACGGGCACGACGGACCGCTGTCCGGCGACCTCCGGCGCTTTCTCGACGCGGGCTCGCCGCCGGTGGTCGTCACGCTGGGCACCGCGGTGACTCACGCGCAGCCCGGTTTCCACGCGATGGTGGCCGAGGCCTTGAGCGACACGGGCGTGCGTGTGGTGCTCGTCACGGGTGACGCCGACTACGTGCCGCCGCGTCTGCCCGCTTCCGTCTTCGGGGCCAGCCGAGTCCCGTTCCGGGCGCTCTTCCCGCGGGCGTCGCTGGTGGTGCATCACGGGGGCATCGGCACGTGCGCCGAGGCGATGGCCGCCGGCGTGCCGTCGCTGATCCTTCCGGCGGCGCACGATCAGTTCGACAACGCCGCCCGTTGCGAACGCCTGGGCGTGGCGACCACGCTCCATCTGCGTACGGTCGAGACGACGCGGTTGCGAAAGGCCGTGCTGGAGGCGGCGGGGAACGCCACGATGCGAGCTCGCGCCGGCGAGTTGGCCGAACGGGTCGGCGGGGAATCCGGCGCGGCGATCGCGATGGATGCCATCGCCGCGCGGCTCGGGCGTCGGCTCACTCGCGAATCACGACCGGCGTGCCGATGCTGACGGCTCTCGAGAGGCGTGCCGCGTCCCAGTTGGCGAGGCGGAAGCACCCGTGGCTGCCGGTCTTGCCGATGTCCTGCGGACGGACCGTGCCGTGCAGCCCATAGCCCGGCTTGTCGAGCCCGATCCACGCGACGCCCACGGGGTTGCGCGGTCCTGGCGCGATGCGGAGCTTGCGGGTGACGTTGGTGACCTCCGGCCACGAGGCCGGGTCGAAGGTGTAATCAGGATCGGTGACGACGACCTTCACCGTCAACTCGCCCACGGGCCGCTTCTCCGCGGCCTGCGCGATGGAGCAGTGAAGCAGCGTCACCGGCACGCCCGAGGCATCCAGCCCCACGACGAGCTTGGCCCCAAGGTCGATCTCGATCGAGGCCACCTTCGGCAGCGGCGCCTCGGCGCGGGCGAGGAAGTCGGGCACGGCGGGCAGGATCACTTCGTCCCCGGGCGACAGGGAATCAAGGGGCACGCCGGGGTTGAGCAGCGAGACCAACTCGGTGGAACACCACCCTCGCTCAGCCAGCAGTTCGTGCATCCCCGCGTACCCGCTCACGGTCAGCGTCGCCCGCTCGTTCCAGTCGTCAGGGATCGGGCCCGTCACGAGGGCGGCGTCGCGATCACGGACCACATAGGGCCGCGTCCATGACGCCGCGTCGAGCTTGGCGGCGGCCGTCAAGGTGTCGAGCGTGCGCTCATCGAGCACGCCCGTCTCGGAGAGGCTTCGCGAGCGCTGGAAGAACTGGATCGCCAGGCGGGTCTTGCGGCCGGGCTTCCCGTCGATCAGGCCGGGGGAAAAGCCGACGCGTGCCAACAGCGTCTGGTGACGGGCCTGCGTCAATCGATCACTCGAATCGGGGGTCGCGGCGGGCACCGGCTGCACGAAGTCCGCGCCGGAGGCCACGGAGGCCAAGGGGCTCGCCCCCCCCAGGAGCGTCGCAAGCAGGCATGGGAGCATCGCCGACAGGATCGCCATGTACAACTATTGGACGCAAGGCCGGGGCGGGCTGACGCCGCCCCGGATCGACCCCCGCGGACCCCAGACCGGCGGTCGGCTCCCCGGGATGTGCGGCGGCAGGTTGGCAGTGCTCGAGGGCTCCTTCTACGCTGATGGGCCTTCCAGCCGATAACCCAAATCGACGATGTCCGCACCTGCCCCCCACGCGCACGCGCCCATCCCCTTCGCTCAAGGACTCTCCCCCGCGAAGGCCTTCGCCTTTTGCTTCCTGCCGACGGCGGCTGGCCTGGGGCTGGCCGTCGCCTTCCACCTGTTCGTGGTGCTCCGCGTGCTGGGGACCGGATCGCCGGACCTCAACCGGATGGTCGCCCTCGGCCTGCGGCTCGACGAACCTCCCCCGAAGGAGCCCACGCTGGTCTTCATCGGCGACTCGGTGACGGTGGAAGGGATCGACGCCTCGACGGTCGCCAAGGCGACGGGCGGGGCGTGGAAGGTGCTCAACTTCGGCCTCAACGGGGCGGATCGCGCGGAATTGGACGTCATCGTGCCCAAGGTGGCGACGATGAAGCCCGCGGCGACGTGCATCGTCATGCGGCCCTTGAGCATCGCCATGCCGCCGGCGATCAACATCGAGGGCGCCCACGCCTACAACCTCGGGGGCTTCTCGCACGCGTGGCCGCCGGGCTGGATCGGGACCGACACGCCGGGCATCCCCGCCGAGCAACTGGCGGCCCTGACCGGCACGCCGCTCCAATCGAAGTTCAACTTCCGGACGGCGATCATGGACATGATCAACTCCGGGCTGCGGGCCCGGCTGCGGTCGGGCGTGCGAATCGCGCCCATCGACGACTGGAACGCGCCGTTCAATCTCACCGCCTCGATCGGCGGGGCGACGCTCGACAACCACCTTCACGCGCTCGACGTCGAGCTGCAGGAGGCGATCCGGGAAGGTACGGAGCGTCACGAACGCGACTTCGAGCGTCTGGTGGCGCACCTGGCGGCGGCCGGCGTGAAGCCGGTGCTCGTCGCGTCGCCGATTCACCCTCGCCTCCGCGAGGCCTTCGGCCCCACGGCTGCGAGGATGGCGACGCTCGCCCCGACGTGGGCGGCGGCCCACGGCGGCCTCTGGATCGACGCGACGACGCTGCTGGACGAAACCGGGTTCGCCGACGGTCAACACCCCAACCAGAAGGGCCGCGAGGCGTTGTCAGCCTTCATCGGATCGAAGCTGCCGCCGCCCGCCCGCTGATTCCGCGACAGGACCCCCACCCCCGTGCTCTTCCAGACCCCCGAGTTCCTCGTCCTCTTCCTCGTGAGCGTCGCGGGCATCGCGTTGCTGCGCCGCAACACGCACCAGCACGTGATGATGGCGATCCTGTCGTACGTCTTCTACGCGTGGCTCGACGTGCGATTCCTGATCCTGCTGCTCATCACCTCGCTGGTCGATTACGCGGCGGCGCTGGGGATGGACGGCGTCCAGCTGACCTGGAGAAAGCGGATCGGACTGTCGCTGGTCACGCTGGCGGGCGCGTTGGCGACGCTTGGGCTCAACTGGCCGCTGATCCAGGGCCACGCCTATGCGGGCGTTCCCTTCACCCTCGAGACGTTCCTGCAGCCCCTCGCCCGCGGCGACTGGGCCGCGCCGGGGACGCAGGGGGCCACGAAACTCTCCTACGCGGCGTGGCTGTCGATCGGCGCGTGCGTCGCCTTCTCGCTCGTGTGGCCGCTGGCCTACGAGTGGCTCTTCAGGTCGTTCCAGGGCGAAGGACGCCGCAAGGCGTTCCTGGTGACCAGCGTCGTCTCGAACCTGACGGTGCTGGCCTTCTTCAAGTACTTCAACTTCTTCGTCGACTCGGTGGCCGCGGCGTCGCATGCGATGGGCGTCGACTTCACGCGGCCGCACCTCGAGGTGCTGCTGCCGATGGGCATCAGCTTCTACACGTTCGTCTCGATGTCGTACACGATCGACGCGTACCGCCGGCAGTTGCAGGCGGAGCGGTCGTTCCTGCGGTTCAGCCTGTTCGTCTGCTACTACCCGCACCTGGTGGCCGGGCCGATCATCCGGCCCGACAACTTCCTGCCGACCCTCGACCAGCCGTGGAGGTTCCGCAGCGAGAACGTCGTCTCGGGCTTCCACCTGTGCCTCAACGGCTTCTTCAAGAAGGTGCTGATCGCCGACACGATCGCGCCGCTGGTGGACCAGATGCTGGGCCACCCGGTCGCGAACGGGGCGACGAGCCTGGTGGTGATGCTGGGCGCCTTCTTCTTCGCCGTCCAGATCTACTGCGACTTCTCCGGCTACTCCGACATCGCCCGCGGCGTGTCGCGCATGTTCGGCGTCGAACTCCCGCTCAACTTCGACTACCCCTACTTCTCCACCTCGATCATCGACTTCTGGCGCACGTGGCACATGTCGCTCTCGACGTGGCTGCGAGACTACCTGTACATCCCGCTGGGCGGCGGGCGGGGCACGCTGGGCCGCGTCTACTTCAACCTGATGGCCACGATGGTGCTCGGCGGCCTCTGGCACGGCGCATCCGCGAACTTCGTGCTCTGGGGCTTCTACCAGGGCGCGCTGCTCTGCCTGAACCGGATGTTCCGGTGGGCCGTCTCCAAGGTCCCGCCGATCGAGGCCCTGCTCAAGACGCGTCCGGGCACCACGCTGCGGTGGGCGTGCACGATGTACCTCGTGCTCCTGGGATGGCTGATTTTCCGAATCAACAACCCCGCCGATCCCTTCGACTTCACCAACCTGGCATACTGCCTCAGGAAGTTCGTCGTCTTCGACTTCAACTTCGGGCTCGCCGCGCTGGGCCTTGGCAGGAGCGCCCCCTTCCTCGCGGCGACGCTCGTGGGCGCGTTCCTGGTGCTCCACGCAACGAGCCGGTTCAAGGGCCGCATCCACGACCGCCTCGACCGGGCCCCGCGGGCCCTGCTGCCGCTGATCTACGCTTCACTGGCGGCGATCTTCTACTTCTTCTGGCCCTCCACCAACGCCGCGTTCATCTACTTCCAGTTCTGATTCCAACCCAGATTCCAGCCCAGATTCCAGCGCTGATTCCAGTGCTGGCCGACCCTCCCCTTCCGACCCACCTCGCGACCACGACCGCACCATGGCAATCGACTGGCCCAACACGCGGATCATCCTCACCGGCGGCGCGGGCTTCCTCGGCCGCTGCGTCAAGTCCCGTCTGCTGGCGCGCGGCGCCACGGAGGCGAACATCGTCGTGCCCCGGCGACGCGACTGCGACCTGACCAGCGAACGCGACGTCGCGAGGCTCTACCGAGACGCCTTCGGGGCCCGCAAGGTCGACATGGTGATCCACCTCGCGGCGGAGGTCGGGGGCATCGGCGCCAACCGCGCCAACCCGGGCCGCTACTTCTTCGCCAACATGGCGATGGCCTTGCACCTCATCGAGCAGGCCCGTCTCGACAACCTGCACCTCCGCGGCGGCAAGTTCGTGCAGGTCGGCACCATCTGCGCCTATCCGAAGTTCACGCCCGTGCCCTTCCGCGAGGAGGACCTCTGGAACGGGTACCCCGAGGAGACCAACGCCCCCTACGGCGTGGCCAAGAAGGCCGCATGGCAGATGCTCGACGCCTATCGCCTGCAGTACGGCATGCGGAGCGCGTACGTGCTGCCCGTCAACCTCTACGGCCCCCACGACAACTTCGACCTGAACAGCTCGCACGTCATCCCCGCGCTCATCCGCAAGTGCGTCGAGGCGCAGGACCGCGGCGACAAGGAGATCGTCTGCTGGGGCACCGGTTCGGCCTCTCGCGAGTTCCTGCACGTCGAGGACGCCGCCGAGGGCATCCTCCGCGCCGCCGAGGTGATGGACGACCCCGACCCCATCAACCTCGGCGCAAGCTTCGAGATCACCATCAAGGACCTCGTCGAACTCGTCGTCCGTCTCACGGGCTTCAAGGGCGGCGTCGTCTGGGATTCCACCAAGCCCGACGGCCAGCCCCGCCGCTGCCTCTCCACCGAGAAGGCCCGCCGGCTGCTCGGCTGGCAGGCCGGGATCCGCTTCGAGGAAGGCCTGCGTTCCACCATCGAGTGGTTCCGCTCGAACCGCTGAGCATCGCCCGTCGCGGCTGACGCATGCACATCGTCCTGCTCAACCAGGCCTTCCACCCCGACGTGGTGGCCACTGCGCAGATGGCCAAGGACCTGGCCGACCATCTCGCCCGTCGCGGGCACCGCGTCTCTGCGGTCGCCTCGAGGTCGATCTACGGCTCGGCGGGCGCCACGCTCTCGGCACGCGAGGAGATCCCCGTCGACGGCGCGTCCCACCCGATCGTCGTGCACCGCGTCGGCTTCTCGCTCTTCGGCAAGAAGGGCACGCTCGCTCGCCTGCTCGACTTCGCCTTCTTCTACCTGATGGCCGCGTGGCGAGTCCTGACCATGCCCCGGGCCGACGTCGTCGTCGGATTCTCCACGCCGCCCTTCATCGCCCTCGTCGCGCTCGCCAACCGAACGCTCCGCGGCGGCAAGGCCGTCTACTGGGCCATGGATCTCTACCCGGACGTGCCCGTGGCCAGCGGCATGCTCGCCCCTCGCTCGTTCCTCGCCCGCGTGCTCGAGCGGCTTCACCGCCGCATCGTTCGCCGCTGCGACGCCACCGTCGTCCTCGGCCGCTGCATGGAGCGGCGACTGCTCGACAAGGGGCTGCCCCGCGAACGCATCGTCTTCATCCCGGTCTGGTCCGACGAGACCGGCGTGCGTCCGCTCCCGCGGGAAGGCAATCCCGTCCGCGACGCTTGGGGCCTGGGTTCGGCCTTCACCGTGATGTACTCGGGCAACTTCGGGCTCGGGCACGACGCAGAGACCATCAAGGCCGCCATGCTCGCGCTCAAGGGTCGCGAGGACATCCGGTTCGTCTTCGTCGGCGGCGGCAAGCGTCGGGCGGAGATCGAGGCCTTCATCCGCGAGCACTCGCTCGCCAACGCCTCCTACCGCGACTACGTGCCCCGCGAGCAGTTGTCGCAAAGTCTCGGCGCCGGCGACGTTCACCTCATCTCGCTGCGAGAGGGCATGGAGGGGCTCATCGTGCCCAGCAAGCTCTTTGGCATCATGGCGGCGGCCCGGCCCGCGATCTTCATCGGACACCCGGACTCCGAGATCGCACGGGTGCTCGCCGAGAGCGATGCGGGCGTGCTCGTCCGCGAGGGGGACGGCCCGGGGCTCGCCGCGGCCATCGAGCAACTCGCGGCCGACCCTGCCGGTACCAAGAACATGGGCCAGCGGGCCAGAAACGCCCTCATGGGCCGTTATGACGCCAGCTCGGCCTGCCGCGCATGGGCCGA
>JBAXFU010000047.1:0-24537 GCA_037139735.1 Phycisphaerae bacterium
GCGTCGGCCTGCATGGGGCGTCGCGTGGATGGGCGTCGCTTGGATCACGTCGGCCAAGTTGGAACGATCCTGCCCAGGGCCTCAGTCGAACTTGAAGACGCCCTTGCGGAACCCGTAGACATAGGCGACCACGGTCGTGAGGATGAAGAAGAAGATGCGGCTGAGCCAGATCAGGGCTTCGCCGTTGGGATAGGGAGCGATGTTGGGGAAGGTCACGGCCCAGGGGTACAGGAAGATGATCTCGACATCGAAGACGAGGAAGACCATCGCGATGAGGTAGAAGCGGACGTTGAACCGCTTGCGGGCGGTGCCCACGGGGTTCATGCCCGACTCGTACGACTGACCCTTGGTTTCGCCGGGGCGGCGAGGCCCGAGCACCTGGCTGATCGCGACGTTGGCGATGGCGAACGAAAGGGCCATCAGCACGACGAGCGTGACGGGCAAGTAGGACTGGAGATCCGTGGTGGCGAGCGTCTGAAGGACCATCGGGCCCATGGTAGGCGGAGGGCCCGGGGTCGGCAGCGTGCCGGGCCCTTCGAACCTCAGGCGGTGCGGTCGTCGGCGGGGCGTTCGCCCATCGGCTCGTTCAGGCCGCCGCAGCGGGGGCAGATGATGCCGTACTGGCTGCCGGGTTCCTGCTTGATGTCGGTGCCGCAGTGCAGGCAGGTGGGGGAGTCGAGGCGGCTGGACATCCCGTTGAAGAGGATGGCGACGGTGGCGACGGCCACGCCCACGATGGGCCACACGGGGGCCGCGGCGAGGGAGACCAAGGTGAAGACGGTGAGCCCGACCGCCAGCAAGAGGGCGAGCGTGCGGAGCCACATCTGATGGAGCCAGCGGATCTTCACGGCGAGGGAACTGTAGACGACCGAACCCGTGCGGCCACGTGGCGTCCGGCCGCGGACCGATGGGTCAAAGTTGCCAGAGACTGCTGCCCCAGGTCAGGCCGCCTCCGAAGGCGACGAACATCACCTTGTGCCCGGGCTTCACCCGGCCGGCGCGGCGGAGTTCATCCAGACAGAGGGGAACGCTCGCGCCGACGGTGTTGCCGACGCGATCGATGTTCACGTAGAGCTTCTCTTCGGGCAGTCCGAATCGCTCGCGGGCGGATTGGAGGATCCGCATGTTGGACTGGTGACAGACCAGCATGTCGAGGTCGGTGGCGATCAGGCCCGCCTGGTCCAGGGTCTCCTGGATCAGGTCAGAAAAGGTCCCGACGGCGAACTTGAAGACGGCCGCGCCGTTCATCTGCACGTGCCCGAACTTCGAGGGGTCGCAGGCGACGCCTTCGGGGAAGTCCCGTTCGCACTCTGGAACGTAGATCTCCTTCCACCCTTCGCCGTCGCAATGCATCGACTGGGCGAGGATGCCCTTGCCCGCCTCGTCGCACCCTTCGACGATGGCCGCGCCGGCGGCATCGCCGAAGATGATCGCGGTGCCCCGGCCCGCCGTCGAGTAGTCCATCAGCGTCGACAGGCAGTCGGCGCCCACGACGGCGATTCGGCGGTACGCGCCGCCCTTGATGAGGTCGTGGGCGGTGTTGAGCCCGAAGACGAACCCGCTGCACGCCGCGTTCAGGTCGAAGGCCCCGGCCCGCGTGGCGCCGACGTCCGCGGCGACGCGGCAGGCCGTCGCGGGGCAGGGCATCTCCGGCGTCATGGTCGCGACGATGATCAGGTCGAGGTCGGTGGCGGCAAGACCGGCGGCGGCCAGGGCGCGTCGCAGCGATTCGGCGGCGAGCGTATGGGTCGATTCGCCCAAGGCCGGATTGATGCGATAACGGCTGCGAACGCCGGTTCGCTGGACGATCCACTCGTCCGTCGTCTCCATCAGCTTTTCAAGATCGGCGTTCGTCAGCGGAGTCGCCGGGAGGCACGAACCGCTGCCGGTGATCTTCACGCCCAGCGGGGCCTTCGAACGTCGAGCGGCCGTGGGCGCCGAGGGGACTGCAGGTGCGTTCATGCTTCAGGCGCCTTGGTTGGCTCCGACCGGACCTTCCTTCTGCTGACTTTCCCGCTGCTGATGGGCCTCCAGCACGGGGGCCACCTCGGCGAGGCGGCGGACGATCTCTTCGTTGACGTGGGCGTGGTGGAAAATGCGGCAGTTGCGGATCGCCGCGCGGATCGTTCGCGGCTCGGAACTGCCGTGGGCGATGAAGCACGCGCCGTTCACGCCCAGCAGGGGCGCGCCGCCGTACTCGTGATAGTCGTTCTTGGCGTAGATCGACTTGACCACCGGCTCGAACTTCGAGACCAGCGAGGGGTCGATGGCGATCATCTCGGCGGCGATGGCCTTGAAGAGACTCTTGGCCATGCCCTCGGCGGCCTTGAGGAGCGTGTTGCCCACCAGACCGTCGGTGACGACGACGTCGGCCACGCCCTCGAAGAAGTCGCGGCCCTCGATGTATCCGATGTAGTTGAGCCCCGGCGTGGCCTTGAGCAAGTCGCGGGTCTGCTTGATGATGCCCGTGCCCTTGGCCTCCTCCGAGCCGATGTTCATCATGGCGACCCGCGGGTTGTCGAGCTTGAGGACCTTGCGGGCCATCACCTCGGCCATCACGCCGTATTGCCACAGGTGCTCGGCCTTGGGCTCCGGATTCGCGCCGGCGTCGATGAGCACGATGTTGTTGTGGAAGGCCGGGATCGTCACCGTGATGCCCGGCCGGAGCACGCCCGGCAGACGCCGCATGTGCAGCATCGCCGCCGCCACGCATGCGCCCGTGTTCCCCGCGGACAGGACCACGTCGCAGCGGTTGGGGTGCCCCTCGGCGCCCAGCATCGACATCTTCACGATCGAGGAGTCGACCTTCGAGCGGACGGCCTTGGCGGCCGAGTCGCCCATCTCGATCACCTGTTCCGCATGCACCACCTCGATGCGAGGATCGCCGCGGTCGACCCCGCGCTCCTCGAGCATCTCGAAGATGTCGCCGGCCTTGCCCACCAGCACCAACTGGTCGCCCGGGGGCAGGTCGCCCAGCGCCATCACGCATCCCTTCAGGATGGCGTCCGGCGCGTGGTCCCCGCCGAAGATGTCTACTGCAATACGCATGGTCAGCTTGCTTTCAGGTGCGGTTCACGACCAGCCCGGGGGCCGCGACACGTCCCGCGGCCGGTGCCCGCGGCATGCCGCAGGAGCAAGGCCCGGTCAAGGTCCGACTATAGACACGACAACCTCGGCAATGCTCCGAGAAGCACGGCCGAGGTCGTGTATCGTTCCACCGTCCGCGGCCTCCAACGCCCCTCGCACGGGTGCGACATCCGCGTCACGCGGGCACAGGAGCGCGAGGTTGCCGGGGTCAGTTCTTGGGGACGCCGATGCCCAGCTTGGGCACCTTCACCTGCAGGCCGGGACGGACGTAGCCCGACTCCTTGGCGGCGCGGTGGTGCATCTTGGGCATGCCCGAGATCGGATCCTGAGCCACCGTCGTCTCGACCAGGGCGTGGTGGTTGCGACGACGACGGGTGCGGCCGTGGCTGACTCTTTGTGGAGGGAGCATGGGTGTGTCTCGTTCTTCGCGTGGATGCTCCGGCGAACCTCCGGAAGGCCCCCGCGAGCTGTTCTGCTGAAGCCCGACCCCCGGGCACCCGCCGCTCCCGACCTGGGAACGACCGCATGACCGGCTTCGAGCAAGGGAGAAAGGATAGGGGGCGACCCCCCGAGGGGTCAACCGCCCCTCCCCCGGCGGCATCCGGGCAACCCCCGGCGGATTCCCTTTCGGACTTGCCCCTTGTCCGGCGACTCTGTACAGTGTGCGCTCGGCCTGCATCGCCCTTCCGGGGTGAGGGTGTTGCGTTCGGGTCTGGCCTGCCTCTCCCGGCGTTGTTCGCCGGTATCAGGGGGAGCCATCCCCGGGGTCGAGGGTCGTTTCGCCTCCCGTTGCGCCCGCGGCATGCCGCCGGGCGGGTTGGAGGCGGTGGATCGATGGGCGGGAGCGGCATCCAGCTGCCCCCTCTGCCAGCAGTGCCGTGTTCCCCGCGATGCCCGCGGGTGATTCCAGGAGTAGATCGTGACGCAACGCCGAATCGACGCGCCCGCTTCCGCCTTCCCCGCCTTCCCCGCCTTCCGTGCCGGCATGCTGGCCGCGGCCATCGCCGTCGTCGCGGGCGGCGTGACGACCATGCCCGCCTTCGCGCAGGCCTCGGGCGCGGCGGCCGCCAAGCCGCAGGACAACGCCTCGCTCCTGGCCGACTTCATCCATTACACCCGCATCCAGAACTACGACCTCGCCGAGGCGATGGCGTCCGAGTTGCTGGGCAAGGGGATCTCCAACGCCGACTTCGTCGGTCTGGTCGAGGCGGGCGGCGATGTCGCCCGGTTCGAGGAGACCGTCCAGCGCGCGATGCGCGTCACGCAACTCGAGAAGGTCGCCGCCTCCATGGACTCGGCCTTCCAGAAGGGCCAGCTCGAGCGTGCTCGCAACCCCGAGCAGATCACCAAGAGCATCGCCATGCTCACGGGCACCGATCGCGGACGCCGCCTGGCCGAGACGCGGCTGGTCTTCGCGGGCGAGTACGCCATGCCCCAGTTGCTCGAGGCGTTCCTCGACCGCGCCAAGCCCGATCGTCAGGCCGCCGTCCAGCGTGTCATCATCGGGCTGGGCCGTCAGGCTGTGATGCCCCTGTGCACCGCCCTCATGAACGTGTCGGTGGTGCAGCAGGAGCAGATCGCCGACGTCCTGGGAGCGATCCCGCACCGCACCAGCCTGCCCTTCCTTCGTGAACTCGCCGAGAGCACCGCATCGGATGCCGTGCGAGAGGCGTGCCGCCGTTCCATCGGTCGCCTGGGCGTCGATGCCGGGGCGCCCGCCGACACGGCCGGCCTCTACCGAGGCCTGGCCGAGGCCTTCTACGCCGAACGCAGCGACGTGACGAGCTTCCCGGGCGAGGAGATGCAGCTGCTGTGGGCCTACCAGCCCGGCGGCGGGCTGACGATGTCGGCGATTCGCACGCCCGTCTTCCACGAGGCGATGGCGATGCGCATGGCCGAGCAGGCCCTTCGTCTCGAGGCCAAGTCGGGCGGCGCGTCATCGACGTCGCTCTCGCTGTGGGTCGCGTCCAACTTCTCCCGCGAGATCGACACCCCCGAGGGGTACGACAACCCCGCCTACTCCAAGGCCCGCCGCAGCGCCGAGTACTTCGCGGTCGCTGCCGGTCCCGAGGTGGCGCAGCGAGTGCTCGCCCGTGCCTTGGCCGATCGCGACACCCCGCTGGCCCGCAAGGCCATCGCGGCGGTCGAGCGGACGGCCGGCGGCAAGGGCCTCTGGTCCGACGGCTCGGCGGGCACGTCCCCGCTGGTCTCGGCCTTGACCTACCCGAACCGTCGCGTGCAGAACGAGGCGGCGCTCGCGCTCGCCGCAGCGTCGCCCACCGAGGCCTTCCCCGGCTCCGATCGCGTGATTCCCGTGCTCGCCTCCATGGTGCGGGGCACCGCCTCGCAGTACGCCGTGATCCTCACCGGCGATGCCGAGTTGTATCAGGGCGTCCGCTCGGTGCTCAACAAGCTCGGCTACACCGTGCTGCCTCAGGGCCGCACCATGGCTGATCTGGCCGCGCCCATCAGCGAGGCGCCCGCCATCGACCTGGTCGTCACCGCGGGCATCCGCGGCGACGGCATCGCGGCCGCCATCGGCGACATCCGCGGCCAGTCCAAGTCGATCGCCACGCCGACGCTGGTGCTGACCGACGCCGCGTCGTACACCGATCTGCGCCGCCGTTTCGCCGCCGATGCCACGCTGGCCATCCGTCAGGCGGGCATCGGCGAGGCCGCCGTCACCGAGTCCGTCAACCAGCTCATCGAACGTGCCAGCGGCGGACCCGTGACCGAGTCCGAGGCGGCCTCCTTCGGCGCACGCTCGCTCGCCGCACTCCGCGACCTGGCCCTCTCCGGCAACGCCGTGCTCAAGGTCTCCGAGGCCACCACGGCGCTCGTGGCGGCCCTCCCGCAGGTGAAGGATGAGGCCCAACTCCGCGTGGCCGAGATCCTCTCCCGCATCGATCAGGATCGTGCCCAGCGAGGGGTGATGGAGGCGGCGTTGGCGGCGTCCGGCGATCGCCGCGTCGCCCTGCTCGGCCTCGTCGGCGATTCCGGCAAGCGGTTCGGCAACAAGCTCGAGGCCGGTCAGGTCTCGCGTCTGACCGAGATCGCCGCCAAGGGCGCCGACGCCGAGGCGACCGCCGCGGCCGGCCTCATCGGCACGCTCAATCTCGCCCGCACCGAACTCGTTCCCATGATCCTCGACACCAAGTAAGGGGACACGCCCGGCCGACGTCTCGCGTCGGCCGCTCGCCTCCGCCTTCCGTCAAGACCATCGTCCACGCACCCGGCCACCACTGGCCGGGTGCTGTTTCATGCGTCCCGACCTCGGCGATTGACGACACAAGCCAATCGCGTGAATAGGGATCGAGTGATCCTGAATAAATGACGACCCCCAAGTTGCCGTTCGCCGCACCGCCGGAATGGTTGGCATGGGCCGCGGAGGGCAACCGAGTGGGGGGTTGCATGCTCAGGTTGAGGCCGAGAACTACTGTTGAGACATCGGTGGTTGTGGGTCTGGTTGGTCTGCTCGCCGCGGCGTCGGCGCCCGCGTTGCTTCGTGCACGCAACGAAGCGGTTGCGAGGTGTCTTGCGATGCAGTTGCGGTACCTGCAGGGGCAAATCGACTTGTACATGGCTCGGCACGGCAACGTGCCTCCGATCACCGCCGCGGGGTGGACGCCCCTCGTGCAGGACGGTTCGCTCCGGGACTTGCCGACCAATCCCGCGTGGAGTTGGATCGACCCTGGCCCCAACACCGTGGAGGTCGTCGGCACGCCGGGCGTTCGCGGGAGCCCGGAAGCGGCATGGGTGTGGAACTCGGTCGACCGCGTCATCGCCGCCTCGTGCTTCGACGAGAGGCAGTCGCGGATCACCGCCGTCCCCGCGGATTGAGGTGGCCACGTGACGACCGAGACCGCCCAAACGGGCGACCAAACTTGGGGTCTGTCGCGTCAAGACCTCTGCTGACCCGCTCGAGATGGTGGCAGCGGTGAAGTGAACCGACCGATGGCCCGATGCTTCGGGACAGCGCCCCATGCCCATCGGAAGCCTTGGAAGGGCCGCCGGTGGCTGGAGGCGAGCGTTACGGAGTGATCACATGAGCATGCGCCGGGGCTTCACGCTGGTCGAGATCCTGATCGTGGTGGTGATTCTGGGCATCCTCGCCTCGGTGGTGGTGCCGCAGTTCAGCAACGCCACGAACGAGGCGATGGCCGGCAACATCAAGTCCCAACTCCGATCCCTGCAGAACCAGATCGATTTGTACATCTCCCGCAACAACGGCACGCACCCGATCACGACGATGGCCCAGAGTTGGTCGTTGCTCGTCAGTCAGGGGTACCTCAAGGCGGCTCCCATCAATCCGGCGCAGCCGGCCGGGGCGGTGGGACCGACGACCGTGGGCGTTCAGAGCACGGCCGGCACTCGCGGCGCGACTGGGTGGGCCTGGGTCTGGAACTCGGCGGACGTGGCGATCTACGCCTCCTACTTCAACGAGACGACCGGGCAGGTCACGTCGACGGCCAGCGACTGAAGTCGGCGGCGAGGGTGACGGCTCGGGAATCCGGCACTTTCGGAGGCTTTCGATGGGCGAAGGCAAGGGCTTCACGCTGGTCGAGATCCTGATCGTGGTGGTGGTGCTGGGCCTCATCGCGGCGGTGGTGACGCCGCAGTTCAGCGACGCCGTGACGCAGGCCCGGGCCACGTCCATCAAGGCGCAACTCGCCGAGTTGCAAGGGCAGTTCGAACGCGCGGCCATCAGCATGGGCGGGACGTATCGGTCCCACCCGCACGCGGGTCACTGGACGCCGCTGCTCGGCACCTCCATCAAGGCGCCTCCCGTGAATGCGGCCTGGCAGGGAGCGGGCGTCGGCAACTCGCTGGATGTCACCTGGACGCTCGGCGTTCGCGGGAGCGCGTCGGCCGCATGGCTGTGGAATCACGCCGACATGACCGTGTACGCCTCGTACTTCGACGAACCCTCCGGGCGGATCACCGCGACGGCCACGGACTGAGGCGGTGGCGACCTCGGTCGGACGCGAGTCGTCGCGTACTGCGTCAGCCTGTGCGCAGGCTTGGAACTCGCTCGGCCGCGTCATGACCCTCTCGTGGTTCGATGGCCCGGCAGGTCCGGTCGCGTGGGATGCCTCCGACGGAGTTCCTGCGCGCGGTGCGGCACGAAGCGCCGCCCGCCGCACGGCCACGGCCGCCTGCATGTGCACCACGACCAGGTGAGGGGGCCTCTTCGTCCTCGGCGCCCTCCTTCGGTGTCATCACGGCCAAGCGTTCTCCGCCGCAGCGGGGCGTTCAACCCGGCGCCGGTCTTCCGATCCATCGTCATCAGCGAGGCGTTGCCGGTGCCGGACCTCGCTGCGTCCGGTGCGTTGGAGCCGGACGTCGCATGGCGGCTCATCGAACGCGAGGCGTCGACGACGAATCCGGCCGCGTGACCGGCGGTTTTCTTGGACGATTCGGTCGTGCCGGATCGGGCGATCATGCGACTGGCGCGGAGGAGGCGATCCGGGCGACTCGAATCGGGGAGAGGCGCGCTATTTCGTGCGTGATCGGGGTGAAGTGGGCCGGGGGGAATCCCGATGAACTGGGCATGTCACGAGCGTCGCGGATGGACCCTCGGAGGAGGGGGTCTTTCCGCGGCGAGCACGGATGATGGTGGCGGTCGGGGCAGCGTGCCGCGATCCAAGAGCCAAGGGGACCTCCCTCGCAGTCTTCCGGGCAGGCATCAAGGAGTGATCGAATGAACAATCGTATTCGCAAGGGCTTCACGCTGGTCGAGATCCTGATCGTCGTGGTGATTCTGGGCATTCTGGCCTCGGTGGTCGTGCCGCAGTTCACCAACGCGACGAGCGAGGCCACGGCCGGCAACCTGAAGGCGCAGCTGCGCAGCCTGCAGAACCAGATCGAGCTGTACGCCGCCCGCAACAACGGCTCGTACCCGATCACGGCGGCCGCCGCCAACTGGAACCTGCTGCGCACGGGCGGCTACATCAAGGCCGATCCGATCAACCCCGCCTCGACGGCCGCCGACAAGACCACCGTCTCGGTGGTGACCACGGGCGGCACGCGTGGCGCGGCCGCTTCGGCCTGGGTGTGGAACACCGCCGACACGACCATCTACGCCTCGTTCTTCAACGAGACCACGGGCGTCGTGACCCAGACCGCCACCGACTGATTCGGCGGCGTCGACTGCTGACATGCACGCGTCGCGAGCCGAAACTCGGCTCGCGACGCGCTTTTTGCGGAGTGTCGCATCGATGCGACACGAAGGCGCCGGCCGCCCTCTCGGCGGGGGCGTCGCGGGAGGACGCGTCGAATGAAAGCAAGCGGACCAAGTCGCGGCGGCCCGGGGTTCACCCTGATCGAACTGATGGTCGTCATGATCGCGCTGGGACTCATCGCCTCGGTCGTCATTCCGCAGTTCACCACGGCCACGCAGGACGCGATGGCGGGCAGTCTCAAGTCGCAGTTGCGGAGCCTGCAGAACCAGATCGAGATGTACGTCTCCCGCAACTCAGGCGCGTATCCCGTCACCGCCACCACGCCCGACTGGAGCCTGCTCAAGGCCGCGGGCTTCATCAAGGCCGATCCGGTCAATCCCGCCTTCACCGGCGCCAACAAGCCGGGTGTCACGGTGCACGCGACCGCCCGCGGCAGCGCCGGTCACGGGTGGGTATGGAACACCGGCGACAGGACCCTCTATGCGTCCAACTTCGACGAGTCGACGGGGCTCGTCACGCAGAACGCCACCGATTGACGACGGCCGGGTTCGCGAGGCGCATCAACCGGCGGCATGTGCAGGCCGGGCCGCCACAGGCGATGCATGAATCGAGCATTGACCCATCCCGGTCCGCCGGAAGACGAGCCGCTGCGTCGAGGCCGCGGAATTCCGGCCTTCATGCAACTTGGCTTCACGCTGGTCGAGATCCTCATCGTCGTGGTGGTCCTGGGGATCCTCGCTGCGGCGGTGGCGCCTCAGTTCGCCTCCGCCGCCAACGCGGCCCGCGCCGGCAGCGTCAAGACGCAACTCTTCACCTTGCAGGGGCACTTCGAGCGGGTCGTCATCAGCATGGGCGGGCGATTCACCTACGACCCGCACGACGGGACGTGGTGGGAACTGACCAAGCGAGGATGCATCAAGCAGCCGCCGGTGAGCGCGGCGTGGCAGGGCGCGGGCGTCGGCGACGCGCTCGAAGTGACCTCCACGGCGGGCGTGCGAGGTTCGGCCACCGCGGCGTGGGTCCGGAACAACGCCGACATGACGCTCTACGCCTCGTACTTCAACGAGGCGACCGGCTCCATCACGACCAACGCGACCGATTGAACTATCATGCGGCATGTTCGAGATCGTGCCTCGAGTCGTCGCGTGTCTTGGCCTGAGTCTGGTCGCCTTCGGCTGCGCTCGCGGGCCCGCGACCGCGACGCGTTCGGCCGATCCCATTCGCGTCGAGGTCGTGGAACGGTCGCTCGCCGACGGCGGGGTGGCCCGTGGATTCATCGCCCGAATCGACCTGGCCGACCCGCGACTGCGCGTGGCGGTCACCGGGCCGCTCGAGTCGCCCCCGCCTCGCACCGAGGCCCGGCTCGAGACCACTCCGTCGTGGGCCATCTCGCATGACCTCGACTTGGCCGTCAACGCCAACTACTTCGCGGTGGGGGCCGGTCGGGGCTATGTCGTCGGGGCGACGGCCGACATGCTGGGGCTGTGCGTGAGCGACGGGCGACTCGTCTCGCCCCCGCGATCGTTTGAAGGCCGTGGCGATCCCGTCCTCATGGTGATGGAGGGCGGACACGCCGTCGTCGCGTGCCCCTTGTCGCCGCCTGACGCCGCGGTGCGTCACGCCGTCGCCGGCATCGGAGGGTCGCCCTCGGATCCGAAGAACGGCACGCCCCTGATCGAGGGGGGGAAGGATCGTTCGGCGACCGCTCGCGTCGATCCGACGCTGCGGCACCCCCGCACCGCGGCGGGACTCACGGCCGATGGACGCACGCTGCTGCTGGTCGCCATCGACGGGAGGCAACCCGGATGGAGCGACGGCATGACGCTCCCCGAGTTGGCGGCCTTGATGCTGCAGCACGGGGCGGTGGACGCGATCAACCTCGACGGAGGCGGGTCCACCTCGTTCGTGTGGCGGGACGGCTCGGGCGCGTGGAGAACCAACCGCGCCTCCGAGCGATCCGGGTTCCGGCCTGTTTCCACCTCCATCGGTGTTCGCGTCCTGCGCTGAGACGGGTCGTCGGTCGACGTCCGAACTCCGGTCGCCCGGGTCGATCGCCCCGACGCGTACTCGGACCTTTCGATCATCGGTCTGAACGTCATTCCCGTTGGCTCGCTCGAGTCGAGAAGCCGTGGTGCCGACAAAGGGGTCGGAGGATCGCGAGAGAGCGGCTCCCCCTTCCGGGAGTTGGTTCGGCCGCGCGGCAGGCGTGTCGTCGCGGCATCGTGGTGCGAAACCGAGCACTCGTCGCACGCCAGGTCGCGTGTTCCGATGCTCTTCATGGCCGTCATCAGGAGTGTTGAAATGAGCAATCAAGTTCGCAAGGGCTTCACGCTGGTCGAGATCCTCATCGTGGTCGTGATTCTGGGCATCCTGGCCTCCGTGGTCGTTCCCCAGTTCACCAACGCCACCAACGAGGCGACGGCCGGCAACCTCAAGGCGCAGCTGCGGAGCCTGCAGAATCAGAGCGAGCTCTATGCCGCCCGCAACAACGGCGCGTACCCGATCACCGCCGCCGCGGCCAACTGGGACCTCCTGCGCAACGGCAAGTTCATCAAGGCCGATCCGATCAACCCTGCCTTCCCCGGCGCGACCAAGACCGCCGTCTCGGTGGTCACCACGGTCGGCACTCGCGGCTCGGCCACCACCGCCTGGGTCTTCAACACCGCCGACAACACGATCTACGCCTCCAACTTCAACGAGACCACCGGTGTCGTCAGCGCGACGTCGACCGACTGATCCGCGCCTCCATCTCGCTCTTTGTGCGTCGCGGGTCCCGGAAGGGCCCGCGGCGTTCTTTTTGCGGGGAGCGTTCGCCCACTCGAACCCGACCCATCGTCATGCGACTTTCATTCCGTCTGGTCGAGGCGCTGGTCGCCGCCGCGATGCTCGCGGCGACCGGATCGTGGCTGGCGCCCCGATGGTCGACCGCCGGCGAACCGGTCGACGCGCTCCTCACGTCGAGGCTCGCGAGTCTCCAACGTCGAATCGAACGATTCCACGAAGCCAACGGCGGTCGGTGGCCCGACTTCGCGGCCCGAGGGTGGGGCACCCTGACGGATCGTGGCACGCTGATCGGAGGCGGCTTCATCGAGACCGCCCCGCTCAATCCTGCGTTCCCGGGGCCTGACAAGGCCTCGATCGAGGTGGCGGAGCGGGCGGGCGTTCGAGGATCGCCGCATGCCGCGTGGGTCTGGAACGTCCCGGAATGTCATCTGTATGCGTCCGGCTTCGACGAAAGGCTCGGTCGCGGGACGGGCCGGCCCGTCGATTGACGCGCCCGCACAGCCGCTCGTCGCGTTGCATTCGGCGTCACGATCCTCCCCGTCCTCGCCGCCGTCAACCACTCCCTCATCCCCTCGGCCGGTCGTGTCGATGAATCAGTCAACCGGGGGTTCACCGATGCGACGACGCGGCTACACGCTGATCGAGTTGATGGTCGTGGTGATCATCATGGGCATCGCCGCCGCCGTGCTCACGCCCTTGGTCTCCCAGGCCAACCCCTTGCGGCTCCAGGCGCTGGCCCGACAGGTCGTCGCCGACGTCATGCAGGTGCAGAGCGACGCCATCGCGATGCAGCGGTCCTACTGCATCACCTTCTCCACCTCGGGGTATGTCATCGCGCCCGTCACCGGCTCGACCGTCGAGACGGGACCCGACGTCGTGGTGACCCGCACCATCGGCGCCGGCGGCGACAAGGACTTCTCGAACGTGACCGTGAGCGCCATCACGTTCCCGGGCAACCGTCTCACCTTCGACGCCATGGGGTGCCCCGTCAACGAGCCCGGCAGCGATGAACCCGCCGGCGACGCCTATTACGAGATCACCGCCGGCACCGAACGCTTCCGCGTCTGGGTTCGCGGCTTCACGGGCGCCGTCGAGGTTCTCTCCAGCCCCGTCAACTGATTCGCCTGCCTCAGGGCCCCCATGACCACCCAACCGACCCATCGCTCTTCGCCGTCGACCTCGCCGACCGGGTCCCATTGCATCCTTCGCAAATCGGCCGTTCGCATCGCCGCGCTGGTGATGGCCGGAGGCGTCATCGCCGTGCTCATCTGGATGAAGCTCAAGGTCGTCGGCGGCGTGCCCCGCACCGCCTACGCCGATCCCGAGCATGAAGCGGCGCCGCGGCTGATCCAGTCCGCCGTCGACGACCATCGGCCGTCACCGGGCACGTCCCAGGCTCCGCCTCGCCCTTGATGTTCAGGCCTTCACGCCCTTCACGCGATCCTCGTCGGTGTACTTCGCCAGCGCGGCCTCGAGGTCCACGCCGTTGATGTTCGCCAGCGTCGTCAGCCACGCGATCACGTCGGCGAACTCCTCAGACAGGTTCGCCCGCTGCTCGGGCGTCGGGTTGCGCCCCGGCGCGTTGTCCTGCAACGCCGTCGCCAACTCCCCGAGTTCCTCGATGAACCACATGAACGTTGCCGGCGTTCCCCGCGCCGAGTCGGTGGCGTGGTACCGACGCTTGATCAACTCCTGGAACGCGGCAAAGGTCAGCGACATGACCCCAGCGTAGCACGCCCGGGCCGGGTCCTTCGCGTACAGTCCCCGCGATGACCTCGAGGCCTCCTTCCCTCTGCCGACTCGCGGCGACATGTCTGCTCGCCGGCGTGCGTGCCGGTGTGTTGGCCGGTGTGTTGGCCGGTGTGGTCGCCGGCTGCTCCAAGGCCCGTCCCCTCGCCGACGGATCGCCCGCGCCCGAAGACTTCGCGTTGTCGATCACGATCGACGGCGCCGGGCCCGGCGGTGCGGCGTGGTATGTCGTCGACCCCGACGGCGCGCTGCGGGTCGCCACCGGCACTCGCCTTGATCGCAGTCCCGTCCCGCCGCTGGTGCGGCAACTCTCGGCCTCGCAGGTCGCTCGCCTCTGGAGCGTCGCGCAGGCGTCGGGCCTTGAGGCGGCGGTGCGTGCCGCCCCGGCCGTTGACGAGGCACGCCCTCGCCAGGGCGCCACGGTCTTCCTGGCCGCCGACCACGCCCGCCGTGCGGCTTGGCTCCCCGCCGACGATCCTCGCGTCGCCGCCGCGGTGACCGAACTTCGTCGCATGGCGTGGATGGATTCCCTTCCCCAGCAGCGGCACTGATCTCCCTCCGGTTTCCACCGAGCCACCACCCATGACTCAGCGCGACCGTCCACGACGACACGGCTCCACCGCACGGCGAAGCTCGCTCGCGGGCGCGATGCCCCAAGCTCCCTCCACGCGTCACCTGCTCGGGCTCGAGGGGCTCGATGCGTCGGCCATCCGCTCGTTCCTGTCGCTGGCCCACACGTTCGAATCCGCCCGCTCGGTCAAGCCGGTGCTCGCCGGACGCGTCGTCGCCAACCTCTTCTTCGAGGATTCCACCCGGACTCGCACCTCCTTCAGCGTGGCGACCCATCGGCTCGGCGGACACGCCATCGACCTCGCGGGGGCAGGATCGAGCGTCAACAAGGGCGAGACGCTGACCGACACCGCCACCAACGTCGAGGCGATGGGTGTCGCCGCCTTGGTGGTTCGCGCTCGTCAGTCGGGAGTCGCCTCGCTGATCGCCCGCCGGGTGCGGTGCCCCGTCATCAACGCCGGCGACGGTCGCCACGAACACCCCACCCAAGGTCTGCTCGACGCGTACGCCCTCGCCGGCGCGATGGGCCGAGGCAGGGACTTTGACCTCTCGGGCCTTCGGATCGCCATCGTCGGCGACATCGTCAGCTCCCGCGTGGCGCGTTCCACCATCTTCGCGATGCGAGCCTTGGGCGCCCAGGTCGTCTGCGTCGGTCCGCCCTCGATGGCGCCCGAGTCGCTGCGATCGCTCAAGGTCGATGTCAGCCGCGACCTCGACGCCGTAACGCCGACGGTCGATGCGGTGATGATGCTCCGCATCCAGTTCGAGCGAAGCGAGGCCGCCGCCGGCGCCAAGGGCGAGGCCCTGGTCGTCAAGGCGCCCGGACTGGCCTCGGTGCGGGAGTATCGCGAGTTCTACGCCCTCACCCCCGACCGCGCCGACCGCATGCAGGCCCACGCCGTGGTGATGCACCCAGGCCCCATCAACCGCGGGATTGAACTCGATGCCGCGGTCGCCGACGGCCCGCGGAGCATCATCCTTCGCCAGGTCGCCGCGGGCGTGCTGGTTCGCATGGCGGTCATCGCCCGCCTCTGCGGCTGAGCGTCCGCCCGAACCCGATGGCGGCTCACTTGATCTGGCGGACGCGACCGAAGTCGGGCACCGGCACGATGCCCCACTTCCAGTCCATCCCGGGCCAGTAGACCACGAACGCCTTGCCCACCATGGCGTCTCGGTGAACGACGCCCGTCTTGGGATCCATCGACGCCACCCATGGGGAGGGCTTCTCCCACAGCCTCGCATCCAGACTCGCGGGGCTGTTGTCGCCGCACATGAAGTACTCCCCGTCGGCGAGAAAGGCGGGCTGGCGCGGATGGGTCGCCGCCGCGGGCTGGCGAGCCCGAGTGTGGGGGCTCGAGGGGATGAACTGCGTCGTGTCGTTCACGGGGTGGTAGTCGCCCGGCTGGTAGTGAATGTCGCGATCGACCCGCACGCGCCGGATCGTCAGCGGCCCGCCCTCGAACTCGAGCGAGAGCTTCGGGGGCGTGATGCGACCGGCGTCGGTCAGCAGGTTGCGGTCGCGAGTCTCGAAGGCCTCCTTGGCCGTCAGCCCCATCGCGGCTTCGAGTCGCTCCGATGGAGTCCAGTCGTACTCGCCCTTCGCCACGGTGCGGCCGTCGACCCTCACTCGCAGCGACTGGTCCGCGTGCCAGAACTCGATGGGTCGCACCCGGCCCGCCGCCAACGGCGCCTCGAGCGTTCCCTCGCCCAGCGTCCGCCACGACGTCTCCTCGTCGCGTCGCATGGCGATCGTCACGCGGCTGCCTCCCTCGATCACCGCGCGAAAGACGTGCCGCCTCGTGGCGAGCACCATCGCGACGGTCTGGTCCGCCTTGGAGGGCCCGAGGTCGAGCGACACCCGAACGTCGCTCACCGGGAAGTGACCGTTGGGGAACTGGCCCCCGCCAAGTTGGTTGTACGGATAGGTGTCGCTGATGCGGCGTTTGGGGTCCCACGCGAGCGTGGTGGAGCCCTGGCCCTCGTAGCGATACTCGCGCTGTCCGTCGATCTTCCACGAGGCGACGCCCGATTCGTCCGGCATCCACGGCGACTTGAACCAGGTCCGGCCGTCCCGGGAGGCCTCGAGCGGGGAATAGGCCGAGTCGAAGACCAGTTGCCACATCGCCAGTTGCGAATCGTCGGGCTTCCTCGCGAGCTTCCAGCCCGGGAGATCCCACGTGTTCGTCGTGGCCGGTTCGGGCGCCGAACCGGGGGGCAGCGGGCGGGTGAAGACGTCACCGTCGACCAGGGCCACTTCCTCGGGGCCCAGTCCGACGAGCCGCTTGATGTAGCTCATCGTCGGATCGCGGGGGTTCTTGAAGACCACCACGTCGTACCGGCTGGGCGTGAAGACCGGGAAGAGGTACTTGAGAATGAAGACGCGATCGCCGCTGCGGAGCGGGGCGTTGGTCACCCGCGTCTCGGCGAGGGTCACGGGATCGCTCGTCGTGAAACTCTGCACGGCCGCGGGCACGCCCGTGCGTCCCTGCATCGTCACGGGCCCCACGGGCCAGGTCAGGCCGCTGGTGCCGCCGTGGAGGAGCGTGTGCTCGCCCATCAGCGTGGGGGCCATCGAGCCGGTTGGAATGTTGAACCCCTCGATGATGAAACCCCGGAAGACCAAGGCCATCATGAACGCCATCAACAGGCCCTGGAACCCCTCGACCCCCGGGTTGGACGACGTCAGTTCGACGCCCGTGGAGGCCGTGTTGGACGTGGCTCCGCTCATGGTCCGGAGGGTAGCGGGGCGGAACCGCTCGCGCCTCGCGGCCAAGCGGCGGCACCGGCATTCACTTCGACTCGATGATCTCGCTCAGGTGGAGCGTCACGCCGGGTTCCGCGGGCGTCAGTCGCGTCACCAGCGTCCGCGGCGACTTGTTCCATCGCACCTCGAAGGTGAATCGAATCGCGTCCCCCGCCTTGAGTCCCTCGAGCGACACGCCCGGGGCCAGGTCGTGGAACGGCATGATCATCTCCTTCATCCCCACCTCGGTGCCGTCGCGGCCGACAAAGTGGGGGATCACCTCGTGGTGGATCTCGAGCGGACGCTTCCCGTCCTTGCTCGGCAGCGTCACGATGCGACCCAGCGTGTCGTAGGACCGCACGTCGTCGGCCGCGTCGCCGCCCTGGGCATGAGGCGTCGGCGACGCGGCCGCGTCGCCCGTCGAAGGGTTCGCGGCGGGGGGCTTCGCGGCAGGCGTGGTCGGGCCGGAGGGGCCCGACGAACCGCCGCCCATGCCGCGGGCGGCGAAGTAGGTCAAGAAAAAAACCGCGCTGAAGAGGGCCAGCGCGGCTGGAAGCATGACGGATGACTTGGACTTCATGGCTGTCACGTCGCTCGGGAACGGGTTCCCACGCTACGACATCCATGGCCGGGCGGTTCGCGCCCGCCCCCGACGGATCACTTCGTCTTGATCGTGACGAAGCCCGCCACCACGGCCAGATCGTGCGCGAGGTCGTGCGAGTACGGAAGCGTGAAGGACTCGCCCACGCCCACATGCACCACCTTGGCCGACTTCTCGCGGCTGTACCAGTCGCGGTTGCCGCGGTTGTACACGATCATCCGCTGGCGACGCATGCGCTGCGCACGGCGCAGGGCCCGCTTGTTGGTCGGGTCGAGGCGCATCAGGCGAGCGATGGTCGCGGCCTGGTCGTCCGTGCGGGGAAGCTTGGCGACCGTGCACTCGAGGTGCTGGCCGGGCTTGTACGAGGGATTAGTCGTGGCCATGTGGTGACTCCGAACAGAATCCGGCCGTGTGCCGGGTCGAGATTCTAGCGCGCTCGCCGCTCCCGTTCCACCCCGCCCGCGGCGGGCGACGGGCCTCGTCGGCGCGGGCGGGCCCTCTACTCTCGCCTCCGATGGCCTCCTCCTCCCTTGCCAACGACCACACCGTCGCGCCCGCCCTCGTCATTCGAGGCGGTCGCGTCATCGACCCCGCCGGCGGCCGCGACGAGGTGGCCGATGTCGCCATCGAGGGCGGCATCGTCCGGGCGATCGGCCGCCGCCTTCCCGTGCCCAAGGGCGCTCGGGTCGTCGAGGCCAAGGGGTGCCTCGTGGTTCCCGGACTCGTCGATCCGCACGTGCACCTGCGCGAGCCCGGTCAGGAGCACAAGGAGACCATCGCCACCGGCGGAGCCGCCGCCGTCGCGGGCGGCTTCACGACCGTCTGCTGCATGCCCAACACCGCCCCGGCGCTCGATTCGCCCGAACTCGTGGAGTTCGTGCACGCTCGCGCCGCGGCGACCTCGCCCTGTCGCGTCTTCGCGGTCGCCGCGGCCACGCGAGGCCGCAAGGGTGAGGAACTGACCGAGATCGCCCTGCTGGCAAGAGCCGGCGCGGCGGGCATCTCCGACGACGGCGATTGCATCGCCTCGGCCGGGATGATGTCGCGCGTCCTCTCGGCGACCGCGGCGTCGGGCCTGGCCTTCATGCAGCACTGCCAGGAACCCACCATGACTCGCGGGGCGGCGATGCACGCCGGCGAGCGATCGCTGCGACTGGGGCTGGGCGGTTGGCCCCGGACCGCGGAGGAGATCATCATCGAACGCGACGTTCGCCTCAACCGCGCCATCGGCTGTCGCTATCACGTGCAGCACATCTCGAGCGGCGAGAGCGTGGAGATCGTGCGACGGGCCCGCGCCGCGGGGCAGCCCGTGACGGCCGAGGCCTCGCCGCACCACCTGCTGCTCACCGACGAGGCGTGCGAGGGGTACGAGACCAACGCCAAGGTGAATCCGCCGCTGCGAGAGCGCAAGGACGTCGAGGCGGTCCGTCAAGGCGTCGCGGACGGGACGATCACGGTGCTCGCGACCGACCACGCGCCGCACAGCGTGGACGAGAAGTCGCTCCCGTTCGAGGACGCGCCCTTCGGCCTGATCGGCCTCGAGACCGCGTTGGCCCTCTACGCCGAGGCGTTGATCGCCACGGGGCTGATCGATTGGCCTCGCCTCGTGGCGATGATGACCATCGAACCCGCCCGTCTGTGCAACCTCGACCGCCTCGGGCTGGGCCGACTCGAGGAGCGAGGGCCCGCCGACGTCACGGTGATCGATCCGGACGCGACCTGGACGATCACGCCCGACTGCCTGCGGAGCAAGTCCCGCAACACGCCCTTCATGGGCCGCGATGTGCGGGGGCGGACCGTGGCGACGATCGTGAACGGTCGCGTCGTGATGGGGTGACGCGGGGCCGGGTTCACGCCACCTCGCCCCGCCCGGGGTCGTACATCGCGCGAAGGGCCTGCACCGCCGAACGCTTCTTCGCGCTGACCACCGCGCGGGAGATCCGCATCGCCAGACCCGCCTGCGTGTCGGAGAGGCCGTGAACCTCGACGAGGATCAATGCCTCGCGTTGTCCCTCCGTGAGGTCCGCGAGGTGCCGATCGATGGCCGAATCCCTCGCGGCGGGATGCCAGGCGAGCGAGTCTCGCCGCTCGTTCGCGGAGGTGCAGTCGCGTCGCCTCGCACGGTCCGAACGAGACAGCATCGTCATGGCGGTGTTCCGCATGACCGCCAGCACGAAGGGCGCGTTGAGATGCGACGGCGTGAGCCTCTTGGAGCGAGTCAGGCGGAGGAACCCCTCCTGCACCACGTCCTCGGCGTCGGAACCACCCACGAGGCGACGGGCGTAGGCCAAGGCGCGGGCGTGATACTCGTGGTAGAGCACGCGCACGAGATCCCGTTCCGACACCCTGGGTCGGAGGCGGCGTGCCGCCGCTCCCGACTCGCGCGTCGCCGACTCGACTGCATCCCCGTCTCCACGGCCGCGGTTTCGCATGACCATCGACTACTACCTCCCCGGGCGTAGTCGGCGCACCTGCATCGCTCGAACTGGTCGTCCTGACCGGATCTTCCGGTTCGCCTTCGCTCGTCGCGAGGACTCGCCGGCCGGCTTTGCTGCACCCGACGAACTTCCTGACCACTCGCCAAGGTCCCGGCCTGAGACCAAGGCCGCCGCCCTCCGGGCCACCACGCCCGTCGAGCGGCACGCTCCACTCGTCGCACACCATCGGGCCCGCTCCCGTGCCGGCACCAGTTCATGGGTGACACGTTCCGGGGATCGTCAGGCCCGAGTTCCGCCGCACCCCCGGTCGGGGGATCAGCGTTCAGGCCGGTGAAGGGCGACGGTCGCCCCGCGACGCTTCGATGAGGTGGTTCATCGCGTCGCTGGCCGCTCCCTGCACGTCGTCGAGCAGCAGGGAGAGTTCGCGGATCGACAGCCCCTGCTCCCTGGCGAAGTCCAGAAGCAGCGTCAGGGCCAGCCGACGACGCAGGTGCATGATGGACTTCAACTGCCCGCTTCGCGAGGCCAGTTTCAGGTCCATCGAGGCCAAGCCGTCGAGATACGCCTTCAGCGGCGTGCTCTTGGCCAGCAGCCAGGTGATGATGGGATTGCGGCTCGGGACGGCCTCTGGCCGCCGTGCCGCGTGACGGACGGCGTCGGACGCCCCGAGGGCGCGACACAAGGGATCGGACATGGTTCCACCACCCATTCTGCCCCGCACGAGAGCCCACCACGGCCCGCGGTCGGGAAATCCATCGGTCCCGCCCGCCCCGGCCGTCGTGGCCCAGGGAGGACGCTGCACCTTGGCGATCCGCGTTGACGAGCTGCCTGCTCGCCGGAGCGTGGCGCGTTCCTGACGCCGGCCCCGGACGGTGTCGCCACCACCCTGCGAGGACCGCCGCCTGCCTGGCGATCGGCCCTCATCGGAATCGATTCCCGAAAACCTGTCCGTCGCGGCGTCGCGGCGGGCAGGCAGGAGAGGAAAGAGACGTCAGCCCACACGCCCGCAGTCGTCGCGTCCTGCGACCGTGTGGCCGTCATGGCCCTCGTGTGTGCCGCACCTAGTAAACCATCCCGAGCGAACGAATGCTCTAGGGTGATCGCCTCAAACCTCCCGTGCCGGCCGCAGGTGCGCATCTAGATGCAAGGCAGACACTTGCGGACGAAAGCGATGCCGGGCGCCCGTGCGTGTGGGGGGCTTGTAGGGGCGGCCCTGAATCGAAAACCCCACCGGGGCCCTCTAGACTCATCCCCTTCGCACACGCACCCAACCGCGGCGAGTCGTGCTCGCCCGATTTCGGAGACTCACCTCATGGCAGTTCGCATCGGCATCAACGGCTTTGGTCGCATCGGTCGCCTCGTGTACCGCGCCGCCGCGGCCCAGGGCATCGAGATCGTCGCCGTCAACGACCTGGTTCCCGCCGACAACCTCGCGTACCTGCTGAAGTACGACACGATGCACCGCCAGTTCATGCTCGGCGGCAAGCCTGCGGAGATCTCCGCCACCGAGACCTCCTTCACCGTCAACGGCAAGACGACGGCGACCACCGCCGAGAAGGATCCGGCCAAACTCCCGTGGAAGCAGTTGGGCGTCGACTACGTCCTCGAGTCCACCGGCCTCTTCACCGAGTTCGAGAAGGCCTCGCTGCACATCAGCGGCGGCGGCGCGAAGCGCGTCGTGATCTCGGCCCCGACCAAGAGCGAGGTCTCGCAGGTGCCCACGCTGTGCATGGGCGTCAACCCCGAGGTCTACGACCCCTCGAAGCACACCGTGATCAGCAACGCCTCGTGCACCACCAACTGCCTCGCGCCGGTGGCCAAGGTCATTCACGACGCCTTCGGTCTCGAGGAAGGCCTGATGACGACGGTGCACGCCGCCACGGCGACGCAGCCCACGCAGGACGGTCCGAGCAAGAAGGACTGGCGGGGCGGCCGCAACGCCTACCAGAACATCATCCCGGCGAGCACCGGCGCGGCCAAGGCCGTGACGCTGTGCATCCCCGCCCTCAAGGGCCGCCTGACGGGCATGTCATTCCGCGTGCCCACGGCCGACGTCTCGTGCGTCGACCTGACCTTCCGCACCGCCAAGGACACCTCGATGGCCGAGATCAACGCCGCGATGAAGGCGGCCTCGGAAGGCGCGATGAAGGGCGTGCTGGGCTACACCGAGGAGGAGGTCGTCAGCAGCGACTTCATCGGCGACACCCGCAGCAGCATCTTCGACGCCAAGGCGGGCATCGAACTCAACAAGCGGTTCTTCAAGATCGTCTCGTGGTACGACAACGAGGCGGGCTACGCCAACCGCTGCGTCGACGTCATCAAGATGATGGCGGCCAAGGACGGCGTCAAGTAAGATTCACGGAGTCGATCCTCTGAGAGGATTCTCCAGTCTCGGTCACACCCTCACGCTCGCCCGGGTTGTTCCCGGGCGAGCGTTTCCTTTTGGACTCGCGGCGGCGACCAATGACAACGGCGTGCGATGCTCCATGAGACAGGAGGAGCACCGCACGCCGTCGAGTGATGACTGCGACTGGGGATGAATCTCAGCGACGACGACGCGTCGCGACCAGGCCGCCCATGGCGAGGAGGGCGATCGATCCGGGGGCCGGAACGACGTACCCGACGCCGCGGAAGGCGGTGTTGGAGCCGGCCGTGGCGACCAGCGTGATGCTGCCGCTGATCGTCGCGTTGTAGCCCGAGGCATCGAGGAGCGAGACGAGCTCGCCGCCGCCGGCGGCGGTACTGCCGCCCTTGCGGGTGGCGAAGAGCTGCACGCCGCTCTGGGTCACGGCCGCGGTGAGGCCGCGGTAGAGGTCGGCGGCGGTGCCGAGGGTGCCGTTGGCGACCCACGAGCTGCCGACGAGGGAGAACTTTTGGATGCCGCCGACGGTGCTGCTGTCATCCGCGACGTACATGGTGTCGACGCCGGGAACGGAGTCGGAGAGGTCGGCGAGGAAGAAGGCGTAGGAGCTGGCGTTGGCCGTGTCGGAAAGACCGGCGAGGCGGGTGATGGTCTGGCCCGAGGCGGTGGGGATGCCGCTGCCGACGGTGCTGATGCCCCTGAAGGTGTTGGTGCCGCTGCCGGACGAGACGTAGAGCTGGCCGCCGAAGAGGTTGACCTGGCGGATGTTGGTGAGCGAGGTGGCGAGTTGGGTCGACGTGGTGGCGCCCTTGGTGGCGTAACGCACGCCGCCCGATCCGCCGGCGACCCACAGGTCGGTGCCGTTGGTGGTGACGGCCGAGCGGGGGTTGTTGCTGGGGGCAAAGTCGGTCAGGGCCGTGGAGGTGTCGATGGTGCCGGTGGCGACCTCGAAAATGCCCACGGTGCGAGCGCCGGTCGACGTACTAAGCGAGGAGGTGCCGCCGAGGTTGGCGGCGTAGCCCGTGAGGGTGATGTAACGGCCATCGGTCGAAACGCTCAGGAATCCTTCGGAGGAGGCCGTGCCGGAAGCGATCAGCTGCTTGTTGCTGCCGCTGACGGTGGTGGGCATGGCGATGCTCTGCACGAGCGTGCCCGCGGGGGTGTACTCGTCGAGGAACACGGCGTTGCCGGTGTTCACGAGGGTGCCCGAGCCGGTGCCGACTCGATAGACCACCAGATTGCCGTTCGTGATGGGGCCGGCGAACGCCGTCCCCGCGACCGCGAGCGCGGCCAGGGCTGCCAAAGTCTTCATGTCTCTCTCCTCAACGTGGTGAAACGATGCCGCAGCAACAGAACTGCGGGTGCTTGATCTCTTGCAAAGCTTATTCTGACAAGTCTTTACGAGAGAAGGCGTTGTGCAAAGGTTTCGTGAAGAAGCACGGCGAAGGCAGGGCCGCTCAGTGGCCGGCGTCCGCCGCAGGCGACCGTGCTCCCAACGCGAAGACCCAGAACCAACTCGGGTTCTCGGCGCGAAGGTCGTTGTCGGTGGTCACGATCAGCGTGCGTCGCCCGTCGGCCAGAGGCGGTCCGAGCGTCAGGCCCTCGATTTTCTCGGGCATGCCCGGGCCCGCGAGCCCGAAGGCGGGGTCGAGCAGGTCGAGCCAGCGACGCTTGCGGACCGGCTGGACGCCGTCCGGGAGACGCCTGGGGCCCAGCGACGGAATCGACGACACATCGGTCGCCGCCGCGATGTCGATCATGAAGAGCGAGCGGAACTTCGTGTCGGTGCCGGCCTTGCCGTCGCGTTCGAGCACGAGCAGTTCGCGGTCGCTCATGGCGAGGATCTCGTTCACGCCGTGCCCGGCCTTCTCGAGGGGGTAGACCAGTTCCCGCGTCGCGCCGTCCTTGAGGGAGACCTCGAGGATGCGGATGTTGAGGCCGATTCGCTCATTCTTCTCGTCGACGCCGCCGTCCTGCAGCAGGGGGCTCTGGAGGATCGCCCACAGCGTCGAGCCGTCGGG
>JBAXFU010000048.1:0-24448 GCA_037139735.1 Phycisphaerae bacterium
ACCGCACCCGGCTCCACCGCACCCGGCTCCACCGCACTTGGCTCCACCGCACTTGGCTCCACCGCCTCAAGGCATGCCGATGAGTGATCATGGAATCTCCCCCCGCGGCTCGCACGCGCCACCGCGAATGATAGGTGCGACACGTCGCCTCTCGGCCCAACTGCTATGCTGACGCATGGGAACCGAGATCGAGCGAAAGTTCCTCGTGACCTCCGACCGGTGGAGGCACGGCGCGACGGGCACGCCGTTCGTGCAGGGCTATCTCTCGACCGTCCCCGAGCGGACCGTCCGCGTGCGTCGCATGGGCGATGCCGGAACGCTCACGATCAAGGGCAAGGCCGCGGGAATCGCCCGCTGCGAGTTCGAATACCCCCTGCCGCTCGGCGACACGCTCGCCCTCCTCGAGATGTGCGAACGTCCGCTCATCAGCAAGATCCGCCACCGAGTGACGCACGAGGGCACGCTGTGGGAGGTGGATGTCTTCGACGGCGAGAACGCCGGACTGGTCGTCGCCGAGGTCGAGCTCACACATCCTGAGGAGCAGGTGGCACTCCCTGCCTGGGTGGGCGACGAGGTCACGCACGATCCTCGATATCTCAACGCCAACCTCGTGAAGCGGCCCTTCACCTCGTGGTGAACCAAGGCCAAGGGGCAGACCGATACACTTGAACGAGTGAAGGAACGTCGCCCCATGACCACCCAACCCATCTGGCACGCCGCCGCGGACTTCGCGGCACGCCAACACCGAGGCCAACTCCGCAAGGATGGCGTGACGCCCTACATCAGTCATCCCTTCCGGGTGGCCATGGTCGTTCAAGCGGTCTTCGGACTCGACGACCCCGAGGCGCTCGCGGCAGCGGTGCTGCACGACACGCTCGAGGACACACGCACCGACTACGAGGACCTGCTCGAGACTTTCGGCCCCTGGGTCACGCAGGCGGTGGCCACCCTCTCCGACAACAAGTCGCTGCCCAAGGACGAACGCATCGAGGACTATCACCGGAGGTTGGCGGGCGCCGAATCCCGCGTGCTGGTCGTCAAGTTGGCCGACGCCTACGACAACTTCATGGACTCGCTCCCGCCTCGAGGCGGCTCCTCGCTGCATGCCAAGACGCGTCGCAAGGGCCTGCGGCTCCTCGACGCCCTTCGCCATCGCCGCGACGACCACCCCGCCCTTGCACGGGCCTTTCGGATCCTCGAGGAGACCCTCGGCCCTCCCGTCGCCGCGGGCACGCCCGTCCAGGCCCCGTAAAATCGACGCATGGCCCGGACGCCGATTCGTTGGCTCGTGCTCACCGCTGCCGGCGTGACGATGTCGGTCGTGTCCGTGGCGGCCATGATCGCCGGCACCCGCTGGATGATCACGCATCGCGCGGGCTCCTCGTACACATGCCTGCACTACGGCGCGATTGGACGCGGCACCGAGGCCTCGTCGCCCACGACCGCCTCGCCGTGGTCCATGGATGCCTGGACCGCCGTGCGCCTCGATGCCGGCTCGATCGTCTGGATGCCCGAAACGACCGGCTTCGCCAACGGCGAGGTGCGGTGGTTCCCCCTGTGGCCCGGCATCCCCTGCGGACTCGCGCTCGCCGGAGCCTCGCTGCTCCACCAGCGTCGTCGACACTGGACCCACTGTCGCGGGTGCGGCTACCGCCGCGTGGGGCTCACCTACGACCTGCCGTGCCCCGAGTGCGGCGTCGTGCCCCGTCGCTGGCGCCCCTAATCTCCCCTCGCGCATGCTCCTCCCCCACTGCACGCCCGCTTCCGCCTGGAGCAACGCCTCCCCCGCACGACTGGCCTCGCGGGTCGTCACCGATTCAGCGAAGGGCTGTCGCGTCGCGCTCATCGGATTGGCGGACGATCTGGGCGTCCGCTTGAACGCCGGACGCCCGGGCGCGGCGGGCGGCCCGGACGCGATCAGGTCGGCCCTGTGCGGCTACGGCGCCGCCGAGCCGCACGGATTCGATGCACCAGGCATCTTCGATGCGGGCAACGTGACCCCCGCTCCGGGTCACGATGCGGCCGCACTGCTCGAAACGCATCGCCGCATCCGCGAGACCGTGCGAGCCGTCGTCGAGGCGGATCTCTTCCCGATCGGACTCGGCGGCGGACACGACCTGACGCTCCCCTTCGTGGCGGGCGTGATCGACGCCTGCAACGCCAAGGGCCGCCGGCCGCCCATGGCGGGGCGATACTTCGACGCCCATCTCGATGTCCGCGAGACGATCGGTTCGGGGATGCCCTTCCGTCGGCTGGTCGAGGATCATGGCGTCGGGTCGCTGACGGTCGAGGGCTTCAACCCCTTCGCCAACACGCGAACGCACGTCGCGTGGTTCCTCGCCCACGGCGGTTCGCTGGGAACGGGCGCCCCCTGGTCGCCGCCCGCGGCACCCTGCTTCGTCAGTCTCGACCTCGACGTGCTCGACGCCGCGCACGCTCCGGGCGTCAGCGCGATCAATCCGGCCGGCGTGACTCCGACATGGCTCGCCGCGCAGATCGAGGCCGCCGGCGCATGCCCCGAGGTCAGGTGCTTCGACGTGATGGAACTGTGCCCGCCCCACGATCAAGGCGCCCGCACCGCACGAGTCGCCGCCCACATGGTGCTCTGCTTCCTCCGCGGCTTCTCGCGTCGCCCGGAGGACGCGCGATGACGCATGAACTCGCGATCACCCACGCTCGCATCGTGACCTGCGCCGGACCACCCGTGCGTCGAGGCGCGGCCATGGGCGAGTTGGCCGTCATCGAGCGGGGTCACCTCGCAATCGATGGCGGACGAATCACGGCCATCGAGACGGGGCCCGCTCCGCAGGCACGCACCCGCATCGACGCCCAGGGCCGCGTGCTGATGCCCGGCCTGATCGACTGCCACACGCACGCATGCTGGGCCGGACATCGACTCGATGAATGGGAACAGCGACTCGGCGGCGTGCCGTACCTCGACATCCTCGCCAAGGGCGGCGGGATCATGTCCACCGTCCGCAGCGTGCGGGCCGCCTCGAGGCACGAACTGGTCGGCGGCATCGTCGATCGCGTGCGGCAAGCATCCGCCCGCGGCACCACCACCCTCGAGATCAAGAGCGGCTACGGCCTCACCCTCGACGCCGAACGCTCCATGCTCGACGCCATCCGCGACGCCGCCGCGCAGTTGGCCGATCTCGCCCGCATCGTCCCAACCGCGTTGCTCGGCCACGCCATCGATCCCGACCGCCCCGACTTCATCGAAGAGGTGACGAACGCGACGCTGCCCGCGATCTCGGCCGCATTTCCGGGCATCACCATCGACGCCTACTGCGAACGAGGCGCGTGGTCGCTCGAGGCGGTCGGTCGCCTCTTCGCGGCGGCGAAGAAACTCGGTCACCCGCGGCGACTTCACGCCGACCAGTTCAACGATCTCGGCGTGCTCGCCGTCGCGGCGTCGCTGCAACTGCGGAGCGTCGACCACCTCGAGGCCTCGACCCCGAAGGGACTGGCCTCGCTCGCCGCTTCTTGGGATCAAGGCCCGGGATGCGTCGGCGTCGGCCTTCCGCTCTGCGGCGTGCACATGGCGGACGGCCGATTCGCGCCGCTGCGGACCCTGATCGACCTCGGCGGCGCCTGCGCCGTCGCCACCAACTGCAACCCGGGCTCGGCGCCGAGCATCTCGATGCCGCTCGCGTTGGCGATGGCCGTGCGACACTGCGGCTTGCGGCCCTCGGAGGCGATCATCGCAGGCACCGTGAACGCCGCACACGTGCTCGGACTCGACGATGTCGGACGTCTGATGCCGGGGATGAGGGCCGACCTGCTGCTCCTTCGCCACCGCGACGAACGAGCCCTGGTTCACGACCTCGACGCCGATCACGTGGAACGCGTGATCTTCTCGGGCCGGCCGGTTTCCACGGTCTGAGAACCGCGTGATGCCGCACGTTCCCGCTGCGAACCGCGTTACAATCACCCCGTGTTTGGTCAGGCCCCCATCACGGTGTCGGTGCTTCGACGAGTTCGCCGTCGCTGGACGCTGCGGCGATGCATCGCGGCCGCCATGATCGGGGCTGCGTCCGGCGCGGGCTTCACGCTCGGCGCCATCGTGGTTGCACGCCTCGGTGGCCGCTTCCCGTGGGGTTTCGCGTTCCCCGGCCAGTGGATGGCATGGGCGATGCCCTTGGCCGGATGCTGCCTTCTGGGCGGCTTGCTCGGCGGGGCGTGGGCCGCCTTCCGGCCGCCCTCGCTGCGGAAGGCCGCATGGATGGTCGATTCGTTCCACGGCACCCGCGATGCCTTGGGAAACGCCATCGATCTGATGCTCGTCGCGACGATCTCGCCCGATCAGCGAGGCTTCGCGACGCTGCACCTTGCCCGCGCCGAAGCCGAGGCCGCCAAGGTGAATCCGAAGGCCGTGGTCTCCTTTGGCACGCTGTCGAAAAAGCGAGCCCTCCGCGTGCTCCCCGTGCTGGTGCTGGCCGCCATCGCCGCCGGCCTGTGGTTGCCGACGCCCACCCGTCGCCCCGTGGCGCTGACGCCCGAAGACTTCCGAACCGCGGCGCCAATGTCGATCGAGACGCAGGTGGTGCAGGACGTCACGGCCGCCGCGTCCGCGGCAGCGGCCTCGCTCCCCCAGACATCCGCCAAGGACCTCGACTCCCTCAAGGCACTCGAGGAGGAGCTCCGACGATCGCCGGTGGCGGACCGGCAACTGAGTGAACGTGCCGCGGGACTCACCGAGCAGGTGGCTGGCCGACTCGATCAGGCAGCCCGTGAATCCAAGGCCACCGACGACGCCATGCGCCAGGCCTTGCAGGAACGGATGCGACAGTCGTCTCGCGGCCGTAGCGACCTCGAGGCCGCCATGCGAGCCGGCGATCTCGCGGGAGCCGCCGCGGCCGCCGAGGAGTTGGCTCGCCAAGCTCGCTCGCTCCCCCCAGCGGAACGCGCCAAGGCGGCCGAAGACCTCCAACGACTCGCAGACGCTCTGGGCACCGTGGCGGGTCGTCCCGACGGATCGGGCGCTGGGGCTGCGGCTCCACCGCCGCCCCAGTCGCCCGACGGCCAGCTGCAGGCGTCACCCCAAGGTGAACAGGCGACGCCATCCGCCGCGTCAGCGGATCGTCCCGCGACGCCCTCCGCGTCCGCCCCGCGACCCGATGCGCCGGCGCAGCGGCCCACGCAGAACGATCCGCCTCCAGCCCGCGAAGCTCCCTCGCCCAAGTCGCCCATCGAGTCGCTCCGTGACTTGGCAAACAAGGCAGCGGAAGAGTTGCGTCAGCCGCCGCAGCCTGCCGCCAGGGACGCTTCATCTCCGGAGGCCTCTCGCTCCGGCGAGCGGCCCGCCACATCGCGTTCAGAGCGGACGGGCAACCAGCCGCAGGCTCCTGAGCCCGCCTCCGGTCGCCAAGGCGATCCCAGCGGTGGCAAGGCCCAATCGAGCGACGAGAAGTCGTCAAGCGGTGATCCCAAGTCATCCCCCCCCGCAGCCGGTGCAGGAGCCGCCGCCCCCCAGCCCCCCGCGGAGCAAGGCCCCTCCGGCAAGGCTCAGCCCAACCGCTCAGACGCCTCGCAACCGGCCCGCTCCAGCGGCACGGGCGGCGGCACCACCCCGACACCCGAGCGAGTGACCGAACGCACCAAGTCGCCAGAGCCCGCTCAGCAAGGCACCGAGGCTCCCGCCTCGTCGACGAAGACGCCTTCGAAGTCGCCCGAGCCCGTGGCGAAGCCCTCAGGCGAGCAAGGCGGCACGCCGCCGGCCGAGCCGGTGAAGCAACTGCCGCTCGATGCCGATGCCCGGCGACAAGGCGATGCTTCGCCGCCCAAGCCCGCGGGCCCTGATGGTGCCACGTCGCCCCAACCCGCTCCCCAGCCCGCCGATCGTGGCCAGTCGCCGCCGAGTCAGGAACGACCCGCCGGGGAGCAACCACGCGATGCCCAGCCCCCCTCCGGCGACACGCAACCCTCGGCGGTGCAACGAATGGCCGAGCAACTCCGCCGCATGCAGCAGTCGGGCGAAGAGTCGCAGCGACTGACCCAGCAGAGCGAATCCCTGCGTCGCCAGGCGAGAGAGATGCTCGAGCGAATGTCCCCCCAGCAACGCCAGGAAGCCATGCGGATGGCGAGTGAGGCGGCGAGCCGAGGCGACGGCCAATCTGGGGGCCAACAGGGCGCCGCGTCGAGGCCCCAGAGCGGCAGCGACGAAGGAGCGGCACCCACCCCGCAAGCCATGCCCGGCAGACAGGCGGGCGGGCGTCTGGCCGCGGAAGGAGGCGCGAGGCCCACCCAGGGCGGCAATGCCACCGGGCGAACCACTGGCCCGGTCGCCGAACCGCGGCCGTTCACCCAACGCCGGGACCTTCAGAACGTTTCCCTCGAGGGAGTCGACGCACGCCGCACGCAAGAGCGTGATCCGGGGTCGAGGACGGTCGCGGAGTGGGATTCCCCGCCGCAGCCCGGCGGGGCCACCGCCCCCGCGCCAAGGGGGCAGGCGATGTCGGAGGGGTTGAACGAGGCCGCTCGCGGAGCGCAGCGGGCGATTGAAACGCAGCAGGTGCCCGCGCAGTATGCAGATCTGGTCCGCCGCGTCTTCCGCAAGTACGTGGAACGGGCGACACCGCCGCCGCCGGATGGCCCCCGCTAGCACCGACGCCGCGTGCGTCGACTATCATCCGACGTGAAGACCTTCACGCTTCGACTGATGCTGCCCGCCACGACCTGCGCCCTGCTCGGTGCATGCACCACCGGCAACGAGCGTGCGACCTTGGGCAACGGCAAGCCGGGAAACTCGGCTGAACTTTCCGAGTTCGCCTCCCGCGGCGAGGCGCCTCCGCCGGCATCGACTCCTTCCTCGATCGAAGGGCTTTCCCGGGCCAACTGGACGCCCACGTACGTGGTGGTGCCCACCGACGGTCTTGCCCAAAAGCCCACGTACGCCAAGACGCACCTGTGGGTGAAGGAGTCGGCCCGCGCCCGCGGGCAGATGCCCACGCTCGCCACGTCGCTCGAACTCGAGACCGCCCGCCCCTGGGCGCAGGCCGGCGAAGCGGCGGCAAGCCCGTTCCTGGCCCTCAAGGACGGCGTGCGGATGATCGCGTGGGACATGTGGTGGAACGACTGCCCCGGCGTCGAACGGGTGCGTCCTCCGATGAAGTACGTGCGCACGCCTCCCGAGACGCTCCGAGTGATCCCGCCGGTCGAGGAGGATCTCTCGCAGGCGGCGGAGGCCCCGCAATGAGCGGCGGGTCGGTGGACGCGGAGGGGTTGCCTCGGGGCTATCCGTTCCGTCCCGCCTACGAGGTCACGGCCCGCGATGCCAAGCGGATGCTGGACCAACGGGGCGACTCGATCCTGATCATCGATGTCCGCACGCTTCCCGAATGGGACCATGCGCACGTGGCGGGTTCGATCCACATCCCGCTCGACGAGATCGAGCGGCGGGCGGATGAAATCGCCCCGGCCCCCGGACAGATGGTCGCCTGCCTGTGCCACCACGGGGTGCGGTCGCTCAAGGCCTCGCTCGCGTTGCGCCAGTTGGGATGTCCGCAGGCGATGTCGATCGCGGGCGGGATCGATGCGTGGTCGCTCGCCGCGGATCCTTCCGTTCGGCGGTACGACCGCGCCGGCGGCGTGATCACCCCGCTGTGACCCCCCTGTGGGACGACCCGTCGGCCTTCGTCAGGCCCAGCGGGCGAGGAACCAGTGCTTCTTGCCGCGGCGGATGGCCATGACCTTGCCATGGAGCAGGTGCGACGCGGTCAAGGCGGCATCGGCGGCGGCCTTCTGACCGTTGACGAGCACCGAGCCCCCCGCGAGGAACTCTTTCGCCTCTCGCTTGCTGGAGGCCAACGAAGCCTCGACGAGGAAGTCCAGCAGGGGAACGCCATCGCCCTCGAGCCGGGACTTGGCGAACGTGTTGCCGGGCACGTTGGCGAAGACCTCGTCGAGGAGTTGCTCGGGGAGCCCCGAAACGTCACCGGAGAAGAGCGCCTTGCTGGCGAGTTCGGCGTTCGCCCGTTCGGTGGGTCCGTGCAGGAGTTCGGTGGCGGCGGCCGCGAGGGCGCGGTGGGCGTCGCGCTGCCCGGGATTTCTCGCGTGCGAATCGGCCAGCTCGGCGATGCGTTCGACCGGCAGGAACGTGAACGTGTTGAGGTAGTTCACGACCTGGCTGTCGTCGGCGTTGAGCCAGAACTGGTAGAGGGCGTAGGGCGAGGTGCGGTCGGCGGTCATCCACACCGCACCCGATTCGGTCTTGCCGAACTTGGTGCCGTCGGCCTTGGTGACCAGCGGGGTGGTGAGCCCGAAGGCGACGGGGTCGACCTGACCGGTGGAGGCGCCGACCTTGCGGATGAGGTCGGTGCCGGCCACGATGTTGCCCCATTGGTCGCTGCCGCCCATTTGGAGCGTGACGCCCATGGACCGGTGCAGGTGGAGGAAGTCGTACGCCTGCAGGATCATGTAGCTGAACTCGGTGTAGCTGATGCCCTGCTCGCGGTTCTCGAGGCGATCGCGGACCGAGTCGCGTTGGATCATTTCGTTGACGCGGAAGTGCTTGCCCACGTCTCGCAGCGCGTCGAGGAAACTCATCTTCGAGAGCCAGTCGGCGTTGTCGACGATGACGGCTCGGTTGGAGACCGCAGTGGAGAAGTCGAGGATGGTGCCGAAGATCCGCATCTGGCTGCGGACGTTCTCGGCGACTCGCTCGCGGGTGAGGAGTTGACGTTCCGAGCTCTTGCCGCTGGGGTCGCCGATGAGGCCTGTCCCGCCGCCCGCGACGACGACGGGCGTGTGCCCGGCCCGCTGGAAGTGGGCGAGCAGCATGATGGTCGTCATGTTGCCGATGGTGAGCGAATCGGCCGTCGGGTCGTAGCCAATGTAGGCGCGACGCTCGTCGGCGCGGCCGGAGCCGAGATGTCGTGCAAGCCCGGCCTCGTCGGTGACCTGGGCGATCCTGCCGCGGCGGCGGAGTTCCTCGATGAAGTTCGCCATGAGGCCCAAAGGTAGGCCCAGCGACGACGGGTTCAGCGTGCCTCGGCGATCACGCCCTCCTGATAAGCCCTCACGAGTTCCTCGAGCAGGTCGATGGATCGACGGATCTTGTGGCCGGCCCGGGTGTCGCCGACGGTGCGAGGAGCGGGATAGGACCGCACGGTGGTGATCCGGGGCACGATGTCGGCGTCCTGCTGGATGGCGGCCTGAACGCCCTTGAAGGGGGCGTGCTCGGCGAGTTCGATCGTGCCCGGCTTGATGACGAGCGTGTACCCGCGGTCGCCGTAGGCCTGGCTGAAGGCCCCGTCGATGGTGATGGCGTTGCCGCCCCGCTTGACCGGTTGCTCGCCCTTCTCGATCTTGACGGGAACATGGCCGTTCACGACGAGCACGTCGTCGCCCATGCCGAACTGCCGCCCGATGCGGCGGATGAAGTCAGCATCGTGCATGAGGTCGAAGTAGGCGTTCTTGTGTTCCTTGTGCGTCGCCTTGTCGGCCACGAGGGCGGTCTCGAAGGTCGCCATCTTGTCCTTGCCGAACAGGGGCGACAGCGGACCGCACCAGAGGTACCAGAGCCAATCGGCGTCGGCGTCGAGACCGAACCACCGCTTGCGCATCGCGCGGCGGACGGTCGACCCCAGGGCGTCCATGAGGTCGCGACCCGACCGCATCGCGCCGTCGACGAGCAGCGACTGGGGCGTGCCTTCGGCGTCGACGGGCACGCAGGCGTGGAAGAGGAGCACGTCGTCGCGACGGGTCCACATGCCCCCCTTGCGGACGAGCCACTCCATGTGCTCTCGCAGACGCATCGACCTCGTGAAACTCTCCTTGAGCACGTCGATGCACGCCTGCTCCTCGGGGGAGTAGGCGTACGGGTCCTTCGGATCGATCGTCGGCAGGAAGGTGTCGAGCAGCGGGTGCTCGACGCCGTCGATCACGACCGTGCCCTTGCCCTTGTCGATCCGGTGCAGCAGGCGACGGTGATCGAGGTTCCACTCGGGGTGGCGTTCGATCATGCGCCCTTCGGCCTTGAACTGCATGATCGCCAGCGCCTTCTGCATGCGGGCGACGGTGCGAACCTCGCGCATGCCCTCGCCCTTTGGCATGAACTGCTCGGCGGGATCGTCGCCGTAGACGTCTCGGACGAGCCGCTCCAAGGGCGTCGTCAGGATGCCGTACCCCTCCTCGAGTTGCGCCGCCCGCCGGTACCTCGCGCTGAACCGCAGGACATTGAGCATGCACGGCTCGTGCCCGAGGTGCGCCCCGATCCAGATCGTGTCGTGGTTGCCCCACAAGACACTGACCTTGGGCTGACGCATCAGCGTGTCGATCACGCGGTCGAGCCGCGGCCCGCGATCGCCCAGATCTCCCGCCACCAGCAGTTCCTCGCAACTGAGGTTGCGGATCAGGCGTGCCCCGGCGCGGACCGCGCCCCAGTCGCGATCGAACCTCGCGAGACCCGCGATCATCTCACGGACGTACTCGGGCCGTTGCCCGCTCCCGAGTTCGATGAAGAGCTCGCGGAAGGTGTCGGGCAGCAGCCGCTCGAAGTGGTCGCGGCGGAAGGTCCGCCGCAACGCGCGAACGATCTCGAACTGCAGGGTGAGCATCGCCTGCACCCACTCGAGGCGACGACCGCTCGCCACCACGTCGCGGCTGAAGGCGTTGATCGCCTCGCGGGGGTAGTAGAGCACCGCGAGGAACTGCGACTGCTCGGCGGGACTCAGCCGGCCTCGCAGCGTCTGCTCGACCAGTTGGCGGAGCGCGCCCGACGCGTTGTTGATCACGTGACGGAGCTTGACGTCCTCGCCGTGCACGTCGCTGATGACGTGCACCACGCCCGCGGGCAGCGTGAGCTTCGCGCGGAGCGCCGCCGCCTCGCTCACGGCGCGATCGGCCGTCGGGAACTTGGCGGCGAGGGCCTCGAGAACGTCGCCGTGGTCGATTTCCGTGGTCGGGGACATGACGTGATCCTCGCCGTGCTGTCGCATCAGAGTTCGGGCGCGAACCCGCGACGCATCGTGTTCTCCGCGCACGCGCGGGGTTCGACGAACTGCAGGAGGTAGTCCGCCCCGCCCGCCTTGCTGCCAACGCCCGACATGCCGAAGCCGCCGAAGGGCTGGCGCCCCACGAGCGCGCCCGTGATGCCGCGGTTGATGTAGAGGTTGCCCACGCGGAACTCCCGCTTGGCCTGCTCGATGTGAGCCGGCTTGCGCGTCATGACCCCGCCCGTGAGCTTGTAGACGCCGTCGTTGGCGATCTCGAGGGCCTCCTCGAAGCTCGAGGCGTGCATGATGGCGAGCACGGGCCCGAAGATCTCCTCGCGGGCGATCGTGTCGCCCCGCCTGACGCCGGAGAAGATGTGCGGACCGACGAACCGCGTCGCGTCGGCCGCCACCGCCGGATCGGCCATCGACGGCTCGACCGCCAACTCGAGCCGGTTGCCCTCCTCGCGGGCCTTGGCGATGCACCCGCGGATCTTCGCGGCGGCCTCGGCATCGATCACCGGGCCCATGTCGGTGCCAGGCCTGGCCGGGTCGCCCACGGTCAGGGCCCGCGTGGCCTCGACCAGTCGCCTCGTGAAGGCCGTGATGGCAGGCCCGTTGGGGCCCTGGGGATCGACGACCACGACGCGCGAACACGCGGAGCACTTCTGGCCCTGGAAGCCGAACGCGCTCTGGCGGACCGCCAAGACCGACTCGTCGAAATCCGCGCTCGTATCGACGATCAGGGCGTTCTTGCCGCCCATCTCGCAGACGACTCGCTTGACGTGGGTCGCCTTGCCGCGGACCGCCGGGTCGACGAACGGCGATCCGGGCGCGGCGGCAGTGAGGATGTCGAGTCCCACGTCGCGAGAACCCGTGAAGGCGATGATGGCCGTGCGAGGGTCGCGAACCAGCGACGCGCCCGTGGTCTCGCCCGGGGCCGGGCAAAAGTGCAGTACGTCGCGCGGAACGCCCGCCTCCCACAGGATGTCGCACAGGATCTTCGCGATGCCGGGGGTCTGCTCGGCGGGCTTGACGATGGCCGTGTTGCCCGTGACCAGCGACGCCACGGTCATGCCGCAGCAGATGGCCAGCGGGAAGTTCCACGGGCTGATGACCACCGCGACGCCGCGGGGCTGGTGCCAGACCTCGTCGAGTTCGCCGATGAAGCGGCCCAGCCGGGCTCGCTCGAAGAGTCGCACGGCGTGCCTGGCGTAGTACTCGCAGAAGTCGATCGCCTCGGCGACGTCGGCATCGGCCTCACGCCACGTCTTGCCCGCCTCGCGGATGAGCACGCCGCTGAGCCCGTCGCGTTGCGCCCGCATGACCGCCGCCGCGCGCACGAGGCACGCGGCTCGCTCTCGGACCGGCACGTCGCGCCACGTCTTGAACGCCGCGTGCGCCGTCGCGACCATCGCGGCCGCCTGCTCGGGCGTGCGGTCGTTGGCCACCTTGGGCACCGTGGCCCTCGCCACGGCCGCCTCGAACGCCGCCCGCTGCGAGGCCACCGAGAAGTCGCGGAAGGGCTCGTTCACGAACGCGCGATCGTCGCCCACGCCCCGCTCCGCGGGCGACAGGGCGTGTCGCTCGGGCGCCGCGGCGACCAGATCCAGGGCCGGCGCCTGGCCCAGCGGAGCCTGCGGCGCCTTGAGCAGCTCGGCGGGGTCGGCCTTGTCCATGAAGCCGGCCTTGAGCCAGCTTTCGTTGCTGGTGTTCTCGAGCAGTCGCCGCACGAGGTAGGCCATGCCGGGGATCATGTCCCCCACCGGCACGTACTCGCGGATGCGAAGGCCCATCTCGCCCGCCGCGAACTTCAGCTGATCAGCCATGCCGTGCAGCATCTGCAGTTCGATGGCGTCGCGGGGCAACCCCCGCTCCTCGAGTCCCGCCAACGCGGCGGCGATGCTCCGCACGTTGTGGGACCCCAGCGCAAGCTTGATGCCTCCGCCTTGAGTTCCCTTGCGAGGCGCCGCGTCCAGGAAAGTCTGCACCATCCGCTCGAAGCAGGCGTCGGTCTCCCACTTGCGGTTCCACACCGGGCAGGGCCAGCCGTGCATCTCGCTCTTGATCGTCTCGGCGTCCCAATAGGCGCCCTTGACGAGCCGCACGGTGACCACCCGCCCCGTCCGCCGGGCCCAGTCGATCATCGTGCGGGCGTCCTCGACGCCGCTCTTGAGGTACGCCTGCATCGCCAGCCCGCCCTCGAACCCGACCTTCTCGACGCACCGCTGGAAGAGCGAGATGGTGAAGTCCTTGAGCGCGTGGTGCTCCATGTCGAAGTTGACGAAGACGCCCTTGGCCTTCGCCGTCTCGAGGATGGGCACCAGCCGCCCCATGAGGTCTCGCATCGATCCCTCGGTGTCGATCGGGTCGCAGCGGGCCGAGAGCGCGGAGATCTTGATCGAGACGTTGACCCGCGGGATCGACCCCATGTGGTCCGACTCGAGCCGCTGATCTGGCTTCCACGACGCCACGCTCGCCGGAAGGTTGTTGATGAGGTCGAGGTACTTGCGGGCGTACTCGTCCGCCTCCGCGTCGCTCACGCAGGTCTCGCCCAGCAGGTCCACGCTGAAGGCCACCCCCTGATCCCACATGGCACGCAGGCCCGGCAACGCGCCCGCGGCGTCGACGCCCGCGATGAACTTGCCCGCCATCGCCTCGATCTGCGACGAAATGGTCCTCGCCGCGGTCCCCGGGAGCAAACGACCGGCCTTGAGGGCGGCCGAGATCACGCCCGGCACCGTCACGCCCGGCTGCGACAGATAGTCCTCGAGGTGCTCGAAGACCGCCTCGGGCGTCTTGAGCATGGGGAAGCAGTCGACGAAGCGGAAGAGCTGCACCTTGAACTGCTGGTCCTTCATGGACCATTCCATCAGGGCGTCGTTGTAGAACTTCGCCGAAAGCACGCCCGACTTGTGGGCCCTGGCCCGCTCGAGCATCTCGGCGCCCAGGGCGAGGATGCGGTCCTCGTTGCCCGGGGCGGAGCTCGACGCCGCGGGCAGGCGCGACGGGACGGTGACGACGGGGGCGGCGGACTTGGGCTTGCGCGAGAAAAAGGCCATGCCGCAGGGTAGGGGGTCCGGCGGGACGGTCCTCCCCCGCAGCGGCGTTCGGCCGCCGCTCGCGTACCATGGCCGTCCATGCGTGCACCTGTCCAGAGCCCCACCGTTGACGCCGTCATGGCCGCCGAGCGGGCGGCCTCGTTCACGAAGCGGTCCATCAAGAGCGCGTCGAAGCGGTCGGGGTTGTTGCTGGCCCTGTCGATGCTCGACCTCACCACGCTCGAGGGCAAGGACTCGGTGGAGAAGGTCCGCGGACTGTGCCGCAAGGCCATCACGCCCGATCCCTCGCGACCGGGGCTGCCGCACGTGGCGGCGGTCTGCGTGTATCCGTCGCTGGTGTCGGTGGCGGCTGCATGCCTGAAGGGCTCGGGGGTGAAGGTGGCGTCGGTGGCCACGGGCTTTCCGAGCGGCCAGTACCCCATCGCCGTCCGCCTCGACGATGTTCGCCTGGCCGTCGCCGACGGCGCGGACGAGATCGACATGGTGATCAACCGCGGCGCGTTCCTCGCGGGTCGCCACGCCGAGGTGGCCGACGAGATCCGCGCGGTGAAGCGGGCGTGCATGGAACCGCTCCGCCACGGTCGGCACCCCGCCCACCTGAAGGTCATCCTCGAGACCGGCGAACTCGACACGCTCGACAACGTGCGGGCGGCATCCGACCTCGCGATCCGCGCGATGGCCGACGTGGATGACGAATCCGCCCCGCTCATGCAGACCGAGGGCCTTCGCCCCGTCGACTTCATCAAGACGAGCACCGGCAAGGTGCAGCCGGCCGCGACGATGCCCGTCACGCTCGTGATGCTCGAGGCGATCCGAGACTGGTACTTCGCCACCGGCCTGCGGGTCGGCATGAAGCCCGCCGGAGGCATCCGCACCGCCAAGCAGTCCTTGCACTACCTCGTCATGGTCAAGGAGACGCTGGGCCACCTCCCCGGGGGAGAGGCGTGGCTCGCCGCCGATCACTTCCGCTTCGGCGCATCGACCCTGTGCAACGACATCCTCCGCCAACTCCAATGGCTCGAGACCGGACGCTACGCGGCGGCCCACGACTTCCCCGACGCCTGACCCTGCCCGCAGACGGGGATCGAGCCCCCGCCCGGCGACCGCAAAGATCATCCCCCAACCCCTTCCCCCGCCGATACCTCTGCATCATGGATGCCCATCGAACCATCACGCCCGCCTTGATCGCTTCGCTCGCCCTGCTGGCCCCGCATGCCGCGGCACAGACGAGCGCCCCGCGCCGGGTCAAGCCGCCCGCGGCGACATCACCGGTTTCGCCGCAGACCCCCGCGAACGCAGGTCAGGGCGAGGAGCCGCTCGAGTTCAGCGACGTGCCGCTGAAGCTTCCGACGGTGGGGTTGTCGATCAGCTGCCCGGTGGGGGTGCTTTCGCAGACGGACTCGGCCGGTCGCGACTCGGCGATCGTGCTGGTGCCCAAGGACACGACCTGGTCGCTCAAGGTGCGGACGCCCCGGACGACCGACGTCGACGCGACCATCGAGCACGTGGCGGACACGACGCTGACCGCCCTCTTCGAGGCCTACGGGATCAACGCCGGCGCGGCCGCGCAGGCATCCGCTTCGGGCAAGCTCATCCGCGAGCCGGCGCCCGGCGAGAAGCTGACCGTCGCGGGACGGGACGCGGCCCGCTGGTTCATCGAACTGCCGTCGCTCGAGGGCAAGGAGCCGCAGGTGCGGGGCTTCTCGGTGGTGCGGTGCACGCCCGGGCAGTTCGTCGTCTTCGAACTGCTGACGACCAAGACCTCCTTCGCCAAGGCGCGTCGCATCGCCGACCGGATCATCGCGACGACGATGATCGAGGATCCCTCGGTGATCCAGGCCGAGCGGGCCTCGGCGATCGCCGCGGGCGTCAAGCTGATCGAATCCGTGGACGCCACCTCGCTGCGAGGCCTGGTGGAGGCGTTCCCGGTGCGATGGGAGCGACGGTTCGTCCCCGGCGCCGACGGCTCCACCCGCAACGCCCACGAAGTCGCCTACCGACGCATCAAGTTCATGTACGGCCCCCGCAGCCTGCTCGACAACCAGGGCGGCACCGTCAAGGCCAGCGGCAATCGCACCGAGGGCTTCATCGTCCAGGTCGATGCCCGAATCCTCGGTCCCGACAAGTCCGTCACCGACTCCTGCTCGATCTACTTCATGTCGCCCGACCGCGCGGAAGAGACCTGGACCGTCACCAACGCGCACCGCGCCTCGCCGGGGGCGAGCCCCCAGGTGGTCACCGAGACGGGCGCCCGCAACGGCCAGAGCATGGTCGTTCGCACCGAGGGCAAGGGCGTGCCCGCCGCGTCGCACAAGCCGATTCTTCAGGGTGAGGGATATCTCTGCCAGGTCGAGGCGATGATGCTGCCCTTCGTCATGATGCGCAGCGGCACCGAGATCGGACACGGCTTCTACGTCTGGAACTCGCTCGAGACCAAGGTCGTGCTCCGCAAGGACACGCTCAAGTCGACCGCCCTCGACGGCGGCGAGCGGGGATGGCAGATCTCGACCGAGATGGTCGAGGGACGCAAACCCTCGCTGGCCACCTTCAACGCCGCCAAGCGGCTCGTCCGCATCGACATGCCCGACGGCTCGATCTGGGAGCCCACCAGCTACGAGGAACTGCGGCAGATCTGGGAGTCCAAGGGACTGCCCACCAACTGACCGCGTACGCCCGAGCCCGCCGACGGGGCAACAATGCCCCCGCATGCCCCCCACCGCCGGCGACATTCTGCGCACCGCCCTCTCCGACGCCCAGTCCGTGCTGGCGGCGTTCGTGGCCGATCAGGCCGCCATGCGGGCCACGGAGGCCGCGGGCAACGCCCTGATGGCCTGCTATGGCGCCGGATGCAAGGCGATCATCTGCGGCAACGGCGGCTCCCTGTGCGACGCGGCCCACTTCGCCGAGGAACTGACCGGCCGCTTCCGTGCCGACCGGCGTCCGCTCCCCGCCATCGCGTTGACGGAACCCGGCCACCTGACCTGCACGGCCAACGACTACGGGTTCGAGCACGTCTTCGCAAGGCCCGTCGAGGCGTTGGGCTGCGCCGGCGACGTCCTGATCGTGCTCTCGACCTCGGGCAACTCCGCCAACTGCCTCAAGGCGTGCGAAGCCGCCCGGGCCAAGGGCATGACGACCATCGGGCTTCTGGGCAAGGGGGGCGGCCGACTGCTCGGGGCGTGCGACCATGCCATCGTCGTGCCCGGCGCGACCTCCGACAGGATCCAGGAGTTGCACATGCTCGTGCTGCACGCGTGGGTGGAGATGATCGAGTCGGCGGCGGTCGGATGAGCATCCGAACCGGTCCCGCCCCTTCATGCCACGACTCGCCCTCCCGGGACTCGACAATCGACAGCAAGGCGTTGGATTTTGCTTGCCTGCGACTTGATCGCGTGTTAGGGTAACCGAACCCGTCCCGGGGAAAGGGCCGGGCGAAGGAGACTCATCCGCATGGCAGGCCCCTCGAGCGCGAGCGAAACGACCGTGTCCGCATCCGACCTCTACGACGCGGACGTGCCGCCGCTCTCGCCGGACGCGACGCCGGCGGAGAAGGACTCGCACTGGTACCGGCACGTCTATCGGGGCGACAAGATGCCCCAACTCACGGTCCGGGCGGTGGTGATGGGCGGCCTGCTGGGCATGATGATGTCGGCGGCGAACCTGTACACGACGCTGGCGATCGGCTGGGCCTTCGGCGTGGCGATCACGGCATGCGTGATGTCGTTCGTGCTGTGGAACCTGGTGTCGATGCTATCGGGCAAGTGGCCCTCCCGCATCGTGATCGGCGCGGGACTGGTGATCGCCGGCGTGGTGGCGATTCCTCGGGTGGACGCGGCCATGAAGGCGTCCGGGATCTCCGCGCCGTTGACGCTGGGAGTCGAGGCGTTGATCGTCGTCGCCCTCGCGGGGGTGCTGGCTGTCATCTGGACGCAGCGGACCCAGATGTCGATCCTCGAGAACAACTGCATGCAGTCGACGGCGTCGGCCGCGGGCTACTCGACCGGCTCGACGATCGCGACCATGTTCGGCGCCATGCTCCTGCTCGAGAAGGGAGATTCGCACGAGATCAAGACCTTCGCCGTGCAGCACTGGCTGCTGGTGGGCGGCTTCACGTTCCTGACGGGCATGATGGGCGTCTTCCTCGCGATTCCGATGAAGCGCCAGATGATCAACCACGAACAGCTCCCGTTCCCGTCGGGCATCGCCGCGGCGGTGACGCTCAAGAGCCTGTACAGCAAGAGCCGCGAGGCGGTGCTCAAGGCCTATTCGCTGGTGATCGCGCTGGCGGCCGGGGCGATCACGGGCGTGCTCAACACCGACGGCGACACGGCGGAAAAGGTCCCCTACATCGGTCGCCTCTTCGCGTGGACGAAGAACCGACTGGGGATCGACGTCCAGCTGCCCGAACTCATCCCGGCGGAGGGGCTGGCCAAGGTGGATGGCGGCAAGCTGACCGGCATGGGGCTCGCCAAGGTCGACGGACACGTCGCCTGGGGCACCTCCGCGGCCGGAACGACCGGGCAGAAGCTCATCGACTTCGGATTCCAGCCCAGCGCGCTGCTGGTCGCCGCGGGCATGATCGTCGGCCTGCGAGTGAGCCTCACGATGCTCGCGGGGTCCATTCTCCTCTACTTCTTCGTCGCGCCGTGGCTCATCGGCCTCGACGCGGCTCACCTGGGATCCGACGGCAAGTTCCCCGCCGACTTCCACCCGAGCATCGAACTGGTCGGCGGCGGGACGGTCTATCACGTCTACCGATGGGCGCTCTGGGGCGGCACGGGCCTGATGGTCTTCTCGAGCCTCACGGCCCTGGCCTTCCAGTGGCGAACCATCGGCCGTGCGTTGACGGCGAAGAAGTCCGCCCAGGCGCAGACCGACTCGATGGACGGCAAGATGAAGGCCATCGAGGTCCCCCTGTGGTGGATGTTCGCGGGCATGGTGCCCATCACCATCGCGATGGTCGTCCTGCAGATGGTCGCGTTCCACATCTCGTGGTGGGCGGGCGTGATCGCCGTGTTGATGTCCTTCGTCCTGTCGCTGGTGGCCTGCCGGGCCACCGGCGAGACCGACACGACGCCCATCGGCGCCATGGGCAAGGTCATGCAGCTCATGTTCGCCGTCTTCCATCCCGGCATGGTGAAGCCCAATCTCGCCTCGGCGGGCATCGCCGCCAACAGCGCCAGTTCCTCGGCCGACCTGCTGACCGACCTCAAGTCCGGGTATCTCCTGGGCGCCAATCCCAAGAAGCAGTTCATCGCGCAGTTCTTCGGCGTCTTCTTCGGCACCGTCGCGATCGTGCCCATCTGGTACCTGATGGTGCCCGACAAGGCTCACCTCGAGAAGTTCCCCGCTCCTGGAACGCAGAGTTGGTTCCGCGTGGCGCAGATCCTGACCGAGGGCATCAAGACGCTCCCGGACTCCGCCAAGTACGCCCTGGTGATCGGCTGCCTGCTGGGGATCGTGCTTCCGGTGATCGAACGGTTCATTCCCTCGCGGCTCAAGCCCTACTGGCCGTCGACGATGGGACTGGGCCTTTCGTGGGTCGTGCCCTTCGCCAGCAGCCTCGCCTTCGCCTTGGGAGCGTTGGTCTCGTGGATCTGGGCGAAGCTCAGCCCCAAGTCCAACGAGGCCTACAACGTTCCGATCGCCTCGGGTCTGGTCGCCGGCGAAAGCCTCATGAAGGCGGCCATCGCGATGACCGCGACCATCCTGGCGCTCGGATCGGGGAGTTGATCCCCCGGATCGATGGCGGGCCGCTCGCTCCGCCCGCCATCCGGGGGAAGTCTCCGCGAGGCGGCTCACCCTCCCACACGTCATAATCGCACCTCGCGCCGTCCAAGCGTCGGGGCCGGTCCCTGCCCGGCCTCGATCGTGCCGATAGGACGGGGCCGCTCCGCGCGTGAGAGCGGCGTCGCGAGACCCTGCGTGCGCCTCAAGTACAAGGCCATCCTCACCATTGGCATCGCCGCCTCCTTGATGATGGCGGTCGTGTGGGCCTCCTCCCGGACGATCCTTGGGGATCGCTTCGCGCGGGCCGAGCGCGCTGAGGCCTTCGAGGCCGTCGCGCGGGCCGAGACGGCCCTTGCCGCCGGTTCCAAGCGACTCGACGTCGTCGCCGCCGACTACCTGTACCGTCAGGAGGCGACTCCCTCGACACCCCAGGGCGAATCGGGCTCGGGAACGCCCGAGGTGCCCACGCCCGCCACGCTGGCCGCCCTCGACCTGACGGCCATGCTCGTCTATTCCGACCGCGGCGAACTCTCCGCGGCGGCGATCGCGGACGGCCATCGGGCCTTCTCCCTCAGCCAACTCGACGAAACGCTCCGCGTCCGCGGCATCGTCGGCCGCATGCACGACCGGATTCCCTCGACGGGCCTGCTCGCCGTCGGCGACGATTTCTGCCAGGTGGCCGCACGATCGGCGTTGAACCGGCCCGGCGAACGAGGCCGCGTCGGAGGGATCGTGCTCGTGCGGTCCTTCGGTGCCTCGGAACTGTCGCAGATCCGGCGTCTGTGCCTCGCGGAAGCCTCGCTCGCCCGCACGGCGGTCCTGCCGCCGTCTGAACAGCCTCGGATTCGCGAAGCGGCCCATGACGTGCTGATCGCCTCGGCGACGCTGCTCGACGCGGCGGGCGATCCGATCGGGCTCAAGCTCTCCATGCCTCGCACGCTGATGCAGGAGGGGCAGGCGGCGATCACGTACGTCGTGGGCGCGATGGGCCTGACGATGCTCCTCTTCGCGCTCCTGATCGCGGACATCATCGAGCGAACGGTGACCCGCCGGGTCCGGTCGCTCGTGGAGGACCTCAGCCGCATCCAACCCGGATCCGACCTCGAGAACAGCATCCGCATCGAGGGCGTCGACGAGATCGCCGCGCTCGCCAAGGGCATCGAGGACGCGCTCAAGGCGCTCGACCACGCTCGCCACGAGGTGGCAGAGCGGGAGCAACGCTTCCGCACGATGGCCGAGTGCGCGCCCTTGGGCATCTTCGTCGCGTCGCTGGACCGGGCGTGCCGCTACCTCAACACCTCGGCACGCACGATCTTCGCCTCGAGCCGAACGGAACAGCTCATGACCGACGTGGCCTCGGTGCTGACCGACGAGGACCGCGCCTCGCTGGAGAAGGCCTGGGAGGAGTCGGGCCGCACCGGCGAACCGCTCAGCGGCCGTTTCCGCCTCGAGGGCATCGAGCGTTGGATCTCGCTCCACGCCGCGCCCGTCCGCGACGACTCGGGCCTGACCGGCTTCGTCGGCACCATCGAGGACGTGACCGACCGCATCCTCGCCGAGGATTCGCTCCGCGAGGCGCGAATGGCCGCCGAATCAGCCAACGTGGCCAAGAGCCAGTTCCTGGCGAACATGAGCCACGAGCTTCGCACGCCCATGACGGCGATCCTGGGCTTCGCCGACCTGCTCGCCGATCCCTCCGAGACCGAGGCCGCCCGCAACGATCACGTCGCGACGATCCGCCGCAACGCCCAGCACCTCCTCAACATCATCAACGACCTGCTCGACGTCTCGAAGATCGAGGCGGGCCGCATGACCGTCGAGTCGGTCGAATGCTCGCCCGTCGAACTCATCCTCAGCGCGGCATCGCTCATGCGGGCCGTGGCGGTGGGCAAGGACCTTGCCCTCAACGTCCACTTCGAGGGCGAGATGCCCGCCCTCATCCGCACCGACCCCACCCGTTTCCGCCAGATCCTCCTCAACCTCATCGGCAACGCCGTCAAGTTCACCGCCTCGGGCGGCGTCACCGTCACGGTCATCGCCGACAAGGCCGATCCCGACATCGCCAGTTCGCTCACCGTCAAGGTGGCCGACACGGGCATCGGCATGAGCGACGAGGTCCTCGATCGCCTCTTCTGCCCCTTCAGCCAGGCCGACACCTCCATGGCCCGCCGCTTCGGCGGCACGGGGCTGGGACTGGCGATCTCCAAGCGCCTCGCCACGATGCTCGGCGGCGACATCGAGGTCGAGACCCAGGAAGGCAAGGGCAGCACCTTCATCGTCCGCATCCTCACCGGCCCCTTGGCCGGCCAGCCGTGGGTCAAGCCCCCGGACGAAGCCCTCCACGATACCGCGACGCTCGAGACCGCCGGCGGTCAGTCGCGTCTGCAGGCCCGCGTCCTGCTCGCCGAGGACGGTCCCGACAATCAACGCCTGATCTCCTTCCACCTCCGCAAGGCAGGCATGACGGTCGTGGCGGTCGACAATGGAAAGAAGGCCTTCGAGGCGGCCACCGCCGCCCTCGCCGAGGGCAATCCCTTTGACCTCGTGCTGATGGACATGCAGATGCCCATCATGGACGGCTACACCGCCACTCGCGAACTCAGGAACGGCGGCTACGCCAGGCCCGTGGTCGCGCTGACCGCGCACGCCATGGCGGAAGACCGGCAAAAGTGCATCGAGGCCGGGTGCGACGGCTATCTCACCAAGCCCATCGACGCGAGGAAACTCGTGGCCGAGTGCATCCGGTGGAAGGCCCGCGTCAATGCGGGCGTGCAAACCGTCGCCTGACGCCGTTGCGTCAATCCAGCGACATCGTGGTCGGTTCGCCCCCGGCCCCCCGCGGAGCGCGCTGGAGCATCCATGACATCTCGGGCGCACGCAATGCCCATGACGACGCCACGTACGCGCCCGCCCCCACCGCCACGCATGTCGCCAATCGCGCGGCACGCATCGCCCACGACATCGTCTCCGCCGACCAGGCCAGCATCACGCCCTTGACCGCCGCCGCCATGAAGAGCGAGGCCAAGAGCATCCTCGCGAAGGCCGCCAGCGTCTCTCGGTCCAGCGGACGAACGCCAAGACGCGAGCCGCACAGGACCAACAGGACGCCCGTCTGCACCATCGCGCTCGCGGCGGTGGCCCACGCCAACCCCGCCTCCCGCAGCGGCCAGATCAGGACGAGGTTGAGCGCGAAGTTCAACGCGACCATCGAGACCGCCACGCGCATCGGCGTGCGGGTGTTGTGCCGCGCGTAAAAGGCCCTGGTCAGCACGTGATTGAGCGAATAGGCCCACACGCCCGGCGAGAATCCCAGCAAGACGGCCGCCCCGCGTTGCACGCCGGCCGCGGAGAATCCGCCCTTGCCGCCGTACACGACGTGCACCAGATCGTGCCTCACCAGCGCGAGCCCCACCGTCGCCGGCAGTCCGATGAAGAAGCTCAGTCGCAGCCCGCGACGGAGCACGGAGGCGAAGGCCGGCGGATCGTCGCTCGTGCGGCTGAGCAACGGGAAGACGGCGGTCGCCACCGCCAACCCGAAGACCCCCAGCGGAAACTGGTAAAGTTGCTGCGTGTAGCCGAGGATCCCGTTGGAGGCCTCGTCGAGCGTGACCGCGACGCCCAGGACCGTGGGGCCCACCCACACGGGCCACATCGCGATCACCGAGTCCATCATCGTGTTGAGTTGCAGCGTGCCGAGCCCCAGCACGGCTGGCAGGAATCGTCCCAGCACCCGCCTGCCGTGCCGCCGCGCCGAGTCGCCCGCGCGGGCCCATCCGACCCTGCCCCGCAGGGCGTGCAGCGACCAGAGAATCTGCACGACGCTCGCGACCACCGCCGCGGTTCCGACTGCGTAGGCCGAGACCAGACGGTCGTTCGTCCAGCCGACGAAGAACGCGAGGCTGGCGGCGATCTGGAAGAAGTTGAGGATGATCGGCGCAGCCGCGGGGGGCCCGAACCTGCCGTGCGCCTGCAGCATGCCCCCGAGGATCGCGGTGATGCACACCATCGGCATCATGGGGAGCATCAGCATCATCAACTTGAAGCTGACGTCCCGCCACCCGTGCTGCGGATCGTCGGGGAGGAAGATCACGCACAGCAGCAACGCCACCTCGATCAGCAGCGTGATCCCGCCTGTCACCAGGGTCAGCAGTCGCAGCGTCAGCGTCGCGAGTTCGCCGGCCACGGCTGGATCGTCCCGACGCAACTGGGCGTACTCGGGCAGGAAGGCGGCCGACAACGCGCCTTCGCCGAAAAGACGCCGAAAGACGTTGGGGAACATGTACGCCGCACGGAAGGCCGATGCAAGCACCCCGTCGCTGAACACTCGCACCATCACCACGTCGCGCAGCAATCCCGCGAACCTCGACAGCAGCGTGAGCCCGGAGACGACGCGAACCGCCGCCGCCAACGCGCCGGTCGCGGCATCATCGCCAAGTCGTTCGGTGCACGCCGCGGATCCTTGCGACGCTTGAGTTGGTCCTTCCATGGATCAGCGAGCGTACGCGGACCGACGGCCCAAAAAGAACGTCCCCCGGAGGAACGCTCCGGGGGACGGTTCACTGCTCAATGATGGAAGGCCCGCCGAAAGCGGGCCGCCCGATCGGAGACTGATCACCAGCCGCCGCGACCGCCACGGTCGCCGCCGCGATCGCCGCCACGGCCGCCGCCGAAGCCGCCACGACCGCCGCCGCCACCGAAGCCGCCACGGCCGCCGCCGCCGCC
>JBAXFU010000049.1:0-24037 GCA_037139735.1 Phycisphaerae bacterium
TGGCCAGACGACTTGTTGGCAGCCTTGGACTTGGCCGCGGGCGCAACGGGCGGCGGATTCACGCCGTCGGCGGGCGCGAGCCGCGACGTGGTGATGGCGAAGTCGAAGCGATCGGGGGCGTCTGGCCCTTGGCTTTCGACGCCGTAGGTGTCGATCTCGAGGAGTCGCTCGCGCAGGTCGGAGGCCGTCTGCCGAGCGTCGACCTTGCCGGAGAGATCGAAGGAAATCTGGCTGGGCTGGGTCCAGCGGCCGTTCAAGTAGCCGCCGGAGGCCATGGTGAAGGCCGTGGTGGAAGCGAGGCGACCGGACATGCCGTCGAGCACGCCGGCGGTGGGATCGGGAAGCGTGCGGGTGATGCCGCGGAGGTGACCGATCCAGTCCGCCTTGGCGTCGACCCACTGCTGGGCGTGGGTGACGCGGGCGTGCTCGACCTGAAAGGCCTCGAACTCCTTGCGCAGGGCGGCTTCCTTGACGTGCAGGTCGGCCTCCTGGGCTCGCAACCCGCCAAGAAGGCGATCGGCGACAATCGTGCCTGCGCCGCCCACGACGATGAGCGAAAGGGCTGCGATCAGCACGCCTTGACGACGCTTGGCGCCCGGGTCGGGCACCTTGCGAGGATTGGCGAAGTCGAGCGAGGGCTTGCTCAGCAACGTCTCGCACAGCAGTCCCACCAGGGGCGCCAACAAGGCCCGCTCGGCCTGCGTCATGGTGGACGGGACCTCAACGAAGGCGGGCATGCCCACGAGGTCCCACGCGCACGAGAGGGCGGTGGCGGCTCGCTCGCCGACGACCTTTCCCAGGTCCGGCTCGCCGACGACGGCGACCAGTTCAGGCTCGCCGCCGGCCCGAACGGCCCGGAAGCTCATCCACGTGCGTTTGGCTTCGACCGCGAGCCGATCGGCGAAGGCGACCTGCTCGCCGTCGGCGGGACGCACGGCGTCGACCGCGCGAGCGAAGGCGAGCTGGCCGTCCTCGACCACGACGAACTCGACCGACCCCGCACCGATCGCGACGCCCAGCACGGGCCCGTGGCGACGCTGGGACAGGTCCGACAGGAGCGCCGACGCGCCGAAGCACCGCAGACCGATGCGCCGAAGCGTCAAGCCCGCGCCCTCCGCCATGCGGCGAGACCACTCGACGCGATCGGCGGGCATCGCCCCCGCCATCACGTGAATCGACGGGGCCTGCGGTTCGCCGGGGTGCGGCACCGGGGGCAGGTAATCGATGGCCGCCCCCTCGACCTGCATCGCCAACTGCCGCACCATCTGCAGGCGGACCACGCCGGCGAGTTCGTGGGGCGCCAGCGTCGACGAGGCCGGCAACGCCAACTGCTTGAGGACGACATCGCCCCTCGAGACGGCCAGGATCGTCCGGGCGCGGCTGAGCTGGCCGCGTGAAAACTCGCCGCCCACCCACGTGCCCACCGCACCCGCCTGATCGCCCGCGAGCGACTCGGGGCGATGCGAAATCAACCACCGCCGAATGGCGATGCGGTCGCCCGTCACCGTCGCGCTCACCGCGGCGAGCCGGGGGCCGTCAATTTCAAGCACGCTGTACTCGCGTCCTACGGCCATGGTGCTCCTGGATGCCCTCGCCGCCCCGTCATTGGCGGCCCGCTTCGACCGGTGTTCAACCTCCTCGCGAGCCGCGACAGGCCATGGGCGGGTGGAGCCCTGGTCACCGCGGTCGCCAACGCCCTGACCGTCCCCCGGGGTCACGTTCCTGAGCCGGGCGGGAAGCCGCGGATTGCTCCTGCTCGGCCTCCCGCTCCTCATCCTTGATTATAACGGGACCTCGGCTCTCCGCATCGGGCGAAGCGGCGATTTCGGTCAAGGTTCGGGGCGGATTCCCCGGATCGGTCGCGGGCGGGTCGACATCCTGCGTCGCCGCAGTCGCGGTTCGGGCCGCATCGACCCAGGTCGATTCATGCATCGACACGACGCGAACCGCGTCGCCCGCGCAGTCGAGCACGACATCGAGCGTCACGGAGGGACGGCGATCCTGCACGGGACCGCCAGCGGGATCGGGCGCGGCTCGCGAGCCGCCGATGGGTTCGAACTCCGCCCGGATGCGAACCCGCCACTGCAGCGAGCGGCCCGCGATCCGGTCGACGATGGCGGCAAAGCCCGCGGGATCGAGCACCTGCTGGGCCAAAGGCCAGGCGATGTTCGACCTCGCCTTGGCGTCAAGGGACGCGCGCCCCGCGATCAGCCGCTGCGCCAACGCCTCATCGATGCCCGGCAGGGTCATCAGGACGCGGGCCGGCGCACGGCCGAGATCGATCCGTCCCTTGGGAAATGGAGCCTCGTCCGCGGCAAGCAGGTCGAGGGCCTGTCCGAGGTTCTGCGGCGAAAGGCCCGTGCCGAGCAGGGCCTTGGCCGCATCGGCGAGCGTGCGTCCCTTCCAATCCTGCTCCTTGGCCAAGGGGGCCACGGCATTCGCGACCTCCGCGCCCAGCGCCTCGGCGAGCCACGCCCGGTCCTGATCCTCAAGCCCTCCACCCAGCACGAGGCGACGGGGCGAGCGGCCGCGTCGAGGCGGAAGCGACGTCGCGGCGGGACAATCGGCATCCCAGGAGGTGGTCGTGACCAGCGAGGAAGGCGTCGCATCGGCGGCCTCAGAGACCGCCTCGACCCGCGAACGAGGCGGCGGCATGTCCTCGGGAAGCGCGTAGCCGCCCGGCGGCCGACGCTCGATCACGATCCGGGCGTCCTGCTCGCCGAACCCGAGCGAGACCAGGGCGGCCGAATCGGCCTGGTTCAGCGGGCAGAGGGCCGCCATCGGCAACGAGCGTCGCTCGGGCGCGTCGGGATCGCCGGTGAAGGGATCGAAGTGGACCACCGCCCGGCGTCCCGACTCTTCGTCTTCGTACACGGTGGCGAGGGCGGGCGGCTCGAAGTCCGCGCCGCCGAGGATGGCATCGCGCTGCGCCTGCAGCGTCGCCATGGCGATCCGCGCGCCTGCCAGCGAGAGCGCCCGGAGTTCGTCATCGCGACGACGCCACCGCTGGGCGGCTGCGTCGGCCTCGACGCTCCAGAGGATGCCCGCCGCCACCAGCGCGGCGATGACGACGAGCAGACTGACGGCGAGCAGCACCGAACCTCGTCGAGGGATCACCGCTCGCCTCCCTTGGGGTCGTCGCCATCGGGGGCGGCATCGGGCACCGCGATGGCGATGACCGTGTCGGCGGGCCCTTCGGGCGCTGCGATTGCGTCGTTCGGCGCCTCGACCGACGGCGGTGGCGAAGGCGGCGTCGCACGCCACCTGAGCGAGAGTTCGACCGCGAGCGGAAGGCCCCCGTCTCGCGACGCGCTGAAGTCCTCGACCCAGGTCTTGCCGTTGAAGGCGCGAAACGAGACGGACGCGACGCCTCGGAGGATGGGCGACGCCGGACGATCGTCCCACGCAGCGAGGATGGCCTCCTGGCGCTCGTCGAAAAAGACGGAGAACCGCCTCGCGTACGGACCTGCGCCGTCGGCATCACGGGCCGCGCGAAGCACCCGGCACGGGATCGACAGCGAGCGTGCGGCGACGGCGAAGTCGCCGGAGCCCGCGCCGGCCTCGCTCGACAACGCGGCCTGGCGAAGCAGACTCTCGAGCGTGGCGACGTCGAGCGCGCGGCGGGAATCCTCGGCGAGTCGCGTTCGCGTGGCCAACGCGCCGCGGAAGAGGGAGAAACCGCCCGCGACGATGCCCGCGATGAGCACCAGCGCGACGAGCACCTCGAGCAGCGTGAACGCCGACCTGGCCGGGGCCCGATTCATGGCGAGGCTCCCGGCGGCGGCACGCGTCGACCGTCTCGAACCGCGCCGAGATCGACCAGTTGCCTCGCGACGGCGAGCGGCGGGCGATCGGCGTCGGCTGAACGACCGGCGGCGAAGATCCGAACGGTGACGAGCGTGAGAGATCCGAACTCCGAAGGTTCGGTGTCGATGGCGATGTTCCAATCGGCGGCGACCGACACGCCGTCGCGCAGCCGCGAGGCGGGCCCCTGCACCGTCTCGGGCGTCATCGCCCCCGACTCGATCAGGGCGAGCGCCGTGGCGGCGACCTGCGAGGCGACCACTTCTTGCGTGCGACGCGCCACCGAATCGGAGGCCCGATCGAGGCACGCCAGCACGGTCACGCCCGCGGCGACGAGCAGCGCGAGCGCCAGCAGGCACTCGAGCAGGATCGCGCCCACCTCGCGTCGCGAGCGTCTCGCGACGGCGGAGGGGATGATCGTCCGGGGTCGCGTCGTCATGGCGATCCGTCCTTCACCGAGGTTCGTTCCGATCGATCGCGAACAGTCGAGTCCTCCAGCGCGATCGAGCGAACGTGCCATGCCGGAACACCCGTCCATGGATCAAGGTCGATCGACCACTCGCGACCGCCGCTGTCGCTGACGAGCAGGCGTCCGAGGACATCGACCTGCCCACCCGGCCAGAAGACCGCCAGTCGCGACGACGCCGACGCGGGCGAGGCGGGCGACGCGGCGGGAACCGACGGTTCCTCGGTCGTTGCCCCGGGGGCGGCGGCGACGTCGGCGGATGACGCGGCCTCGACCGCGAGGGTCCAGCCGCGGGGCAGCACGACCGATTCGCGGCGTGCAGGCCGGGCGGGCGAGGGATCGGCGACGGATTCCGGCGAGGGGGGCGCGAGGCGTTCGCCGCCCACGCACCAGCGGCCCGAACCGGGCGGCCGGTTCGTCGCGGAGGTCGACATCGCGTCGGCCGCCACGGCCGCTTCGCGGGGGCCGATCCATACGGCTCGGGGGGTGCGAGTGACCATCGCCTCGAGTTGTTCGTCGCGAATGGCGAGCGTCACGGAATCGAGCGTCTGCTCGGCCGAGGCGTCGGAGAACCACGTGGCGGCGACGGGCATCGCGATCGCGGCGAGCGCGAGGAGGAGGAGCAGGACGACCAGGACCTCGACGAGCGAAAAGCCCGCCGCGGCGGCGCGGCGTGATGCTGCGAGCGGGATCGCGGCGTGAGCTGGCTTCATGGCGGAGCGGCCACGCGAGGCGATGACGAGTTCGAACCGGAGCTTCGAGCGGGCTTAGTTGCTGCCGCTGGACGATCCGCCGCCGGAACCCGAGGCGCCCGACGCGCCCGAGCCGGCGCCCGAGGCCTCGTCGGACTTCCAGGAGTTGATGTCGTCGCCGGTGCCTTCCTGCTTGTCGCGGCCTGCGGACCAGAGGTCGTACTTGTCCTCTTCGCCGTGCTCGCTGACCTGACGATACCCCCAGGCGTTGCCGAAGCGGTCGTTGGGCATGGGCTGGTCGAGCAGCTTGCGCCACTTCTTGGCGTCCTCCTCGTCCTGGAGCTTCTCCTTGTTCCAGAGCGCCTCGAGCCCTTCATCGTCGGTGGGGTAGCGTCCGTGATCGAAGCGGAACTGCTTGAGGGCCTGCTCGAGCGTGTTCATGTCGATCTTGCAGAGCTTGTTCTCGGCATCCTCCTTGGTGCCCAGGAGGTTGTACGCGACCAGGCCGCCCAGCGCCAGGACGATGAGGATGACGATCATCACCTCGATGAGCGTGAAGCCGGAGCGACGGCGAAGGGTGCGAGGAGCGGAACGGGCGATGGACATGGGCATGGAGCTTCTCCGTGAAACAACGCCGACGGGCACTCCCGCCGAGCCGGACCGATGATGATAGTGAGCGAACCGCGCCGGGCGGGCCGAATTCGCCGAGCGTTCAGACGGACTGGCTGAGCTTGGTCAGGGGCAGCAGCAGCCCCGCGGCGACGAGCCCGACCAGTCCGGCGATGACCACCAGCAGCAGGGGTTCGATCAACCGGATGGCGACGTTGAGAAGCCGGTCCAACCGGGCCTCGATGGTGTCGGCGATGGTGAGCAGGACCTCGCTGAGGTTGTTGGCCGACTCGCCCACGCGGATCATCTCGACGATGTCGTCGTCGAAGAGGCCGGAGGCCTCGAGGGGCGGCGCGAGCGCCGCGCCCGACTGGACGGCCTCGGCGGCGGCGTCGATGGCCCGTTGCATGACGGGGTTGCCCACCGCGTCGCGGGAGATCCGAAGGGCGGCGAGCATCGGCACGCCGTTGGCGAGCATCGAACCGAGCAGGCGGCAGAGCCGGGCGGTGGCGATGCCTCGCTGGATGGGCCCCAGCACGGGCAGCCCGAGTCGGGCCCGATCGATGCTCGCCTTGACGTCCGGCCGCCGCATGGCGGCCGCCACGCCGACGCCGGCGGCGCCGAGCAACCCCGCCGTGATCAGGCCATACTTGGTGATGGCGTCGCTGACGGCGAAGACGATCGTGGTGACCAGGGGCAGGCCGCCCTCGATCCTTGCGAACATGGGCCGGAACTGGGGAACGAAGATCCCGAAGATCACCGCGGCGATGCCGAGCCCGAAGACGACCAGCACGGCCGGATAGATCATGTTGCCCAGGATCTTGCCCGTGAGTTCGGCCTGCTTGACCACCAGGCCGCCGAGTTGGGCCAGGACGGATTCGAGAAATCCGCCCCGCTCGCCCGCCCTGACCATGGCGATGTGGAGGGTCGGGAACGAGTCGCTGCGCCGCTCCATCGCCGCGGCGAGATCGGAGCCCTTCTCGACTTCCTGCGCAAGCGAGGCGAAGACGCGGCTGACGCGAGGACGACTGCGACGCCCGCCCAGGAGTCGCAGGCCCCGCAGCAGGGGAACGCCCGCGCGGAGCAGGTCGGCGAGTTGGCCGTACGACTCGCCGAGCTGCCGGGCGGGCAGACGCCCCGAGGTCTCGGCGAAACCGCCCGCGGCGAGGGCGACGGCCACTGGCGTGAGGCGCCTCGCATCGAGTTCGGCAAGCACCGCCTGCTCGGAGGCCCCGACGAGGGTGCCCTCGATGCGCTCGCCGGAGGCGGAGATGGCGGTGTAACGGAACGTGGCCACGGGAAGGGACGGGGTTGGGGGAGCTGGAGTCTATCCGGCGAGGCGGGAACGTCGCGGATGGGCTTCGGCGGGACCGTCTCTGCCCCCCCAAATGAAAAACGCCCCCCTCCTTGCGGAGGAAGGGCGTGGGTGGTGTCAGGATCGGAGCGGAGGGATCAACCCAGCAGCTGGAGGGCCGAGTTGGGGGCCTGGTTGGCCAGCGAGAGGATGTTGGTGGAGGCCGAGACCAGGATCTGCGAGCGGGTGAGGGCCGCGGTTTCGGCCGCGAAGTCGGAGTCTCGGATGACGCTCTGGGCGGCCGAGGTGTTCTCGACGCTCACGTTGAGACTGCGGACGGTGGCGCCGATGGTGTTCTTCTGGAACGCGCCCAGTCGGCCGCGGAGGGCGGAGACCTGGGTGATCGCCTCGGCGACGATCTTCTGGGCCCCGCTGAGGTCGCCGTTGGTGACGTTGTTGGTCTTGCCGCTGGCGAGCCGGTCGAGGAAGCCGACGGAGCTGTCGCCGAGCTTTCGGACCGAGACGTCGCGGATGCCCAGGGAGACCTTGCCGGCGATGTCGACCTTGCCGGCGAGCTGGAAGTCGGCGCCGCCGCCGGTGATCATCATGGCGGGGTTGGTGCCGGCGCCGACGTTGCCGAGTTGCTGGGCCTGGGTCGAGCTGAGCGTCATCTCGATGTCGAGGAAGTCCGTGTTGATGCGGATGGTCTTGCCTCGAGACGTGGTCGGGATGCCGTTGATGGTGCCGGTGAGGTCCTGGCCGTAGTCGATGACGCCGTTGTTGGCGTTGACGAAGGTGCTCACGATGGTGCTCGGGGCGAGGAAGTCGCCGTTCCCGCGGCCGTAGATGCCGCGAACCGGGGTGCTGGCGTCGCCGTTGGCGACGGCGTTGATGCCGGCGGCGTTGAGGACCTTGACGTTGGCGAACTCGGCCGAGCCGAAGTCCTTGCTGTTGATGCCGATGCGGGTGGCGCCGGCGGAGAGGGAGGCCTCGACGCCGGTGACGTCGGTGAAGGTGTTGATGGTGGAGACCATCTTCGCGAGGGTGGTGCCCGAGGCGAAGGTGAGCTCGCGAGAGCCGCGGCTGCCGGCGATCTCGATCACGAAGGACGAGCCGGTGGAGATGTTGATGCTGGTGCCTCCCAGGGAGAGGAAGACGCCGCCCTGCTGGGCCGAGGCCGTGACCTGGACGTCGACCGCGAGGGCTCCGCCGGTGTACTTCGCCGCGTTGACGCGGTAGTCGGCGACGCCGGACTGGACGCCCGAGGTCTTGAAGTCGAAGTTTCCGTTGAGGAGCTTGATGCCCTGGAAGTTGGTGGAGGAGGAGACGCGATCGATGGTCTGGAGGATCGAGTCGACCTGCAGCTGGTTCGCGCTCTTCTCCTCGTTGGAGAGGCCGGCGCGGCTGGCGGTGTTGGTGACCAGGCCCTGCAGTTCGCTCAGCATGCTGCTGATCTCCTGCAGGCCGCCCTCCGCGATGTTCACGACCTGATCGGCGCGGTCGGCGTTGGTGATGGCCGCGCTGGTGGCCTTGGACTCGGAGCGGAGGTTCTCGCTGGCGATGAGGCCGGCGGGATCATCCTTGCCCCGGTTGATCTTGAGACCCGTGCTCAGGCGCTCGAGCGACGTCGAGAGCGTTGAGTTGTTCTGCGAGAGCACCCGTTGGGCGATCATCGACTGAACATTGCTGTTAATCCGACCCATGGAAATCCTCCGTGCAATGAGAGACTGCGATGCCCAAGCCGCCGCGGGATCGGGGCGATGCCCGTCACCGTCGGCCGCTTACAACCACCCGAACCGACGCGGCCCGGGGCATGTGACGGACTGGGATTCCGTTCCGTCCGTCACGCCCCTCGCGTCAGAGAACGCAAGGGGCTTCCAGACGGAACAATCGGAACTCCCGGGTCGCGTCTTCACCGCAAGCGGATGGTGGCGAGCGAAATCGTCGCTTTCGTGCAGTTTTTCCGCGTCGCTCCCCCCTGCGCATGCCGTCCAGCCCGCATGCGCGTCACCGGCGGCGGAAAAAAACGCGCCCGCGGCGGTGGCCGCGGGCGCTGGGGGAGGCGTTCTGGGACGGAGGACCCCTCGCGAAAGGGGATGGGGATCAGCCCAGCAGCTGCAGCACCTGCTGGCTCTGCTGGTTGGCGAGCTGCAGGGTCGACGTGCCCGCGCTGGTGAGGATCTGCGCACGGGTCAGGCGGCTGGTTTCATAGGCGAAGTCGGCGTCGCGGATGGCCGAGTCGCTGGCCGTCAGGTTCTCGAACTGGCTGCTGAGCGACCGCTGCGTGGTCTCGAGCACGTTGAGCTCGAAGGCGCCCAGGCGTCCGCGGAGTTCGGTGACCTGATCGATGGCCGCGTTGAGGATGTTGGTGGCCGCGGTGAAGTCGCCGCTGCGCACGTTGGAGGCGACGCTGTAGGCCTGGCCCGACTTGAGGGCGTTGAGGTACTGCACCGAGCCGTTCACCAGCGTGGCGCCCAGTCGGGAGGCGGCGACCGACGGGATGCCCATGCCCACCTGCTGGGCCGCGATGACGTCGGGGCCGAGCTGGAAGAGCGAGCCGCCGCCGGTGACGTGGAAGACGCTCGCCGCGGCGTTGGGCCTGGTGGCCGACGCCTCGGTGAGGGTGATGTCGAGACTCAGCGAGGGGGAGTTGACCTTGAGCTTGAGGCCGTTGCCGCTGGCGAGGTTGCCGTTGATGATGGCCTGCACGTCGCGTCCGTTGTCGCGTTCGGCGGTGGCCATGGCCCCCGAGCTGATGAGACTCGACCAGGGGAAGGGGCTTCCGGTCGGAGGCGGCGCGTCGTTGACGGAGGCGTAGAGGCGGAAGGAGTCGCCCACCGCGCCCGGACCGCCCAGTCGCTTGACGGAGACGAAGGCGTTGGCGCCGTAGTCCTGGGACTTGAAGACCATGCCCGAGGAAGCCGCGCCGTTGATGAGGTCGGCCTTGACGCCCGTCAGGGGCGCGACGCTGTTGACGGCGGCGACGAGCTTGGCGAGGGGCTGGCCGCTGGCGATCGTGAGCACCTGCACGCCGGCGGGGCCGGCGATCTCGATGGTCATGGCCGAGAGGGTGACGCCGGCGGCGGAGTTGACGCCGTTGTAGAAGAGGGCGCCGACCTGGGCCGAGGCGGTGACGTCGACCTCGACCGCCAGCGAGGTCGACCCCACGAACGTGGCGTTGCCGACGTTGGCGATGCTCACCGCGCTGGTGCGGACGCCCGAGAGGGTGTAGTCCAGCGAGCCGTTGAGCAGCTTCAGCGAGCCGAACGAGGCGGTGTTGCTGATGCGGGTGATGGACTCGATGGCCGAGTCGATCTGCAGCTGGTTGGCGTCGCGTTCGGCCTTCGAGTTGCCGCCGGTGTTGGCGGACTCCACCATCAGGCCGCGGATCGAGTTGAGGAGGTCGTTGACCTCGCTCAGCGACGCTTCCGTGGTCGAGAGCATCGCCGAGGCGCGCTCCGAGTTCTTGACGCCGTTCTCGATGCCCCGGATGTTGGAGCGGATGCGCTCCGAGATGATGAGGCCCGCGGGATCGTCCTTGCCTCGGTTGATCTTGAGACCGCTCGAGAGCCGCTCAAGCCGGATGCCCATCTCGCGCTGCGAGCGATTGAGCTTTTCCTGCGCCACCAGACTGGGAATGTTCGAGTTGATACGTGCCATGACAATCCTCCATGATTGAGGCGTACGTGCTTGTTCCTGCCGCCGCGGGCGACCGGCGGCTCTGCCGCCTCGGTCCCCGCACCACCAGGGCCGGGCATCCGCCCGACCCTGCCTCTCCCTCGCTCCGTCGTCGGGTCACACCGCCTTGCGAAGCCCGTCGGGCGGCCTGGCCCCCGGCGGTCCGCTCTGGCGGGTCCCCCCTCGTCCCGAGAGGAGTCTGGCCACGTTGTCCGATCCGGTCTGCTGGGCCTTGGAAACCCTCAGCCGCTCTGGCCCCGGGGAGATCCCGGCGACGGGCCGGGTTCCGGGCTTGATTTCGTGCAGGGGGCTGATGTCGACGTCGCGGCCCACCTGCGCCGCCGCCTCGTTCTCCCGCCTGATGGATTCGTACACTTCCTTGCGGTGAACGGCGATCCTCGAGGGGGCCGCGATGCCCAGGCGAACCTTGTCGCCTCGGATGTCCACCACGGTGATCTCGATGTCATCACCGATCATGATCGTCTCGTCTCGCTGCCGGGACAGCACCAGCATGTGTAGCTCCTTGCTCCGCGGCACGCCCGCGGTCGTCCCTGGTCCGGCCTGTGACATCCCGCGTGCACGCGGGGAACCGTCCCGGGCGTCGTCCTTGGCGGACGGCCCGACGGTCCCGCAGCGTCGCGGGATGACGTTGCTTGCTGCATGACCGCTCGCGCCGGGCGCGGGCGGAATCGATCGGAACGGCTCGCCCTCGGTCAGGCCGATTGGGCCTTGCGGGTGACGCCGGCGCCGACCTTGACCAGGGGGTGCCTGGTGTTCCAGCGCCGATCCGCGAGCACGATCTGCTCGCCGCCGCGGGTCAGCGTGTTGATGACCAGCGGCCCCTGGAGGTTGCCGGTCAGCATGTCGTCGACCTTGTTCACGATGCAGAACACCTGCGCGTCCTGCAGCTGCGCGAGGCCCAGTTCCTCCATCTGCTCGGCGCGGATGGGGACCGAGTACTCGGGCACGAACATGCTCGGGTCGGTCACGACGAACGCCAGGTCGGGTTCGTCGATCGACTGAAGCCAGAAGAAACAGGCGTCCTCGCCCGGTTCAAGCAGGCAGTACGCGGTCTGCTTCGAAAACCCCAGCAGTCCCTTGGGGAAGGTGATGACGCGGTCCTCCGCGATCTCCACCAGTCCGAACCTTGTCGTTCGCACTTGCATGCGTGCGCTCCAGCTTCGCCGACCGTCGATGCGTCTGGAAACGGGACGGCGGTCGACCCGCCCGTTCCCGGCGGACGCACGCGCGTCCGCCGCCACCAACCGACCCCAACCCCCTGCCGCCATCCGGAATCAACCCAGGAAGTCGAGCAGACTTCGCTGCGAGGCCATCGCGGTGGTCCGCAAGCCGGCCTCGAGCTGCGTCTGCAGCAGGGTGAACTTCGATGCCGCCTCGGTGAAGTCGATGTCCCGCAGTTGACTGCGGACCGTCTCGTCGAGCACCACGCGGTCGGCCTCTCGCTGCTTGGCCGAATCGACCAACTGTCCGTACCCCCCCACCACGCCCCTGGACTCGGCCAGTCGCGAGATGGAGGACTCGATGTCCTGACTCGCAAACTGGATGCCGTAAACGTCATTGGTCGTCAGGGCGTGGCGCAGGTCCGAAAGATGCGTGAACAGGCATTCCACGCGCACCTTCGCGCGATCTTCGCCCGTCAGCGTCGACGTGGCCGGGTCGTACGCCCCGCTCGTCAGCCCCAGGTCGCGGGCCGCCGAGGAGTTGTTGCGCACGTTCACCTGGATCGCGCCGGCGAAGGAACTCCCCTGCACGAGCGTCAGGCCGTTGCCCCGGGGCGTCAGCCCCGCGACCAGCGCGTCGGCGGGCAGCCCCGCCGCCAGCAGTCGCGGCTGGATCTCCGCGTTGACGCGATCGAGCAGCGTCTGCACCGACACCACGTCCTGCGGACGCAGGTCGACCGGGATGACCGTCCCGGCGGCGTCTCCCAGCCGGATCTCGAAGTCGACGTTGCGCTCCGGGGAGACCTGCCCGGTCAGGGGATCGGCCGCGTTGTCGACGATCTGGACGCCCTTGCCGAAGTTGAACGACGCCAATCGCGTCGAGGGCGACATGGTGCGGATGCCCAGCAGCGTGGCGGTGTTCCCGCCGGCCACCTCGCCGATCGACAGGGACTGATTGCTGCGACCGGCGAGTTCGTTGCGGATCTCGACCGCGCCGCCGTCGGCGCTGATCTCGACGCGCACGCCCAGGTCGGCTCCCTCGATGCGGTTACGCACATCCTGCAGGGTGACGGCCCCGGTGAGGTCGACCTCGACCGACTGCCCGGCGTTGGTGATCAGGAGTCGACCCAAGGTGCCGCCAAGGCCGTCCATCGCCGACAGGGGCGTTCGCATCGTCAGGCGGGGTCCGGTGTCGAGCCCCTGATTCTGGACCGGCGTGATGGGCGTGGCGGGCACGCGGGCGAGGCCAAGGTCCTGGGCCGTCATGCCGCTGCCGGGATCGGAGAACTCGATGGTGGTCGAGGCGCCCGCGACATCGAAGGAGAAACGCCCGCCGGCGAAGGAGACGCCGCCGGGACCGAGCACGGTGGTGCCGGTCCGCTGCTCGTGGGCGCGAATCGCCCGCTCGATGCGAACCCTGGCCTCGCCGGCGGCGTCGATGCCCGACAGGTCGATCTCCACGGCGGCGCCGTTGTCGATACTCATCCGGATGATGCCGGTGGCCACGCCCTGCCCTCTGGCCCCCTTCAGGTCGGCCAGGCGAGTGTCGTCGGTCAGGGCGGGGTCGAGGTCGACCTGCCCGCCCACCTTGGCCGAGATGCCCGCGATGGGGTTTCGCTCGCCCAGCGTGAGGGGCACGGCGGTGGCCGATCCGAGGTCCGTGAGCAGCCCCTCGCCCCGGCCTCGGTAGCGATAGCCGCCCCGGAGGGATTCCACCGGAGCGCGGGAGGCCGACTGCGACGCGCCCAGGACGTACCCGGCGACGCCCTCGCGATTGGCGATGTTGAAGAGGCCCAGGAGCAGGCTGTCGACGACGCGCGATTGACCTTCGCGTTCCGCGGCGGTGACGGTGGCGCCCACCTGGCCGGAGGCGATGCTCTTGGCCTGCTGGGCGATGTTCGTGGCCTCGTCGAGGGTGGTGTCCGCCTCGGAGAGCGCGCTGTCGGCGTGCTGCAGGTTGCGGGAGATCTGCTCGGAGCGTTGCAGCCGATCGTCGAGCACGCCGATCGTGGCGGCCTTCACCACGTCGTCGCTCGATCGCAGGATCGACCGCCCGGTCGAGATCTGCTGCTGCAACGCGAAGAGGGCGAGGTTCGTCCGCCCCAGCGTGGCGAGCGAGACGCGTGCGTTCATCTGGTTGGTGACTCGGTCGATCACGCCCGAGATCACGCAAGCCACGTGCCGCGCCGGTTCCCCGGTCGCGGGGAGGGGCTCAGAGCATGGCCAGCAGCGTCTGGGTCATCTGATCGACGGTCGAGATGACTCTGGCCGCGGCCTGGTACTGACGCTGGAAGTCGAGCAGCCCGATCGACTCCTCGTCGATGTTGACGCCGCTGATGGCGTCGCGCTGGCTCTGGAGCGAGTCGCGGACCATGGCGCGGGCCGAGGCGTTGATGGAGGCCTCCGCCGCGCCGCCGCCGACCATCTGCGACGTGTCGCGCCAGTGCTCCGCGAAGGTCAGCCCGCCCAGGCCCTCCGAGGCCCGCCCCTGCAGGCGGGCGAGTTCGAGCGCCGTGCCGTTCTCGACGAACGAGCCGTTGACCATGCGGCCCGTGAGCAGCTTGCTCGAGTCGGCCACGAGTTCGGCGTTGACCGCGACGTCGGAGGCGTCGCCGCCGGTGAAGAAGGCGTTCATGCCCAGCACGGCCAGCGCGCCGGAGGTGTCGTCGGAGAAGGAGAAGTCGAAGCCCTCGGCGGCGGTCACCCGCAGCTTGCCGTCGACCCCGAACTCGGCCGAGAGGCCCGGGATCGCCGCCAGCGCGGCGCGAATGTCCTCGGCGCTGGTGTCGTCGCCGGTGCCGGGCGTGCCGGTGGCGTCGATGCCGTCGAGATCGACGGCCACCCGCACGGTCTGCATGCCGCCGGTGGCCCGATCTCGCACGTTGACCATGAACCCGCCGTTGGAGGCCTTGTACGGCTGCAGGTTCGTCACGTCGTTGGCCGGGTCGTTGAGCGCTCGGCCGCGGTTCTCGACCGAGAAGGCGGCCGTGCCCGACGAGGAACGCAGGCCCGAGGCGTTCGTGCCCGTGCTGTGCAGGCGGTTGACCTCGAAGACCATCTGCGAGACCAGCCGGTCGAGCCGCGTGATCGTCGTCTCGAGCGCGCCCGTGCGGTTCACCAGAAGCGAGCCGAGTTCGCCCGCCCGGATGTCGAGTTGCTGCGAATCATCGCCCGCGGTCTGCACGATGAGCCGCGTCCCGTCGGGCGTGCTGGTCTTGCTCACCTCGAGCTGCTTGGATCGGTCGCCCAGCACCACCGGGGCCGAGCCCACCATCACGTCGAATCCGCCCAGGCCGCGGTCGATCACCGACACGTCCACGAGCGTCGCGAGTTCGTCGATCGCCTGCTCGCGCTGGTCGCGGAGGCTGTTGGCCGGCGACCCGCCGCTCTCCGAGGTCGAGATCACCTTGTTGAGCTCCGCGATGTTCGTGATCAGCTGGTTGGCCCGATCGACCGTCACCGCCACCGAATCGTCGATCTGCGCCCGCTGGTCCGTCAGGTCGCCCCGGAGCTTGCGGCAGAACCTCGCCATCCGATCCGCCTGCTGGATCACCGCGCTGCTCGACTTGGTCTCGTTCGCCCGCTCGCTCCACACCTTGAAGAAGCCCGACAGCTCGTTCGAGAGGTCGTTGTCGCCTAGTTCCCCCAGCGTCGTCTCCAGTTGCCGGAAGATCCGCTCCTGCACCGTCGCCGCCGCCGCGTCGGCGCCCGCCGCCGTCAGGCGGGAGTTGATGGCCGCGTCGACGTCGCGCCGCACCACGCCCACGCGCACGCCGCGTCCCGCGCCGCCGCCGCCGATCGAGCGATCGCCCGCGATCGACTCGATGATGGCCCGCTGACGCGAATACCCCGGCGTCGAGGCGTTGGCCATGTTGTTGCTGGCCACCTGGATGCCGAGCTGGCTCGCCGAAAGGGCCGAACGTCCGATGTTGAGGGCCGCCGAAAGACTCATGGGTGTGTTCCCTGCGGGGAGGCGTCCTGCCGCCCGTTCAGCTTCGCATGTCCAGACTCGTCACGACCTGCTGCGTCGTCTCCACCACGCCCCGACGGCCGTACGTCCCCGCGTGGCTCAGCTTGCGGCTCACCTGCCGCATCACCCCTTCGACGTGCTGCAGGAGCGAGATCGTGCTGATCCGCACCGCGTCGGTCAGCGCCTTGGACTGCGCCACCAGCGCCTTGACCCGCTCGCACGAGGCGACCATCGCGGCGGCGTCGCTTCCGGGCAACGCCGAAGCGACCTGCGTGACCGTCAGCGTCGCCCGCTTGGCCTGCTCCGCGAGGCCCGGCAGGCAGCTGCAGGCGCCCGCGATCACCTCGCGACGCCGCTGGTCCAGGCGGCTCACCCGCGAGAGCGTCTCCTCCTGGGCCGCGGCGCACCGAGCGATCCCCGGGACGTCCGCGCTGCGGATCGCCTGGGCGTGCTCGGTGAGGATCCTGACCAACGCGGCATACTCCGCGCCAAGACCATCGAGCACCTCGCGAAGCTCCACGGCCACCCGATGCACCGTCCACGCGGCCCGCGCCCGGTCGCCCTGGCCGCCCGCCGAACCCCGGCCGCCCGTCGCCGCCTGTCTGGTCGCCTCCATGCGCCACTCCTTGCTGCGCGGTCTCCGCCGCGCCGATCACGCCCCCGCCGACCGCTCCCCCGCCGCGGGGAAGGACTCGCCGGTCGCCGAGCCCGTCGCCGGGCCCGAGGTCTGCGGTCCTTCGCGGAGCAACGAACGTGCCACGCGGTCCACCAACCCCCATCGGCCTCCCTGCACGAGCCGCTGCGCAAACGACGCGTCCATCATGCCGCGAAAGGTGCGCTCCGCCTGATTGGGGGCGAAGGGCCCAGCCGCGCCGTTGGACTGCCTGAACGTCTTGAGGGCGGGCTGCACGAGGGCGACGCTGACCAGGTCGCGAGCGCCCTGCGCGGCGCGTTCCTCGGGCGTCATCGACTCGCCGTCGATGCGGCCCAGCACGGAGGCGAACTCGGTGGTGCGGGCCTGCAGCCCGGCGTCGGCCGGACGCAGGGCCTGAAGCGGCGAGGCGATGGTGTCGGCGATCATCATGGCGGACCCTCCGTGCTCAGTCGATCACCAGGCGACACTGCAGGCTCCCGCTCTTGTGCAGCATCGACAGGAGCGAGATCTGGTCCTGCACCGGCATGTTCAGCTGCTTGAAGGCGTTGATCAGGTCGTTGACCTTCGCGACCTCGTTGGGCAATCCGTCCGCGCCCACGCCGGTCCACGCGTCACGCTTGACCAGGGGGTTGAGGGGCGTGCCGGTCTGCGGCGGCGTGACGGTCGTGATCGTCAGGTTGCGATGCGTCACCCCGGACATCCGCAACTGCACGTCGCCGGTGACGACGATGGCCCCGGTACGACTGTTGACCACGACCTGCGGGGGCAGGTCGAGCAGGGCGGCGTTCACTTCCGCGTTGAAGACGTCGGCGAGGAAGGCGGCGCGGTTCGACAGTTCGGCCTTGGGGATCGTCACGCGGATGGTCCGCTCGTCGATCACGCGGGCCACGGAGTTGTTGATGGGGTCGGCCTTCGCGTTGATGCACACGGCCACCTGGTTGACCGCCGACCATCCCACGTACGGGGCGTAGAGCAGCAGGTCGAACTCGTCGAGCAGTTCGGGCCCGAGCACGTCGGCGAGCATCACCGCGCCCTCTCGCACCCGCGCCACGGTCGGGGTCGCCGGATCCTCCACGTCGAGGGCGCCCTCGGCCATCGCCACCACCGGCTGGCCCGGAAGCACGCCCGACAAGGCCGTCGACAGGAGGCGACCGCCGGCGAGACTCGAGGCGCCCAGCAGCGTCGTGACCTGCACGTCGAGCTTCTCGTCGGCGGGGGCGCCTCGCTCGGGGATGGTGCACGACACCCACACCACGGCCACCGCCTTGCCCTTGGTGAACTCCTTCAGGCTGCCCGGCTCGTTGCCGGACTCCTTGAAGATCTGCGCCAAGGGTCGGGCCACGAGGGCCTCCTTGGCGTCGTCGCCCGTGCCCTTGAGGCCGGTGACGTACCCCAGGCCGCCAATCCGCACCTCGCCTTGCCCGCGGACGCGGGCCACGTCGCGGACCGTCAGGCCCGCCGAGGCGACGCGAGGCGTCAGGATGGACGCGAGAAGGAGGAGAATGGAGAGGGCGCGCAGCGCGTTCATGCCGCGATGCACGCGAATCGCGTGCCGAATCGAGGCCCCGCCCGTCGCGGGGAGGCCCGCCGGGTCAGCGCCGCCGCGACATGGCGCGATCGATGTCCCGCTTGGCCTCCCGCTCGCCGATGCTGCGTCGCTTGTCCGCCTTGTCCTTGCCCCGCGCGACGCCGATGAGCACCTTGGCCCACCCGTCCTTGAAGAAGAGTTTCAGCGGCACGACGGTCATGCCCTTGCGTTCGGTCGCCTGCGCGATCTTGAGCATCTCGCGGCGGTGGGCCAGCAGCGTCCTGGCCCGCAGCGGACGATGCCCCAGCGCGCCCGCCGGCGCGTACTCGCCGATGTTGACGTTCAGGAGCGCGAGCGAGAGGGGCTGACGGCCCACGTGGACGTACCCCTCGTTGAGGGAGACCTGCGAGGCCCGCACCGACTTGATCTCGCTCCCCATGAGCGCGATGCCGCACTCGAGCGTCTCCTCGATGTGATAGTCGAACCGCGCCCGGCGGTTCTCGATCGTGGGCGACTGCGTGGATTCGTCCTTCTTCTTCGCCAAGGGGGACAACGCTCCGGCATGCCCCGGCTCGGCGGGCGCGATGCTCACGGATCGTAGCGCTCGGGCCCCACCATCCATCGCAACCGCCAACTCCCCCGCTCCTGCACCATGTCGAAGCCCGTCCAGAAGAGCCCCTTGGCCGCCAGGCCGTCGAGTTCGACGCGTTGCACGCCCCCGCCCAGCGGCTTGAGGAAGAGCCCCGGCGTGTACTCGGCCGCGGGCATCTGGCTGAAGAGCTTCTGGAGGTCCTCCTGGTGGTCCTGCAGGCGCCGGAACCCCTCGCGAGGGTCGATGCCCCGCTCGGCGAACTCTCGCTTGGTGCGATCGCTGAGCACCTCCGACACGAAGAGCTGCGCGTCGTCCTGGTCGACGCAGGTGTAGATGTGGATCATCAGGTGACGACCGCTGCGGGCGGTGAGCGTCCGTGCGCCCGTCTTGGGATCCTCCTTCACGAGGCGATCCTCCCGCACGAGCGTGGGATCGGCGTAGTCGCCCATCTTGCGGTTGCTGGGAAGTTGCTGCTCGGACCCCTGAAGTCCGGTGAGGAAGCTGTTGTGGCTCACCACGCGCGTCTCGCACCCCGCCGCCGCGACGGCCGCGACGACGACCAACGACAAGGCGGCAAGCGGCGTCCGCCGCGACGCCGCCCCGCCTCCCTGCGCGAGTCGCTCAGGCATCGGCCATCTCCTTGAGCCGCCGCAGCGCGTCGAAGGCCTGCAGGGGCGACATCGAATCAAGCTTGGTCTCCCGCAGCACCGACAACGCCGGATGATCGACGAACTCGGTGAAGAGGGGCAACTGGGCTCCGGGAGCGGCCTTGCCGGGCCCGGCGCCGGGCCCAACTGCCGGAATGGCCGCGGGCGCGGAAGCCGCGGGCCCGTGATGCACGGCCAGCGACGCGAGCACCTCGCGTCCCCTGGCCACCACCGCGCCGGGCATGCCCGCCAATCTCGCCACGTGCAGGCCGTAGCTCTGGTCGGTCCGGCCCGGCAGGATGCGGTGCAGGAAGACGATGTCCGCCTGACCGTCGCCCGCGGGCCACTCGCGGACCGCCACGTGCAGGTTGCGGACGAGCCCCTCGAGCCGCCCCTCGAGGTCCGTCAGTTCGTGATAATGCGTCGCAAAGAGCGTGCGAGGGCCCGGCGTTCCCGTCGCGGGCCGGGCGAGATGCTCGGCGATGGCCCAGGCGAGGCTCAGCCCGTCGAGCGTGCTCGTGCCCCGCCCCACCTCGTCGAGCACCACCAGGCTTCGCTCGGTGAAGTGGTTGAGGATGTTCGCCGTCTCGATCATCTCGACCATGAAGGTCGATTGGCCCGCGTGCAGCGCGTCGTCGGCGCCGATGCGGGTGAAGATCCGGTCCGTCACGCCCACCGTGGCTCGATCCGCCGGCACGAAACTCCCGGTGTGCGCCAGCAGGGTGATCAATGCCGTCTGCCGGATGAACGTGCTCTTGCCCGCCATGTTGGGGCCCGTGATCAACGCCAACCTCGCGCCCGAGCCGGCCTCCGGGCCTCGACCCAGCTCCACGTCGTTTGGCACGAAGTTCGATCCCAGCGATTCGTCCAGCACGGGATGGCGCCCCGCGTGCACCACCAGCGCCGACTCCTCGACGATCTCGGGACGCTTCCAGCCGCGCCGGACCGCCTTGGTCGCAAGGCCCGCCAGCACGTCGATCGCTGCCGTCTCGTCGGCCAGCACGGCGATCTCGTCGAGCAGCGAGGAGGCCGCGGCGCACAGGTCGGCGAAGAGCGCCCGCTCCCGCTCGAGCGCCCGCTGCTCGGCGTGCATCACCTTGCCCTCGTAGTCCCGCAGTTCGGGCGTCGTGAACCGCTCGGCGTTCCTGAGCGTCTGCTTGCGCACCAGCGAGGCCGGCGCGTTCCTCGCCTGCGCCGTGGGCAACTCGATGTAGTACCCCGAGACGCTGTTGTACCCCACCTTCAGGCTCGGCAGGTCGTGCGCGGCGATCAGGCTCGCCTGGTAGCGGCTCAGCCAGTCGCCCGCGTCGCGCTGCAGTCCGCGGGCCTCGTCGAGTTCGGCGTCCACGCCGTCGCGGAAGACCCCGCCCTCGCGCAGGTGCGGCGGCGGATCGTCGACGCACCCCGCCAGCACCCGATCCGCCAACGCGACGCACCGTTCGCACGACGCCGCCAGCGGCGCACGTCGCGACTCGAAGGCGAGCGACCCCTCCAACTCATGGGCCAGCCGCGACGCCGCGCGGATCGACTGCGCCAACCCCACCACGTCGCGAGGCGTGCACCTCGCCAACGCGACCCGACCCGCGATTCGGGCCACGTCCTGCATCTCCGCCAGCGGACGATCGAGTCGCTCCGCCAACGCCCGGTCGTCGACCAACGCCTGCACGCACCGCTGACGCTCGACGATGCGGTCGACGCGACGCAGCGGGCGGCACAGCCACGACCGAAGCAGCCGCTTGCCCATCGGCGTGCGGACCACGCCCGATTCGAGGAAGACCCCAAGGAGCGACCCTTCCGTCGTGCCCTGGCCGCGGATCGTCCGCTCGATCTCGAGCGACCGCAGACTCACCGCGTCGACGATGCAGACGTCGCCCGCGTCCTCGCGCCGGGGCGCCCGAAGGTGCCGCAGCGTGGCCAAGCCGGCCATCACGCCGGCCGCCAGCTTCGCCTCCTCCTCGCCGAGCGTCTGCGTCTCCTTGAGATATCGCACCACCGCGCCCGCGGCCTGCAGCACGGGCTCCTGATCGCCGATGCCAAAGCCCGCGAAGGTCGAGACGCCGAAGTGCTCGCGAAGGGCCTCGATCGATTCGGCGGGGCGGAACTGCCACGCGGGCCGCGCCGTGCCGGCGATGCCCAGGGCGTCGAGCAGCCGCTTCACGCGCGGCGGAGGGACGCCCTGCCCGGGATCGGCGTAGAGGAGCTCCCGCACACCCCGGCGGGCCAACTCGTCGATGATCGTCGACGCGTCCGCGTCGGCCACCACGAACTCGCCGGTCGACACTTCCACCACCGCCAGCGAGGCGGGCGAGTCGTCGCCGCCGCCGGTGAACAGGACGCAGGCCAGCGTGCTGACGGCGTCGCCGCGGAGGAGGGACTCGTCGACGGCGGTGCCCGGCGTGACCACCCGCGTGACGCCCCGAGGCACCAGCCCCTTGACCTGACTGGCATCGGCAAGCTGCTCGCACACGGCGACGCGAAAGCCCGCCAGGATGAGCTTGCGCAGGTAGGTCTCGAGTTGGTGGAAGGGCACGCCGCACATCGGCATGCCCTCCGTGCGCTGCGTCAGGGTGAGGCCGATGGCCTTGGAGACCTTCACGGCGTCCTCGTCGAACATCTCGTAGAAGTCGCCGATGCGGAACATCAGGACGCAGGAGGGGTGCTGCCGCTTGAAGCGGTAGTACTGCTGCATCGCGGGGGTTTCGCGAGGGTCTGGCATGCGGGGAGCCAATGGTACGGACCCGCACGGGAAACCGGAGGGGACGCCGGAAGGGGACCCGAACGAACGACGCGAATCGCGAGCGGCCGGGCCGCGTGGACCTCGCGGCCGGATGCGGCGACGGGCGGGACGGGGGCACGAAGCACGATCGCGACAAGGCACGCCGCTCGTTTGGGCCGCGGTCGGATTCCGCGCGTTGACGCTCGCAGGTTTCCGCGGTTTTCCGATCACGCTGCCCGGCGCCGGACGTCTCGAACGGATTGCATCAGTTCCAAGGCCCGGGCGGCCGCCATTTCATCGTGAAGTCACGATCGGCGGCGACGGGCTGAATGAACGCGGCGACGGCGTCAACGACGACACGGAAGTCCTCCGGGCAGTTGGTGGGCGTCAGGCGGCACCGGAACGCCCGCCACTGCGCCACTTTCGATGGATCCTCGGCGAAGGTCCGGGTGAGCGCCGTCGGGCGGTCAATGACGGGCGTGCCGCGCCGCGAGCACGTCGCCTTGACCGCCGCCGCCAACGAACTTCCATCGAACGATCGCGCCTGCCCCAGCCACCAGAGGTCGTGGAAGTCCTTCATCCGGCTGTTGGCCTCGCCGCGTTTGAGCATGACCTCGAACTTCTCGGCGATGGCCGTTTCGGGCGGGTACGCCGCCAGTCGCGGCACCGGGTTGTCCAGCAGGACTGGGTAGTCGATCTCGCTGGGCGAAGGGGTCACTTCGTCGCCGAATCCGACATCGATCTGCATGTCCGCACGCGCGTTGCCCATGTGGCCCTTGAACGTGATGCGGACGCCGTGATAGTCAGCCTCTTCGACGATGGACTCGCCACGAACAGTCGTCGCATCAAACTCGAACCCGTCCGGATCAACTTCCTGGCGGCAGACGGCCCGGATCACCTTGGCGACGGAGTCCACATCGTTCGGCAGGCGACCGAGCAGGTCGATGTCCCGGGTGGTGCGGTAGGTCGCGGGATTCCAGACTCGCAGGAGCAGCGCGCCCTTGAGCATGAACTTCGAGGCATGCGGCGACTCGGACAGCCGGTAGAGGAATCGCTCCATCGCGTAGAGTTGGAACAGGTCGTTGAACGACCGCCCGCCGCGCGGGCCAGGTTCATGAGCCGGGCATGGGCTGAGGCCGCGATGTTGGTCGGCTTCCCCTTGGTCACAGGATCGCCTCGATGTACGGCATCATGACGTTCCGAACGCGGTCGATCTCCGCGAACCGGATCAGTTCATCGACGCTCCGGCCTCTCGTGCGAAGGTGGGTCCGGAGGGCTTCGACGGCCACGTCGATGCCGACGCGATTGCGGAACTTGAAGCAGTCGGCGACCGTCTTGGCGGCGCCGAAGATCCGCACGGACGTGCCATCGATCGTGTGCTTCTCGACGCCCTCGGTCAGGGACTTGCCGCCGAACCGGTAGACCTGAACCGGAGGATGCTCGAGTTTGGGCGCTCGCGCGCCGGGCGCGACGGCGATGTCGACCTTGTGCGGGATGTGCGTCGTGATGCCATGGAACGCCAGAGCGGAGATCAGGCAGACGACGGCGGTCGGGGTCTTGTGTGCGACGACCACGAGGTCCGGGTTGGTGAACACCGAGGCATCCGTCAGCCGATAGAGGCCGCGGCTGACGCGGTCGATCACCCCCGCCTCCAGCATCGCGCGCAGCGTGCGAGGATGGATGCCGGCTCGGAGCGCGGCGGCGGCGCGGAGCGTTCCGCCAGTCTCACGGAAGAGCCGGGCGGCCTTCGCAGCGGCCTTGTTCGGGATGGTCGGGCCAGGGCGGGCCATGGATTGATACGTCAATACGTATCGACAACTATAGACGTTTCACTCCAGCCTTCCCGAAGGCCGCATGCGCTCGCGGCCTCGTTCCTGCCGTGTTGGCCATGCCCGCCAAGCATGGAAGGGCTTCGGCGTGACGGCCGATGGCGCGAGGGGACCGTCCACCGAGGGAGCGAAGACGCCACCCATTCGGTGAACGGGTCGGCCCTCGACGACGGTCAATAACTCCACGGTGACACGGCGTGGTCATCATTGGGATCGCTCGCAGGTGGTTGACAATGGGGGGGGGGGGAAGAACCCCGCGCGGGGGGTTTCCAGTTGTTTGGCCCTTGCCGGGCGACCGCCCGTGGTGGTTGGAGGGGAGGGGGGGGAGCGGCACGGGGGGGGCGCTCGGATGGTGGGCACCTGTTTGCACCAGGTG
>JBAXFU010000050.1:0-23137 GCA_037139735.1 Phycisphaerae bacterium
GTCCCGAAGCGCTCAGGTGGATCATCCGCCGCGCGATCACCGATTACGCACGCCGCTACGCGACGGCGGATGACATGCTCGCGGACCTCCGCCATGTCCGGGATGCCGCCGATCCCGCCGCGGTGCAGCCCTTCCACCTGCCCAGTCTCCGCGGAGCCGTCGCCGCGGACGCGGCGGCGACCGCCGCCGCCGCCCCGCCCCCGACGCCTCCCCCGGTGCCCCCTCCGGCACCCCCTCCGGCACCCCCTCCGGCGTCGGCCTCCGGCGATCCGCGTCGCATCCGCGTGGTGAACTGGTGGACCGGACGGATCGAGGTCGAGCCCGAAGGTCGAGTCGACTCCTCGCAGTCCCCTCGCTGGCCGGGGGGCGGACGCCCGCTCGTCGACCCCTCCAAGCGAAGGCCCGCGGCCGAACAGGTCGCCGCGGCACGAACCCGAGCCACGTCCGCCCGCGCCCGCCTGCGGAGGGCCGACAATAACGCCCGCCGCGCCGACCTCGCGCTCGCGGGAGGCGTGTTGGCGTGCCTCGTCGCCGGCGGGGCGATCGGGCTTGGCTTGGTCAAGTTCGGCTCGTCGAGTCCGCAGGCGGCGTCATCTCGGGTGGTGGTGTGGGACCGCCCCGCCACGCTCGCCCAACGTGCCGGCACCGCGTCCTCCGCGCAACTCGTGGTGATCAACGACCTCAAGGAGCCGGTGCCGCAGGAGATCCGCACCTTGGTGGCGGCATTGGAGCGGCAACTGACCGACGCCGGATGCAGCCTGGTGGGCGAAGCGTGGGGATCCGGAGCGGCACCGGCGGAGGAGGAGGTCGCGAGGGTGGCGGCGTTGAGACTGAGTATCGCTCCAGCCCTGCCCGAAGAGGCCCAAGGGGCTCGGCGGCTGGCGACGTGGTTGGCCGACCATTCGGAAACCGGCGGCGTGCTGTGGGTTGCGCCTGCGATCGGGGATCCGAGCGGACCGCCTCGGTTGACGCTGGCACGGGGGGCGATGGACGACTCGCTCTGGGATCGGGTGGCGAAGGTGGTGCAGGAGCGTTCGGGGACGCAGGAGATGGACTGAATTGTCGTCTCAGGGCGATCGCGACGCCTGAAAGGTCGAACGCCCGGGTGCAGCTTGCGTACACTTCATTCCATGCCCGCCTCGCATGGACAGTCAGACGGCCTTCCCAACTCCAATAGTCAGCCCGGACCCAAGCCCCGCGTGAACGGGGCGGGTGGCGCCGCAGGGAGCGAGGGCGAGGGGAGCGTCCGGCGCGCCTCGCTGGCGGACTTGGCGACTTCGTCGGCGGACTCGGAGTTCTACAGCCCGATCCCCGAGGGGTACCAGAAGGGGTTCCACAAGTACGTCATCGTGCTGGGCACGGTGATGTCGGGGCTTGGCAAGGGCATCTTCGCGAGCAGTCTGGCGAAGATGCTCAAGGACAAGGGCCTCGTCGTCGCCCCGATCAAGATGGAGGGGTACCTCAACATCGATTCGGGGACGCTCAACCCGTATCGCCACGGCGAGGTCTTCGTGCTCGAGGACGGCACCGAGTGCGACATGGACCTTGGCACGTACGAGCGGCTCCTGGACCAGAACCTGACGCGTCGCAACTTCACGACCTCGGGGCAGATCTTCAGCGAGATCCTCGAACGCGAGCGCCGGGGCGCGTATCTCGGACGCGACGTGCAGATGATCCCGCACGTGACGGGCGAGGTGAAGCGAAAGCTCCGCGAACTCGCGGTGCGGGGCGACGGGTCTCGCAAGGCCGACGTGGTCTTCATCGAGGTCGGCGGCACAGTGGGCGACTACGAGAACGCCTTCTACATCGAGGCGTTGCGAGAACTGGCCTTCGAAGAGGGCCCCGGATCGTGCTGCTTCGTCGCGCTCACGTACATCATCGAGCCCCAGGCCCTGGGCGAGCAAAAGAGCAAGGCGGCGCAGCTGGGCATCAAGCGGCTGATGGAGGCGGGCGTGCAGCCCCACATCATCGCCTGCCGCGCCGGCAGCGTCGTCTCCGACACCGTGGCCCAGAAGATCGCGATGTTCAGCAACGTCTCGATGCGGCGAGTCTTCTCGCTGCACGACCGCGAGAGCATCTACACCATCCCCGACGAGATGCGCCAGGAGGGGCTCGATCGCGAGATCCTCTCGATCCTCAACCTGCACGATCGAACCAACATCGCGCAGGAGGATCGCTCTCGAGAGCGGTGGACCGGCTTCGTGCGTCGACTCACCGCGCCCAAGCCCCGGACCGTCCGCATCGCGCTGGCCGGCAAGTACGCCAACTTGCGAGACGCCTACGCCTCGATCGACAAGGCCGTCGAGCACTGTTCGACGCACCTGGGCACCCGCGTCGATCTCGACTGGATCGACACCACGGAAATCGACGACCGAAACGTCGAGGAGCACCTCGGCTCCCTCGACGCGGTGATCGTGCCCGGCGGGTTCGGCACCCGCGGCGTCGAAGGCAAGATCTCCTGCGTGCGGTACTGTCGCGAGCGAGGGCTCCCGTACCTGGGCATCTGCCTGGGCTTCCAGGTCGCCGTCATCGAGTTCGCCCGCAACGTGCTCGGACTCGGCGACGCCACCTCGACTGAGTTCAACCCGCGGACCCCGCACCCCGTCATCAGCGAACTCCCCGAGCAGAAGCGGATCGAGGGCCTCGGCGGCACGATGCGACTCGGCGCGCAGGACGTGCTCATCACCCCCGGAACCCTCGCTTCCTTCCTCTACTCCAAGGCCCCGACGATCCGCGAGCGATTCCGGCACCGCTACGAGGTCGACCCCGAGTTCATCGAGCGACTCGAGGCCGCGGGGCTGGTCTTCTCCGGGCGGCATCCCAATCGGCCCATCATGCAGGTGATGGAACTTCGCAGGCCCGGTCCCGACGCGCCCGTCGGCGTGCCCACGCATCCGTTCTTCATCGGCGGCCAGTTCCACCCCGAACTCACGAGCCGCCCCCTCCGCCCGCAGCCCATGTTCATGGGCCTGATCGCGGCGGCGGTGCAGCGTCGCTACGGCGACGCGGTCGATCCGCGAGATCTCTGGGCCGACGAACTTCGTCGCTGGATGACCCCGTCGATCGGCAACGGCAAGGGAGCGGCCGTCGCCGCGACGTGACCGGCCTGCGGACCTTCCCGCCGCCGTTCACGCATCGCCGGATGTCAGCCTCGCGTCGAGCCACGTGGCTGCATCGTGCAGGATCAGGGCGGAAAACAAGTCCGGCATGCCGCCTCCGGCGGTCATCGCGTTGTGAAGCAGCGATTGGGCGTACATCCCTGCGTCGGTGTCGCCGTGCATCGTTTCGAGCCACGCGAACCAGTGGATGGCCCACGGGTGGTTCGTGCCGTTGTCGGGTTGGAGTTCCTCGATGAGGAAGCGGGCGGCCAGCGCGGCGCGGGATGCCCATCGGGGGCCCAGCCACGTCAGCGCGTGAAGGCATGCCAGCTCGGTTTCGGTCCAGATCTCGATGCCCGCCTCGCGAAGCGACATCGCCAACGCCCGCGGATCCGCCCCGATCAGCGCGTCGATGGACGCCCCGTCCCGGCCTTGGGGCGCCGTGGCGACTTGGGTCCACAGCACGCATTCCGGCGATGTGCCCACGCTCGCGAGCGGCGGCTTCCCGGTCAGGTGCGCGAGAAACGCGCCGTCCACCGGCCGTCGATGTCCGGCATCGTCGCGAAAGGACGAGCGGAACATGTTCGCGTCGCGAGGCGGCCATTCGAATGACGCCAGACGCGACATCGCCGCGCGCGAGAGGCGGACATGCCAGGTTGTCAACGCCGTGCGGTTCATGGTCCCGGAGCGTACACGCCGGTCGGTTGCCCCGCCCAAGCCATTTTGGGACCTGTCTCGCTCGCGCGGGGCGGCACAGGCGTCCGCGGCGGAGCCGTCGACGCCGCCCGAAGCCGTCGTCCGCAAAGGTTCGACGTCACGCTCGCCGAAACACGGGGCCCGTCCTCGGACATCGCGAGTCGCCATGCCCCCACACCATCCCACCAGTCCCGTCCCGCCCACGCCCTCTCCGGTCCATGTCCCGACCCTGCTGGCCGACTATCCGGGGCTTCCCTTCGAGGCCCTGCTGACCATCACCGAACTCGACGAGCATGGCAAGCCCGGCCTGCACTGGCAGGCGCACGGCCTCCGTCGCAGCGATCTTCACGTCGTGTTCCGTTGTCGTCGGCTGTTGCATCCGGGACGCACCGTCGTCATGGCGTCGCACCTGGTCGACGACGCGCCCGAACCCCTCGCGGGCTGCGTCCTTGAGTGCGTTCCAGGCGGCGAACGCCATCACGGCGTGGTCGTGCGGCTCGACAAGGTGCCCGAGCACCCGGCTGTGGCCGAATGGCTCGCCTCCCTCTGGCCGGTTCGTCCCGGCTCCAGAAGGCTCCGCGGCTCTGGCTCGTGATGGACGAGTCGCCGCCCGGCCGGGACCCTCCGGCGTCGTGAAGGTCGTCACCTGCAACGCCGAGTTGCTCGCCTCGCTTCCGTCGGGGAAGCCCGGCTGCCACTTCGTGCCCACCATGGGCGCGTTGCACGAGGGGCACCAGACGCTGATCCGGGTGGCGTCGGCCGCCGCGGCGGGCGACGAGGTCGCCGTCAGCATCTTCGTCAACCCCACGCAGTTTGACGATCCCTCCGATCTCTCGAGGTATCCTCGCACCCTCGCGCAGGACCTCGAACGCTGCCGCGAGGCCGGAGCCACTCTCGTGTATGCGCCGAGCGTGGAAGACGTCTATCCGCCCGGCGAAGCCGCCGGGCCGACGCCCATTCCCGAGCAGGCCACCAGACCCGGGCTCGAGGACGGCCTCCGGCCCGGACACTTCGCGGGCGTCTGCCAGGTCGTGCGAAGGCTCTTTGAACTCGTCAGGCCCCGTGCTGCATACTTCGGCGAGAAGGACTGGCAGCAGTTGCAGGTGATCGCGGCGATGACCTCGATGTGCTCGCTGCCCGTTCGCATCGTGCCAGTGCCCACGGTGAGAGAGTCGGACGGGCTGGCCATGAGCAGCCGCAACCGATTCCTGTCGACTCAGCACCGTCGTCAAGGCTTGTCGCTCTCGATGGCGCTCTGCGAGGCGCAGCGGGCCGCCACGCCCGCCGGGGCCGAGGCGATCATGGATCGGGTGCTGCACGACGCCGGCCTGAGACCCGACTACGCCGTGGTCCGCGACGCCGCGACGCTGCTGCCGCGGAACGTCGGCGGGACCGGACCGATGCGAGCGCTGATCGCGGCGAGGGTGGGGGCGGTGCGGCTGATCGACAACGCCGCGTGGGTGCCGGGGACCGAGGACTGAGCGGTCCGTCGTCTCGTCCCGAGTCGATGCTGCTACCCTTGCGTCCCGCCTCCGGCCGTCGGATTGACGGCACTGGAGTGGCGGGCGCCTTTCCCTGTCACCCGAGGAACAACCGTGCTCAAGACGCCGCTGAACGCCTTCCATCGCCAGCACAAGGGACACATGGTGGACTTTGCAGGCTGGGAGATGGCGATGTACTACTCGGGCCTGGTGCAGGAGCATCATCAGGTCCGCAACAGCGGCGGCCTCTTCGACGTGTCGCACATGGGTCGGGTCAAGATCGCCGGGCGTCACGCCCGTCGCCTGCTCGAACGGGTCTGCACTCGCCGCATCAGCGACATGGAGATCGGCCAGTGCCGCTACTCGCTGGTGTGCAACGAGCAGGGGGGCGTGAAGGACGACGTGATCGTCTACCGGGTCGATGACGACGAGTTCCTCGTGGTCGTCAACGCGAGCAATCGCGAGAAGCTCATGCGTCACTTCGAGGAGGTGCGCAAGGCCAACGAGTTCACGCTCAAGTCGCTCGAGGACCGCACCATGGAGACGGCGATGGTCGCCCTCCAGGGACCCAAGGTGATGGACCTGATCGGCAAGGTGAGCCGCGAAGTGCCGACGCTCAAGAAGTATCGCTTCGCCGTCAAGAACCTGCTCATCACCAAGATCATCGTGAGCCGCACTGGTTACACGGGCGAGGACGGCATCGAAGTCATCCTGCCCGCCGGCATGGCGGTCGACATGGCCCTCAAGTACCTCCTGCAGGGCGTCGACATGGACGCCCCCGACGCCATCCTCAAGCCCGCGGGCCTGGGCTGCCGCGACACGCTCCGCACCGAGGCGGGCATGCCCCTCTACGGGCACGAACTCGGCGAGGAGATCTGCGCCCTCTCCTGCGGCGTCGACTTCGCCATCGCCCTCGACAAGGACCAGGGCGACAAGGGCGAGACGTTCATCGGCATGGCGGCGCTCAAGAAGGTCGCCGCGGAGGGCGGTCCCGCCCGCAAGCTCGCCGGCCTCGTGATCGACGGCAAGCGGTCGGCGCGTCCGGGCATGATCGTCAAGCACGGCGACAAGGAGGTCGGCGTCGTCACCAGCGGGTGCCCGAGCCCGACGCTGGGCAAGTGCATCGCGATGGCCTTCGTCGATCAGGCCCTGCTCGCCCCCGGCACCTCCCTCGAGGTCGATTCCGGCCGCGGCATCCTGCCCGCCGTCACCACGCCATTGCCCTTCTACAAGGCGACGAAGAAGGCCTGACCATGGATTCACCGGGCGATTCACCGGGCGATTCACCGGGGGACGCACCGGGCGGGGGCGGGCGTCGCATCCACGCCGATCATGCCGCGGGGAGCTTCCCGAAGCCCGCCTGCGTCGTGCAGGCCATCGCCACGGCGGCGGCGAATCTGCATTCGCCCGGCCGCGGCGCGTACCGGGAATCGCTCGAGGCCTCGGCCACGGTCGAGACATGCCGCCGACGCGTGGCGTCGCTGGTGGGGGCCTCCGATCCGTCGCGGGTGGTCCTGACCGCAGGCCTGACCGATGCGCTGAACATCGTGATCAAGGGCGTCGCGTTGCAGGCGAGGCGTTCGGGTCGCGCGGCTCACGTCGTGGCGACCACGCTCGAGCACAACGCCGTGCTGAGGCCGCTCAAGGGACTGGAGGCGTGGGGCGTCAGGCACACGCTGGTCTCGCCCCGCGGCCATGCCGTGACGCCCCAGGACATCGCCGCGGCCATCGAGCCCGACACGTGCCTGGTGGTGATCACGCACGCCAGCAACATCACCGGCGCGATCCAACCCGTGGTCGACATCGCCGCCGTCTGTCGCGACCGCGGCACGATGGTGCTCGTGGATGCGGCCCAGACCGCCGGGCGGCTGCCGCTCGAGGTCGACCGCTGGGGCGTGGACGCGCTCGCGGCACCCGGGCACAAGGGCCTGCTCGGTCCGCAGGGCATCGGGGCCCTCTTCCTCCGGCCGGGGGCCGAGGCGCGAATCGACCCGTGGAGGGAGGGAGGCACGGGCACCGAATCGACGTCCACGCACCAACCGCTGGAGATGCCCGTTCGATTCGAGGCCGGCACGATGAATCTGCTCGGCGCCGCCGGGCTCGCGGCCGGGGCCGGGCACCTGCTCTCGTTGCCGGGCGGGGTGGCCGCGGTGCGGACGCACGAACTGGCGATCTCGGCGATGATGATCGAGGCGTTGCGATCCGGGCTTCTCGGAGCGTACAGCCTGGAAGGGCCCGATGATCCACGGGTCAGGGTCCCGGTCTTCGCGCTGCGGCACGCCCGACTGGAACCCGCGGAAATCGCGGCGATGCTCGAATCGCACGCAGGAATCCTCTGCAGGGCGGGGCTGGCCTGTGCACCCCGGGCGATCGGGGCGGGCGTCGTGAGACTTTCCTTCGGCCTGTCGACCAGGCCTTACGAGGTGGCGGCGGTCATCGAGGCGTTGCGGGCAGTGGGGGACGCCTGATTCGACGCGATCGTGTTCTGTTCGTATCCCAAAATCGCCGGCCGGTGAACTCGTCGAGTCGTTCGTGAACTTTTCGCTTGGCGGCAGGTTCGCATCCGATTAACCTTTCCAACAGGACGCCGCTCGGCGTCGATCGCTCGCGGACGCGGTGGTCGCGTCGCTTCCCTCCAGTGGAGTCAAGGATGAACCAGACCGGTCAGGGCCGCTCCTCCCGCCGCGCCTTCACGCTCATCGAGTTGCTGGTGGTGATCGCGGTGATCGCGCTGCTGATCGGCATTCTGCTCCCCGCGCTGGGCAAGGCCCGCGAGGCCGGACGCACGCTCAAGTGCAGCTCGAACATCAAGCAGATCGGCCTGGCTGCCAACGCCTACGCCATCGACTACAAGGACATGATCTGGCCGATCGCGCCCCGGCCCAGTTGGCCCAACGGCGCGCGGGTCTGGAACCCCACCAACGACCCGACGGTGCTTCCCGACGATCGCAACGTGGCGATGTGGGCCCAGATCGTTCCGGGACCATACTGGCTGCCGGGGGCTCCCGATCAGGGACGTCGCCTGCCCGGATTCCTCTTCCAGTATGTGAGCAATGCGCACGAGATCGCGGAGTGCCCGACCAACAAGCGCCGCTCGGTCGACGGCACCGATCGCGCGTCGATGTGGGCCAATCGAACCGGCGTGCAGTTCGACTACACGATGTTCGACGAGATCGAGGGAGCCAAGCTCGGGTGTCAGACGATGGTGGCCTACGGCCCGCCCAACCGCGGTCCCTACGGCACCTACCCCACCGGCTCGGTGTCGGAACTGACCGTGCTTCACTCCATTCCGTTGTACTTCGAGGAGAGCACCACGGTCTGGAACAGCACCTACCGCGACGGCATGTTCGGCAACGACGATCAACTCACCACCCGCCACGCCAAGGCCGGCCACGTCGCCTTCATCGACGGCTCCGTCAAGCTGCTGAAAGTGCCCACTTGCGGCATCGAGACCACCGCGGTCTCCGGCAACTACAACGACAAGAACTTCACCGCCAACGACCTCTACGCCAACGGCAAGGCCCTCGACTCGACGTGGTACGCCATCTCGGATCGCGACTGGCGGTTCAGCTCGGTGCAGGCCTTCGGCTGGATCAACGCGCCCAAGCCCTGATGGCGGGCGTTTGAGGCGATGCGCCGCATGTCGGCGTCGGGACCAAGGATCGTGATGGCCGCAACCGCCGGACCTCGTTCCGCGGATGACAGTCCGCTCGTGTCGGTCGTGGGCCCGGCGTGTGCCGTTGAACGGGAGTGCCTGAGATGAGAATCGCGTCGATGCTGCTGATCGCCCTCTCCTTTGCCTCCGGAGCGGGGGCCCAGGTCTTCACCATCGGGGTGGCGGAACCCGCGCCCGCGGGCGTGGCCGGACCCAGGCCCGCCGCGGGCACGCTGGCGGCCGTCGATCTTCCCGCCCTGCGCACCTCGCTCGCCGGCGCGCCCTTGGAGGACCTTGCACGCTCGCTGCCGGGCTACGGCCTCTCCATCGACCTGCCCGCGCCAGGCGGGATCATGAAGGCTTGCTTTGTCGCGGAGTCACCCGTGATGGAGCCGGGGTTGGGCCTGCGATTCCCGGAGATGCGGACGTTCATCGTGCAGGCCGCGGACCGTTCCGCCTCCGGACGAATCGAACTCACGCACCGCGGGTTGACCGGCATGCTCCGCGACCTCTCGGGGCGCGTCTGGATGATCGATGCATGGCAGTCGGCCGATCCCGTTCACGTGACGGCGTACTGGCTCGACGACCTTCCGGGCGGCTCCGAGTGGACCTGCTGGACGCAAGGCGATGCAGGCGGCCCGACGCATGCCGATCACGGCGGCTTCGAGTCGCGCGCGGTGCAGGACCTTCGAACCTATCGGCTGGCGATGGCATGCAACGGCGAGTACGGATTCCATCACAGCCAACTGCAGGGACGACCGCCCAACGTCGCCGACCCCCTCGCCGCCATCGTCACCGTCGTCGCCCGCACGAACGTCGTCTACGAAGCCGACCTGGGCGTGCGATTCCTGCTGGTGGCGAACAACGACCGGATCATCTTCACCGACCCCGACACCGACCCCTATTCGGCCACGTGCAGCGGCGGGGGCGGCGCGGACTGCTCGGGCAACCTGCTCTCCCAGAACATCGCGACGCTCGGCACGGTCATCGGCGCCGGCAACTTCGACGTCGGTCACGTCGTGACCCGCATCTTCGGCGGCGTTGCGTATCTCCGTTCGGTCTGCCGCAACGACCTCAAGGCCGGCGGCGTCTCCGGGATTCCTCGCGGCGGCGATCTCGACCCGTTCTCCGCCCTGGTCGTCATCCATGAACTTGGACACCAGTTCGGCGCAAACCACACCTTCAACGGCACGCGAGGACGCTGTGCGGGCAACGTCAATCTGGCCACATCCTGGGAGGCCGGATCGGGTTCCTCGCCCATGGCGTACGCCGGCGGCTGCCCCGTCGGCGACGCGCCTCCCTCCGACAACGTCAACCAGTTCGCCGATCCGTTCTTTCACCACGGCAGCCGCCTCGAGATGCAGGCCTATCTCGCGGGCAACGGGAGCGCGTGCGCCGTCATCGCCCCCAGCGGCAACACCATCCCCGAACTCGCGTCCGTCACGCCCTCGGGCATGATTCCGCCTTCGACGCCCTTCACCCTCGCCGCGAGCGCAACCGACGCCGATGGCGATCCGCTGACGTATTCGTGGGAGCAGTACGACTCGGGATTCGCCAGGCCCTTGAGCGGCGATGGCGCGTTCGACAACGGGCAAGGCGCGCTCTTCAGGGTCTTCCCGCCCGTCGTGTCTCCCGCACGGACCTTTCCGCGGCTCGCCGACGTCCTTTCAGGAATCCCCACCCCCGGCGAGATGCTGCCCACCGTCGGCGGCGTCACCCGCACCTTCCGCGTCTTCGTCCGCGACAATCGACCTGGCGTCGGCGCCACCGCGATCTCGTCGCTCGTGTCGCTCGCGATCCCCTCCTTCGCCTCGCCCTTCGCGCTGCTCACGCCGTCGCGGGGCTCGCTCCTCCGACCGGGCCCCACCGACATCGCCTGGAGCGTCGGCGGCACCGACGCATTCACGCCTCCGTGCACGCAGGTGGTCGCCAGTCTCAGCGTCGACGACGGAGCGACCTTCCCGCTCCGGTTGGGCACGTTTCAGAACACGGGATCGGCGTCGGTGCAGGTGCCCGGCTCGGCGACGACGAACGCGAGAATTCGTCTCGAGGTGCCCGGTCGCCCCTTCTTCGCGATGTCGGGCCCCTTCGCCATCCAGTCCGAGTGCATCGCGGACGTCAACGCCGATGGCGGAGTCGATGGTGCCGACATCGGCGCCTTCTTCGCCTATTGGCAGGCGGGCGACGGCCGCGGCGACGTGAATCTCGATGGTGGCGTCGACGGCGTCGACGTCGAGACCTTCTTCGTCGCTTGGTCGGCCGGGTGCTGATGATGCACGGACCAGTCGCCTGCGAGGGGCGATAACGCCAAAACGCGACTCGGATCGGATCGCTTCCCTTGGCTTCTGATGCGGGCAATCGGAAACTCCCGTCCGGAGGAGGGTGTTTCCGATGCACGAAGTCAAGCCCCGAGTCAAGGGTGGATTCTGGGATCGGTTGCTGGGCCTGCGGGCGGGATCGTCCGATCCCGATGCCGCGGCGCAACCCCTGGAGCCTCGCGTGATGCTGGCGGGCGGTCCGCGGGTGGGCGTCACGCAGTTGCTGGCGCCGGCCGGGTTCGCGGCTGTCACCGTCAACGCCGACAACGTGCGGTTGGCATGGTCGGCCCCCGGCGTCGGGGCGACGGGGTATCGCATCATGCGAGCCGGCGCCACCGGCGACTTCACGGCGATCGCCTCGGTCTCGAGCGCGACGCAACTGTCCTTTACCGACACGGCGGTTCAATCCAACACGGCGTACCGCTACCAGATCATGTCGCTGAACGGCACCAACGCCTCCGCTCCCTCCGCCGCCGCGAGCGTCTGGACGCCCTTGTTCACGCCCACCGAGTTCCGCACCTCCATCGTCTCGTTGTCGAGCGTCGCGATGACGTGGCAGGCGAGGGATCCCTCCGCGACCTCGTACATCATCGTCCGGTCCACGAGCGGCGGCGCGTTCATGCCGTTGCGAGTCGTTTCCGGCGGATCGACCACCTCGTACGTCGACACGACCGTCGCATGGGGCACGGTCTACGCCTACCGCATCCAAGCGACGTCCGGGACCAAGGCCTCCGCCATCAGCGCTTCCGCCACGGCGGCGGTGCCCGCGCTGCCGCCGGCCAACCTGCAGGCGCAGGCCGGCCCGACGGCGATCAACGTCTCCTGGACTGCGGGCGGCGCGAGAATCAGTTCCTATGTCGTCCAGCGATCGCTGGAGGGCGGACCGTACACGACGGTCGCCACGCTGGCCGGAACGGCGGCCGCGTACGCCGACAATGGTGTCATCGGCGGCGCTCGTTACAACTACCGCGTTACCGCCAGCGTGCCCGGTGTTCCCAGCAGCGTCGCCGACGCGTCCACCGTCCTGTCGACGATCCGACCGACGACGAGGATCACCGCCACGGCGTCGACTTCCGGCGCGGTCGTGGCGTGGGCCGACACCAATGGAGCGTTCGTCGGGTACGCGGTGCAACGATCCTCGAACGGCACCACGTTCGACGAGGTGGCACAGGTCGCCGCCGGGGCGGCCAAGACCTGGACCGACGCCGACCTGCCCTCCGGCGGCTCGGTGTGGTACCGCGTGGTCGCGCGACGGACGGGGCTGGCGTCCGTGACCTCGAGCCCCGTGATCTTCACCCCCGGCTCGAGCGGCGGCGGCGGCGCGGATTCCGGCGTCGCGGTCAGCATCCGCTACGGCAACGAACTGGTGGTCACCACCTCCGGAGGCACGTCGGCGATTCGCGCCTCGGCCGTGGGCTCGACGTTGAGCATCACCGCGGGCACGGCCGTGATCGCGCAGGTCGCGATGCCATCGTCCCTGTTCATCTACGACCGTGCAGGCACCCGCGCCATCACCATCGATCAGTCGGTCACCACCCGCATCATCATCTCGTCGGTCGGCGGCGCGGCCTCGACCATCACCAGCTCGGCCGCCAACGTCTCCGCCTGGATCGACACCACCGATGTCTTCACAGGCACCGGCACCGTCAATCGCATCGCCACGCTGGCCGGCAACGTCAGCAAGGCCGTCGGCGCCAGCCTGCCCAATCCCACCGATTCCGGCGGCACCATGGCCGTCAACGCGTCCCTGTTCGGCAGTGGGCCGACCGCGGGCGACATCAATCAAGGCGCCATCGGCGACTGCTACTACATCGCCTCGTTGGCGGCCTTCGCCACCTCGCGGCCCAACGTCGTTCGCGAGTCGGCCGTCGACCTGGGCGATGGAACCTACATCGTCAAGTTCATCCGCTCGGGCAGCCCGGTCTTCGTTCGCGTCTCCAACCAGGTTCCCACCGCCGGCGGCTCGAGTTACCGCTACGCCCGTCCCGGCGCCGCGGGCACCGTCTGGGTCCCGATCATGGAGAAGGCCTTCGCCTACTTCCGTTCGGGCGCCAACACGTACGCCTCGATCAGCGGCGGCTGGATGGGCGAAGTCTACTCGGCCATGGGCGTCAACTCGTCGACCATCTGGATGAACACCACGGTCACGGAGGAGAGCCTGTTCACCATGCTGTCGAGCGACATGGCCGCGGGACGCGCCGTGACCTTCGGCACGATCTCATCCGCGCCCAACCTGGTCGGCGGGCACGCCTACTCCCTGATCAGCGCGGTGCGGGACGCCAATGGCGTCGCCCGCTACACCGTCCGCAACCCGTGGGGCGTCTCGGGCAAGGCCATCGAGAACTCCTCGGGCGTCGCGACCCTGACCTTCGAGCAGATGAAGGCCAACTTCAACGCCGGGGTGCGGGCGGTGGCATGATCGCCGCGCTCGCCCCGCGGCGAGGTCACAGCCGCTCGAGCACGCCCGAACGCACCCACGCCGTCCGTCCGTCGTGCAGCCGCACAAGCACCCATTCGCCGCGTTCCTCCACGATGATCACCTCGAGTCCCGCCGTCAACGGTTCCTTGAAGCTCGGTTCGTACATCTCCGCAGGCCCTTGCCGTGCCGTCGTGCCCGCCGCCACGACCACCGCCTCGGGTTGCCTCCACCGACGGAGATCGGCGGCCACCAAGGGCATGGCCGTCAGGGCGGCCGCCGCCAGCGTCGCCCATGGCATCCAGCGACGCACCTGACGGATTCCCCGAAGCCGAAGCAGCGCCAACCCCGCCGTCGCCATGTAGCAAGCCGCGGCGGCCCACAGCAGCCACCGTGGCGGGAAGACGGCGGCCAGTTGGCCGAGCGTCCAGCCGACGAACCGGCCCAGCGATTCCATCGCGTCACGCCAGCCACCCTGCGAACCGCCGCTGTCGGACGTGCGAGCGGCGTCCGGTGCATATGCCTCGGTTCCCGCCGCCCGCCTCGCCGCCGCGAGCCCGTCCAACACGGCCCGATCGCGAGGCTCGATCGCCCCGGCCCGGCGGAACGCGGCGATGGCGCGTGGGGCGTCGCCCGCCAGCAACGAGGCGTTCCCGATGTTGCGTTCGAGGTCCGCGTTGCGAATGCCGCCGTCGGTCACGATCGTTCGCCATGCCGCCGCAGCCTTGGCGAATCGCTCGCGGGCCGCCGCAGGCACGCCCGCGGCGATGTCGAGCCCCGCTGCAAACTCGGTGGAACCTTCGCGGAAGTACGCTTCCAACGCCGGCCGATCCGGCGGCGTTGAAGCGCCCAAGGCCGGCATCGCCAGCACGCCCAGCAGCAAGATCCATCCCGTCATGGCGGCCATGATCCTCATTCGACCTCCCGCAGCATGACCAGCAGTTCCCGGGCCCGCGCACGCAGTCGGTCCGGATGAGCCGACGCGGCGTCCCCGTAGGCGCCTCGTTCCAACGCGTCGAGAAGTTCGGCGGCCGCGCCCGCCGTCCCGGGCGGGAGCGAACCGGTCCGAGCATCGTCCGACGTGACGGCGTTGGCCGTCATCGCGAGGAAGGGGGCGAGCGCCATGCGGATCGCCCCGGTCATCTCGGCCACCGATCGCGAGCCGTCGAGCTCGCGTGCCGCACGCTTGAGCGCCGCCTGCCTCGCCGCTCGTGCCGGATCGGTCCTTCGGGCCAGCGTCCTCGTCGTCCACGCGATCAAGACGATCAGCGGCGGCAGCGAGAGCAATCCGATTCCCGGCAACGACGCGGCCATCGCCATGATGCTCACGTGCCGATCCACCAGCGCGTCGAGCGAATCGACATTGGCGCCGACGCCCGCCGGTGCGCTGGTCAGTCGCGCCGGTGCGGCCGCCTTGGCCGTCACCGACGGCGCCAAAGGACCGGCCCCGGTGGCATCCGCCGCCGTGACACGCCGTGACGGACGGACCATGAGCGGAATCGGCGCGCTCTCGGCCAAGGCGTACGTCCCGGAAACGGTATCGAAGAAGGGAAGACGAATGGCCGGAATCTGCGTGATCGAATCGGAGCGTGGACGCACGGTCGTGGTGAAGCGACGCTCACCATTGGATTCGCTCGCCGCCGCTTCCCATCCCTCGGGCGCCGACTTGAACGCCGCATCGAAGTCGGGTTGCTGCGTCAGGTCGGGGGGTGACAAGCCGGGCATCGGTTCCGGCCCTCGAATCGTGATCGTGAGCGGCACGGGGTCGCCCACGTTGGCTTCGGTGTTCGTCGACGCGGCCTCGATGGAGTAGCGTCCGATCAACCCCGTGAAGCCCGCCGGCTTTCCGTCGGCGGGCAAGGGACGAACCTGCAGCGTCAGGGAGTTGCCGGTGGTCACCGTCCTTCGTGTCTGGCTCAGGTCGTCAAAGGGCGATTGGAAGAACCCTCGAGCACGCTGCCCGACCACCTCGTCGCACGCGACTCGATACGGACCGATCACCAAGGCACCCGCTTGTCGTGGCGTGACGACCAGATCGAGCGTGAAGACGGGCACCGCCCTTCCGTCGAGCACGCCTTGCGATCGCGTGATCACCACCTCGCGGCCCAGGAACGGCACGCTTCGCCACGGTTCGTTGGGGTTGATCGGCGTGCCCCTGGACTTGGCGGGCCGCGGATCGAGCGCCTGCACGTCGAACATGTCGTCGCCATCGGGCCCGGTGAAGGCCGCGCTCTTCACGTTCGCGCCCACCGACCAGACCAGTCGCAGTCGCATCGGCTCCCCGACGTAGCAGTCCGTCCGGTCCGACTCGAGCGAGAGGCGAAAGTTGGGGCTTTGCTGCGGTTCGTTCACGCGGAACTGAACCCGCGGCGCCCGAACCGGCTTTCCGTCGACCTCGAAGGTGAACGTGTCGACCGACGCTGGGCCGATCCGTTTCGGAGTGATCCGCCACTGCATGACGTACTTGAGCGATGAGTATTCGGTCACCCGTCCGTTGACGCTGATGGTCGACCGCATCGATTCGTCTCGGCCGCCCATGTACTCCGCGTCCCACGCGTCGGAGGGTGGAAGCGTCGGAGGCTTGACGTCGGTGGCGCCCTCCACGGTGACCTGATAGACGAACGAGTCGCCCAGATCCACCGTGGACTGCGACGTGGCCACGCTCGCCGTCGGCGACTCTGGCTGGTTCGCGCGTGCCTCAAGGGTCGCAAGGGCGATGAACATCGCGAACGTCATGAAGCCCGCGACCGAGCTTCGCAACCATCCTGTCCATCGCTCTCTGAACTGCGGCTTGGGGTTCATTCACCAGTCCCTTTCCACCGGTTGCGGCTTGCCTCGCATGGCTCTGAACGCCTGACGACGCGCTTCACGCAGACGCCGTTCGCGGTCGAGGAGGTCCGAGGCGGTCTGGTCGTACGAAGGTTGCTGCGGCTTGGAGTCGCCCTGCTTGCCCTGCTGATCGGGCTTGGACGCTTGTTCATGGCGGGAGGCTTCGCGTTCGGCGGAGGCCGCCGCCTCCAAGTGTTCAGCCGCCTTCTCCTGCTCCTGCCGGGCACGATCGAGATCGCCGCCCTTGAGCGCCTCCGAGGCCCGATCCTGCGCTTCACGCGCTTGTTGGAGGTCCCGGGCCGCCTGTTCCGAAGGGCGTTGGGACGACGATTGCTGACGCTTCGTCGCGTCGTTCACCTGCTGCTGCTGCTCCGCCGCCTCCTCGGTGCGTCGTGCTCGCTCCGACGCCTGTTCGCTCGCTTTGGCCTTGGCGCTCTCTTCCGCGGCATCGCGCTGCCGCTTCGCAAGGTCGGAGAGCTCCTTGCTCTGTTGATCGTGCGGGTCTCCCCGTCCCTTCGAATCCTGCGACGGTTTGTCCTTGCCGTCGCCGGACTGCTGCTGCTGCTCCTGCTTCCGACGCTCCTCCTCCCGGATCTCCTGCATCCGGCGACGACAGATCTCGACGTTGCGAGCCGCTTCCTGATCCGATGGGTCCACTTCAAGCGCGGCACGGAAGGCTCGCGACGCGGCTTCGAGCAGCGACAGACGCTGGTCCGCGCTGGTGGTGTCGGCGGCTGGCGACGCCGGGGCAACCCGGTCGGGCATCGCCTGTCGATACAACGACTGGCCGAGGTTGTAGCGTGCCTTGCCCGCCAGCGATGCGTCGCGGGTCGCGAGATCGGCCGCCTTGAACTTCTCGGCCGCCTCGGCGAGTTTGCCTTCGAGGAAAAGCGTTCGTCCCTCGTTGTAGGTGTCGGCGGCGGAAGGCGTCGGTGCGGATGGGGGTGGCGACGCCGCGGCCCGGGGCGACATCGCCGCGACCGACGCCACCAGCACGGCGGCCGCGATGCCGCGGGGGAAGCCGGCGCTGCGAGAAGGCCGCCGTCTGGCCAGCGGCACCAGCGGCTCGACGACGAGGCAGATCGCCGCCAGCCCCAGGAACCACGGAAAGAGCTCGCGGTACGTGACGGTGGCGAGTTGCGACGTTGCTCCCTGTTCGGCCGACGCGATCAGGTCTCGGTAGACGGTGTCGAAGTCCATCGTGCCGGTGCCGACATGCAGGAACACCCCTTGACCGCCCGCCTCGCGAGCCGCGTTCGTGATGGCCGCAAGCGTGGTTCCGTCGAGCCTGCTGCGGACCTGCGAGCCATCATGTTCGACATAGCGGTTCTCGGCGGCCTGATCGGCCGGAACGAGCGATCCCTCGAGCTCGCTGCCGATGCCGACCGCGATGATGCGGATGCCGGCCTCGCCCGCCGCTTTCGCCGCTTCCACCGGAAAGCTCCCTTGATCCTCGCCGTCGGTGAAGAGGATGATGTCGCGGTGGCGGCCTTGACCGGGTTCGAGGACGTCGGTCATCGCCTTGCGGATGGCGTCGCCGATGAGCGTGCCGCCGCGGGGCGCCGATGCCGGCGAGAGTTCATCGAGTTCCATCCGGAAGAAGCCGTGGTCCAGCGTCAGCGGACACTTCACGACCGGGACGCCCGCGAAGGCCACCAAACCCACGCGGTCGCCGCCGATGGTGTTCACCAGATCGTTGATCCAGAGCTTGGTGCGGCTCAGGCGGTCCGGCACCACGTCGCGCGACAGCATGCTCCGAGAGACGTCCACCACGAACACCAGGTCGCGACCTCGGACGGACACCTGCTCGGCCACCGGATCCGACTGCGGTCGAGCCGCCGCGATGGCGATCGCGGCCGCTCCGGTGGCCGCCAGCACGGCCCGGGCCCATGCAGCCCCGGTCCGAGGCAGCCGATCTTCCGCGGCATCGCCCAGAAACCGATGCAGGCCCTCCCGCCGCCAACGCGACGACAGCCAGACGCCCGGCAACGCCGCCGCCGCCAAGGCGAGCAGCGCCAGCCACTCGGGATTCGCGAACCGCCACGGCGAAGCGGCCATGAGCAGGATCGATGGCATCAGGTGATCCTCCTCACGACCAGCGACGCCAAGAGCCACTCTGCCGCGAGAAGGCCCGCGGCCGCGAGCGAGAGGGGAAGGAAGCGTTCCTTCTTGCTCGAGTGCCTGGTCGAGTCGATGCGGGACTTTTCGAGCGAGTCGATCGCCGCGTACGCATCCTCGAGCGACTTGGTGGTGCCCGCCGAGAAGTACGCGCCGCCCGTCGATTCGGCGATCCGTGTCAACAGCCGCTCGTCGACGGCGTTGCCCCGAGAGACCACTTGGCGACCGAACAGCGTGTCGATGGTGGCGGTGCGATCGCCCGCTCCGACGCCGATGGCGTAGATCCGGATGCCCCAACGCCGCGACAGTTCCGCGGCGTCGACAGGCGAGGTTTCGCCCGCGTTGTTCTGGCCGTCGGTCATGAGGACGATCACCTTGCTCTTGATCTCGAACGACGGCTTGCCGCCTTCCCGCGAGGTCGCCCTTGCGACTTCCTCCTCGGCCCGCTTGAGGCGGGAAGCGGCCAAGGCGAGCGCGTCGCCGATGGCGGTGCCGTCCTCGGCCTCGCGATTCTCCACCGGTTGCAGTCTCGCCGCCGCGTCGAGCAAGGGGCCGTGCACCCGCGCCATCGGCGAGATCGTGTCGGCGAACCGCGCGAAGGCGATCAGGCCCACCATGTCTCCCTCGCGGCCGCGAAGCGAGCCTCCGTCGCCCTTCACGAAGTCGACCAGCGCCTTGCGGGCCACCTCGTTCTTTGTCGCGGACTCGTTGTCCGGCATCGGCTCTCGCATGCTGCCGGATCGGTCGTAGACCACTTGAATCGCCACGCCCTCGGTCGACGTGGTCGTCCATCCCGTCGTCTCCTGCGGCCTGGCCAACGCCACGACAATGCACCCCACGGCGCAAAGCCGGAGGAACTCCGGCATGCCGCGAAGGCGGACTCGCCATGTGGCGCCGCGAACCCAAGGCGCGTCGCCGATGCCCGGCAGCGCGACGGGTTGAACTCGATCCAGCCGCCGACGGAGCAGGGGCAGTAGCGGCAAGACCGCCAACAGCAGCAGCACCCACGGGTGGGCGAAGGTCATCGCGCCCCCTTCGCGTCATGTCGCGGCATCGCGTGCAGGCGTGCGACCATGTCCACCACGTCGCGACGCAGCGACTCCAACGCGTCCATCGAGCACGGGTCGCTCGAGAACCGTCGTTCGTCGATCCGGGCCAGCAGCGGTCTTGCGGCCTCGAGCATCCCCCGGCGTTCGTCGCCGAACACCGGGCCGTCCGCCGCCGCCTCCACGCCGGTCATCGCGGCGGCACGGGGGCTCACTCGGTCGGCCAAGGCGATCCGGAGGGAGCGTGCGAGGTCATCGAGCGAGGGTCGCACGGACGACGGATCGCCCGGGTTCAGCCGCACGGCGTTCGCCAAGGCGAACGCGGCATCGACCGGATCTCGCTCGATCGGGCGTCGCCGCCTGCCGGCCGCCCAGGCGGCGATGACCGCCAAGGCGACGCCCGACACGATGGCGGCGGGGATCAGCACCCAACGGCCGCTGCTCGCCTCGGCGAAATGCTCGTCGCGGAGTGGTCCCGGATCGAGGGCGTCGCTCGAGGCTCCGCCCTGCGTCGGCGCGGGAAGCAACGACCGCACCTCGACGACGGTGGGGGACGTTCTTGCAACGCCGCGCTCCGACTCGTTGCGGCTCCACGCAGCCTCGAGCACGGGCGTCGCGTAGCGGCCGGGAAGGAAGGGCTCGAGGACCAGCCGCCGGACCATCGACAGCCGCGGCGGCGTCCCCTCGAGCGTCGCGGGTTCATCGACGCTCGCGACGACGGAGAAGTCGCCGGCCTTCGCCCCCGGGGCCGGGATCGGCGGAAGGGAGACCCGCACGTCGACGGGCGACAGCACCCTCCAGGTCACCGTCAGCCATTCGGCCGCGAGCATGGTCGAGCGATCCAGTTCCTGTTCGATGACGATCGGTCCACCCTCGACTCGTTGGACATCGCCCGAGGGGTCGTGGAGCGTCGGCTTCGCCGGTGCATGCGCCGCAAGCAGCGCCACGGCCGCCGCGACTGCGGCGGCATGGACGCGAGCGACATGGAGGCGGTCGGTCTTCACGAGCGTCGTCCTTCGCGAAGTCGAAGCGCCTTGGCGAGCTCCGGGACGAACGGTCGATCCGTCGAGAGGTTGATCCGCTCGATCTCGGCGGCGGCCAGCGACGACTCCACGGCGATCTGCCTCGCACTCGCATCGGCTTCGAATCGTTGACGGAACGTGCGTGAGGAAGTGTCGATCCACCGGAGCAGGCCGGTTTCGGGATCGATCACCTGCGCCAGCCCGACGTCGGGCAGCCGGGATTCGCGAGGGTCGCTGACCTGCACGGCGATCACCTCGTGGCGACGGGCGAGCAGGCGCAGGGCGGTTTCCAGCGAAGGACGGGGGCGAGCGACCGGCGAGGCGGGGCCGTCCACGCCGATGAAGTCGGAGATGAGGAAGACAATGCCCCTGCCGCGGAGCATTCGACCGAGGTGCATGGCCGCGCCGGCCACGTCGGTGCCGCGGGAACGAGGCGAAAAGTCGAGCAACTCGCGGAGCAGTCGCAGGGAGTGCACCCGGCCCTTGGCCGGGGGCAGGAAGAACTCGACCTCGTCGGTGAAGAGGCAGAGACCGGTTCGATCGTTGTTCGACGCCGCGGCGAAGGCGAGGATCGCGGCGGTCTCGATGGCGATGCGTCGCTTGGACCGAGCGGTCGCGCCCGTTCCCGAGGCGAAGTCGCCCGAGGCCGAGAGGTCGACGGCGAGCGTCACCGTCAACTCCCGTTCCTCGACGAACCGCTTGATGAAGGGGCGTCCGGCGCGGGCGGTGACGTTCCAGTCGATGGCGCGAACATCGTCGCCAGGTTCGTACTCGCGGACGTCGGCGAACTCGATGCCGCGGCCCTTGAAGGCCGTGTGGTAGTCGCCCGCGAAGAGACCCTCGACCCGCCGCCGGGTTCGGACCTGCAGTCGCCTGACCTCTCGCATCAGTTCCTGGGGAAGCATGGCGCGGTGGGGTGGGGGCGAGTGACTCAGGGGACGGGCACGTGATCGAGGATCCGCTGGACGAGCCGGTCGCTGTCGAGCTCCTCGGCCTGCGCCTCGTAGCTCGCGATCACGCGGTGGCGGAGCACGTCGAGCGCCACCGCCTTGACGTCGGCGGGCATCGCGAACGATCGGCCCTGCATCAGGGCGTGCGTCTTGGCCGCGATCGCCAGGTTGATGCTCGCCCTGGGCGAAGCCCCGAACTCGATCAGGCGACCGATGTCGAGGCCGAACTCCGAGGGGCGGCGGCTTGCGTGAACCACGGAAACGATGTAATCCTTGATGCGGTCGTCGAGGCGAACATCGTCCACGAGTCGACGGGCCTCGTCGAGTTGCTCAAGCGTCACGACCGGCTCGACCGTCGGGGCGGGGCGAGTGCTCGCCATCCGATCGATGATCTCCCGCTCCTGGGCCCGGGTGGGGTAGTCCACGCGGAGCTTGAGCATGAATCGGTCGACCTGCGCCTCGGGCAGCGCGTAGGTGCCTTCCTGTTCGATGGGGTTCTGGGTGGCCAGCACCAGGAAGGGAGCGTCGAGGGGATAGGTCGTGTCCCCGATGGTGACCCGGCGCTCCTGCATCGCCTCGAGCAGCGCGGATTGCACCTTGGCCGGCGCCCGGTTGATCTCGTCGGCGAGCACGATGTTCGCGAAGATCGGTCCCTTTCTGGGCGAGAACGTGCCGTCCCGCGGGCTGTAGACCAGCGTGCCGATGAGGTCGGCGGGCAGCAGGTCGGGCGTGAACTGGATGCGGGCGAACTTCGCGTGAATCGCGCGGGCCAGCGTGTTCACCGTCAGCGTCTTGGCCAACCCGGGCACGCCCTCGAGCAGCACGTGGCCGCCCGCCAGCAAGCCCAGCACCAGCCGCTCCACCATGGCCCCTTGGCCGACCACCACCCGGCCGACCGTGTCGAGCAGCGTCCTGATCGTCGCGGCGGCCGCCTGCGTCCGGGAATCCAGCGTGGAGTCGTTCATGCCGTGTGCTTCCAAGCGTGAGACCCCCGTCGCGGAGCGCTCCTCGACGCGGGGACCCAACGGTACGGGTGCCGCTCGGCGGCGTCACCGCGGCGGGGCATCGACTTGGATGCGGGTGATCCCGTTTCCCGTCGCCCGACGGACCGATCACGCCTCGCCGTCGGGCGCGAACGCCCCCAGCACCCGACCGACCACGACCGTGAAGGAGATGTCCTTCTCCGCCAGCGTCATGTCCGGAAGGATCACCTCGTCGATCGCCGTGAGCAGCGTCGGGATGGCCTCCTCCGGCAGGTTCGCCTGTTCGAAGATCACCAGCGTCGCGTCCGCGCCGCCCCGCGGCCGGAAGTGGATGTCCAGCGAGGCCGTGTCCGTGTCTTGCGTGCGGATCAGGTACCGTTCCGAGTGGGGCGTGCGGAGGGTGCGGATGAAGGCGTATTCGTGCATCGTCGGGGTCTCCGGACAGATTCGTTCTGCAGGGTGTTCACGACACGAACAGGCGGCCCGCGGCGATCGCGAGACCGGTGCCCGCCGCGAGCATCACCA
>JBAXFU010000051.1:0-23104 GCA_037139735.1 Phycisphaerae bacterium
TATGCGGCGGTGGCGGTGATCAAGAGGGTGTGATGGGTCGCCCGCTTTGGGGCGAGCCCTGGGTGTGCGGGGGCGTGCTCGCGCTTCTCCACGGGTTTCCCTCACCCGCTGCGCGGGTTCGGTCACCCATGGCAACAGTCGTCCGCCCTTTGGGCGGCTTGCGTTGTGGTGGGGTCGTGGGGTTGCTCGCGGACTTGGTTGTTGCTTATGGCGCCAGCAGCGCGTGCACGATGGCTGCTGCGCTGTAGGCCAGCGTGGTCATCCATCCGAACTGCAAAAGGGCCCACTTGGCGTGGCCGGTCTCTTTGGCGGTCACTGCGAGGGTGGGGAGGCACTGCATGGCCAGCACGAAGAAGACGAGCGTCGCCCATGCGGTTTCGCGTGGGAAGAGGGGTTTGCCGTCGTCGCGGCGGGCCGAGGCGAGTTGTTCCACCACGCCGGCGTCTGCGGCGTCTTCGTGGCCTGTCACCATGACCGACATCGTCGAGACGAAGACTTCGCGTGCCGCGAAGCTGGTCATGACGCCGATGGAGATCCGCCAATCGAAGCCCAGGGGTTCGAAGAGGGGTTGCACGGCGCGGCCTGCGATGCCGATGAACGAGTGGGCCTTGGCGTGGGATTCAGCGGCTGCCGCGGCTTCGAAGCCGAGTCGCTCCGACGTGGCGGGATCGGTGGCAGCCGCGGCGGCTGCTCGGAGTTCGAGCGCCTTGGCGGGTTCCTCGACGCGAGGGAAGGCGGTGAACCACCAGAGCAGGATGCAGATCGCGAGGATGTTGGTGCCCGCCTTGAGCAGGAAGACGCGGCCGCGGTCGAGTGCGCTGGCCGCGGCGTTGAGCAGACTGGGCGTCTTGTAGGTCGGCAGTTCGAGCGCCATGGGGCGGCGGGGCCCGCGAAGGATGGTGCGACGCGCGATCATGGCGCTCAGGACGCCCGCGCCCGCACCGAGCGCGTAGCAGCCGATGAAGGCGATCGCCGCGTGCAAGGGCTTGCCGGGGAAGAGGATGCTCGTGAGCAGCACATAGACCGGCAGGCGGGCCGAGCAGGTCATGAAGGGGGCGGCGAGGATCGTCGCCAGGCGATCGCGGGCGTCGGGAATGCCGCGACAGGCCATGATGCCCGGCAGGGCGCACGCGTGGCAGCTGAGCAGGGGCATGAAGCTGTGGCCGGGCAGGCCGAAGGGACGCAGCAGGCGGTCCATCACGAAGGCCGCCCGCGCGAGATAGCCGGTGTCTTCCAGCACCGAGATCAGGAAGAAGAGGAGCATGATCTGCGGCAGGAAGACCACGGTGGACGCCACGCCCCCGAGGACCGCGTCGCAGATGAAATCGCGCAAGAGGCCGGGCGGCAGCGAGGCGCGAGCGAGGCCGATGACGCCTTCGCCCAGGACGGCTTGGAGCCATGCCGGTTGCCATGGGGCGGTCCAGGAGGCGTTGCCGCCAAAGAGGCCGTCGAGCAGGTCCATCGGCACCTGGGCCAGGCTGAAGATGGCGAAGAAGAGCACGGCCATGACCGAGAGGAAGATGGCCAGCCCGGCGACGGGATGGGTCACGACGCGATCGACGCGGTCGGAGAAGCGGTCGTGCAGTTCGGTCGGCTCGGCGCGATCGAAGAGACGTTGGCAGACGGTGTCGGCCCAGCGTTCGAGGCCGTCTTGCGTGCCGGGGGGCGTGTGGTTGGGGACCACGGCCGCGGTCAGCGCCACCCGGAGCGATTCGACGCCTTCGCCGCTGCGGGCGTTGCAGGGCACCACGCGGCAGCCGAGGAGTTGCTCGAGGATGAGCGGCTCGATGATGAGCCCGCGTCGGCGGGCCACGTCCATCATGTTGAGCGCGACGACGGTGGGGAGGCGGCGGCGAAGGGCCTCGCCCACGAGCAGGAGCGTGCGGGGCAGGTTGGAGGCGTCGATGACGACGCAGACGGCGTCGGGGGCGGCGACGGGGCCGCCGGGGACGGCCATGGTGCCCGCCAGCACGCGGCGACAGATCTCCGCCTCGCTCATGTCGAGCTCGAGGGAGTAGATGCCCGGCATGTCGATGAGTTCGATGGCGCGGGGGTGATCGGCGTCGCGACGGGCGACGGTGCCCACGCGGGCCTCTTGGGTGGTGCCCGGAAAGTTGCTGGTCTTGTGGCGGAGCCCGCAGAGCCGGTTGAAGAGGGTGGTCTTGCCGGTGTTGGGGTTGCCGATCAGCGCGACGCGGGTGGCGGGCGGATCGCCCTGGCGTGCGGTCGAGAGCTGGATCGGAGTCGCCATGGCCGGAAGATCAGGCGGGGAGGGCCGAGAGGCGGACGATGACCCGGTCGGCGAGGTCGCGGGAAAGGCCGATGCGACAGCCGCAGGACCCGGTGGCGGGGTTGACCCCGACGACCTCGATGATGCATGGTTCGCCGGTGCGGATCATTCGAACCCGGGCGCACGGCCGCATGCCCATGGCCCGGAGCATGGCGGCGTCGCGAGGGTCAAGGCAGTGCTCGCAGACGTGGGCCAGGGCATTCACCGGGAGGGACGAGAGCGCGACGGGGGCCGTCTCGGGGAGGGGACACAGGGCCGGATCGCCGGCGCACGACACCCGAGCGACTGAGGCGGCCTGTTCCGGCGAGCGTTCCACCATGGATCATAGCACTTCGCATCTTGTTGAGACTCAGTTTCAACGAGATGGAGCCTCCAGAGGGTGGATTCCTACGCTTGGCGGTTCACGCCCAACGCAAGGAGTCACCATGAAGCGGTTCATCGCGTCGATGTCGGTCCTGTCGATCATGCTCGGCGCCGGGTGCGCGGGGACGAAGCCTGCGGCACCGCGTGCGGCGGCGGCTCCCGCGGCCGGAGCGGCTTCGTCGTTCGCCGAAACCGGACCCGGCATCGAGCGGTTCGTGCGGATCCGCACGCCCGGGTCGCCGTCGATTGCGCCCGACGGCACGATGTACGTGCGCGACCTTCCGGACGGGGTCTTCCAGCTCTACCGGGTGAAGGGCGACTCGGTGAAGGCCGACTTCAAGGGCGAGAAGCTGACCAACTACAAGGACGGCCTTGCGGGCTTCTCGATGTGGGACGACGGCTCGAAGATCCTGCTGCTGCACGCCTTCGGCGGCAACGAGAACACCCAGGTGTCGCTCCTCGACACGGCGAGCGGGAAGATCACCGAACTGCTCGCCAACCCCAAGGTGCAGCACGCGGTGAATCACTGGCTCGACGACGGCAGCGGCTTCGTGTACACGGCCAACGACGAGAGCCCCAACGACTTCTACATCTATCGATATGACTTCGGCGCGGGCAAGAAGACGAAGCTGCTGGGCAAGGAAGGGTCGTGGTCGCTGGCCGACATGACCAAGGACGGCTCGCGGGCGATCGTGAGCCAGTTCCGTTCGGCGTCGGACTCGACGATGCAGGAGTTGACGACCGCGAGCGGGACGCTGATGGACCTGACGGCGTTGCCCTCTGGGGGCGGCACGGTGTCGGTGGAGGCGGTGGGGTACATGCCCGACGAGCAGTCGGTGGTGTACGTGAGCGACATCGAGGGCGGGCTCAAGAAGGTGTTTGTGCGAGACCTCAGGTCGGGCGCCATCACCAAGCCGCTGTCTGCGCTGGACGCGGTGCACGTCGACGGCGCGTCGATCAATCGCGAGCGGACGCTGATGGCGGTGGTGACCAACGAGGACGGGTACGGCGTGCCGCACTTGTACCGGCTGCCGTCGTTCGAGCCGGTGAAGCTGCCGCAGATCGAGCGAGGCGTGGTGTCGCTCAGTTCGCTGCGGGGGAACAAGATCCAGTGGACGCAGAGCAACGCGAGGACGCCGGGCCTGACGTTCGGATGGACGGCGCCGGCCTCGGGCGAGGCGGCGGGTCCGGTGCGTCAGTTGACCTTCGCCGACACGCAGGGCATCGACCTCGACGCCTTCCCGCTGCCCGAGCTGGTCCGCTACAAGGCCTTCGACGGCCTGTCGGTGCCGGCCTTCCTGTACACCCCGACGGGGTACAAGAAGGGGACGCCGATTCCGTTCGTGGTCAACTACCACGGCGGGCCCGAGGGGCAGTTCCGCCCGGTCTTCGACCGCACGGTGCAGTACCTGCTGAGCGAGGGCTTCGGGGTGTTGCAGCCCAACGTCCGCGGCAGCGACGGCTACGGCCGCGAGTTCCTGATGATGGACGACTACAAGAAGCGCTGGGACAGCGTGCGCGACGGCGTGGACGCGGCGGCGTGGCTGGTGGCCAACGGGTACGCCGTGCCGGGCCGCATCGCGACCTACGGCGGCTCGTACGGCGGCTTCATGAGCGTGGCGTGCCTGGTCGAGGACCAGCAGCGGGTCGACGCGGGCACGCAGAAGGAGCGGCTCTTCGGCGCGGGCATCGACGTGGTGGGCATCGTGAACGTCAAGACGTTCCTCGAGCAGACCAGCGGCTATCGCCGCAAGCTCCGCGAGGTGGAGTATGGGCCCCTCTCCGACCCCGAGTTCCTGCAGAGCATCTCCTCGATCCACAAGATCGACAAGATCAACGTCCCGATGATGATCGCGCACGGGCTCAACGATCCGCGCGTGCCGATCGGCGAGGCGATGCAGCTCGCGGTGGGCCTGATGAAGCGGGGCATGGACCCGGTGCAGTTCTACTGCCACGACGAGGGTCACGGCTTCCAGAAGCTGGAGAATCGCCTGCTCTTCTCGAAGCGGATGAGCCAGTTCCTCAAGTCGACCATCGCGAAGTGAGCGATGGGTCGAGCGTGATCGTCGGCCCCTTGCGGGTCCGCGCGTGGGCGCGGCTGCGGCGGGACCGACGACGGGAGCGGCGGGCGAGTCGAACCCGCCGCGACGAGCGGCGCGCCTGCGTCGCGAGCGGGTACCATCGCGCATGCGCATCTTGCTCACCAACGACGACGGCATCAGGGCTCCGGGCATCATCGCGATGCACGATGCGCTGATCGACCGCCATGGCCTGTTCGGCGGCATGCTGGAGGACCGAACCGCGGGCGCGGTGACGCGTTCGCCCCGCAACGTGGTCTGCACGGTGGCGCCCGCGACGGTGCAGTCGGCGACCAGCCACGGCGTGACGTTCCACACGCCGCTGATGGTGCGCGACGAGCAGGTGAACGACCGCATGGAGGGCGTGGGCGTGGAGGGGCGGCCGGCCGACTGCGTGAAGGTCGCCCTCTCGGGCGTGTGGCCGGAGCGATTCGGCGAGGGATCGCTGCCCGACGTGTGCATCTCGGGGATGAACGCCGGCGCGAACTGCGGCATCAACGTGATCTACTCGGGCACGGTGGCGGCGGCCATCGAAGCCGCCTTCCTGGGCGTGCCCTCGATCGCGGTGAGCATGATGCTCGGCCGCGGCAAGCCGAGGTTCGACATCGGGGCGACATGGGCGAGGCGGACGATCGAGCGGTTGCTGCGGGGCGGATTGCCCAAGCCGCACGAGTGCCTGTCGATCAACATTCCGGTGATCGAGGATGCGTCGCTGACGTTCGATTCGCCGATGCCCCCCATCGAGGTGTGCCCGATGAACGCGCACGGGCTGGTGGATCGCTACGAGAAGCGAACGAGTCCGACGGGGGGGACCTACTACTGGTCGGCGGGGTACGGGCTGGAGTTCCGCGACACGGATCATGGCAGCGACGTGCACCACCTGCTCGAGGGACGAATCACGGTCACGCCGCTCATGTACGACCTGACGCGGCACGATGTCATCGGCAGGTGGAAGTCCGCGGTCGGATGACCCTTGAGCCCCGGAGGCGTCGATGGCGGGTGAAGGACAAGTCCGAGTCTTCTCCTCCCGCGACCTTCGGGAGATGGATCGCCTGGCCGCGAGCGAGTTCGGCATGCCCACGCTGCTCCTGATGGAGCATGCGGCGATGGCGGTGGCGCGCATCGTCAAGGAGGGGTGCGATTCGCTCAAGAGTCAGCGGATCCTTTTCGTGTGCGGGCCGGGGAACAACGGCGGGGACGGATATGCCGCGGCGAGGATGCTGCTCGATCAGGGCATCCGCGCGCACGTGGTGGCGGCGGGAGGCGAGCCGCGCGAGGGAACGGACGCGTGGACGAACCTTCAGATGGCCAAGTCGTTCGGCGTGCCGGTGCACGCGATGCACGATCGCCACGTGACCGCGTTGTTCGAGCAGGCGGACCTGCTGGTGGATGGCGTCTTCGGCACGGGATTGTCGCGAGCCCCGGAGGGTGAACCGCTGGAGGCCATCGAGCGCTTGAACGCGGCTCGCGATCGCGGGGCGTTCCTTTTCGCCATCGATGTGCCTTCGGGGCTCGATGCGGACCTGGGGCTTCCGTTGGGCGCGTGCGTGCGAGCGAACGTCACGATCTCGCTGACGGGATCGAAGGTGGGGTACGTGAGCGAGGCGGCGTCAGCCGCGTACACGGGTTGGGTGTTGGCGACGCCGATCGGCATGCCCGCGGCCTTGCTGGCGAGGTACGGGCAGATGATGACGCTGCCGGCGGATCCGAGGACGAAGAAGGCGAAGTCGACCCGGGCGAAGAAGGCCGCACCGTCCAAGAAGAAGGCGTCGCGTCGACGCGTTCGAAAGTAAGACATTGTTATCTGTAATAGCCCGCCGATTCGCCCGCGAGCATCTGTGGCGGAAGTTGTCCGATTGTCGACATCGGCTCCGTTTTCATGGTGACGCGCACGCGCGAATCCATCGGATGGTCGACGAAGGGCCGGTGTGGAGATGCAAGGATTCGCGTGGGTCGCGAGCGACTGACGGGCACGAGTGACCACATGGGCCGTGATCGGCGTGAGTGGCCGACCGCGTGCCCATCGCTGGCCGTCGTGCTGGCCGTCGTGCTGGCCGTCGTTGAGGCCGCGCGCGTCGTGATGCGACTGTCGGGGTGTCCTGACGCGGAGGGCGAAAGGTCAGGCGGGCTTGCCGCAGAGAGGTCGCACCTTGCAGGAGGTGTCGTCGACCAGCGACTGGAGGGACGTTCCCTCGAAGACGCGGATGGCCTGGCGGGTGGCGGCGTCGATGGCCTTGTGGAGCGAGCAGAGTTGATCGCGGCTGGGGGAGGGGAGCGGGCAGTGCTCGAGGGCCTTGAAGTCACCGATGGCTCGGATGACATCGAGCAGGGTGATGGAGGCGGCCTCCTTGGCGAGCTTGTAGCCGCCGCCGACGCCGCGACGACCCTTCAGCAACCCCTGGCTGGTGAGCTGCTGGAGAACCTTGGCGAGATAGTTGGCGGGGATGTGGGCTCGCTCGGCAATGGCGACCGTGGACACCAGCTGGTCCGGGTGGGTTGCCAGGATGGACATGGCCCGAAGGGCGTATTCGGTGGTTTGTGAGAGCATCGCGTCGGGTTCCGGCAACAAAAGAAGATGCCAACCTCCGAATCAAACACCACGCATCGCATTAGGGAATGATAAGGTCGAATATACGCACAGGGTACCTCGGGTACGTCGATAAACTGGGAAATTTCCAGCAGAAAACACGTGACCGAGCGTGTTTCAATGACGACGTCGAGGTGGCTTATATCGAAGCAGCAGCAGCGAGTTGGCGACGACGACGAGCGTGCCGCCCTCGTGCGCGAGGACGCCGAGCGAGAGGGGCACGTGCATGCCGCTGCGTGATCCGACGAGCGTGAGAACAGCCATGGCGACGATGGCGGAGAGCGCGATGGCGATGTTGACGCGGATGGTGGAGCGGGTCGCGCGAGCGAGCCTGATGGCCCAGGGGATGGGCGAGATGGACTCGGTGAGGAGGACGACGTCGGCGTTCTCCATGGCGGCGGCGGTGCCGATGGTGCCGATGGCGAGGGAGACGTCGGCGGCGGCGAGGGCGGGCGCGTCGTTGACGCCGTCGCCGACGACCGCGACGCCGCGGGCGTCGGTTGGACGATCGGCGATGGACTTCTTGATCGTGTCGGCGAGGGCGAGCTTGTCGGCGGGGAGAAGGTCGCCGTGGAAGGCGTCGAGGCCGACATCGGCGGCGACGCGTGCGGCGGTGCGACCGTTGTCGCCGGTGAGCATGACGACGGGCTTGACGCCGATGGCGTGGAGGTCGTCGACGAGCTGATCGGTGCCGGGGCGAAGGGCGTCGGCCATGACGATGATGGCGCAGCGGGCGCCGTCGGGCCGATCGTGCGGCATGGCGACGACCATCACGGCGATCTTGCCGATGGCGTGCAGGTCGCCCAGCTGCGTCTTGGCGGCCTCGCGGCGGGCGGCGGGGATGAGCGGTTCGACGAAGCGGAAGCTGCCGAGTCGCACGGCGTGACCGTTCCATGTGCCTTCGAGGCCCTTGGCGACGGTGTGGCCGATGTCGCTGACATGGGCGGGAGCGGTGTTCCGGGCGAGCGCGCCTTCGCGGATGGCGACGGCGATGGGGTGGGTGGAATCGGCCTCGAGGGCGGCGGCGACGGCGAGAAGGTCGTCGGCGTGGTTGCCATGGGTGGCGTGATCGACGGGGACGACCTGTTCGAGCATGGGTCGACCGAACGTGAGCGTGCCGGTCTTGTCGAGGCACATCGCGCCGGTGCGGGCGAGGCGTTCGAGGCAGTCGCCGCTCTTGAAGAGCACGCCGCCGCGTGCGGCCCGGGCGATGCCCGAGAGGGTGGCGGTGGGGGTGGAGATGATGAGGGCGCAGGGGGAGCCGACGATGAGGAGGGTGATGGCGGTGTAGAGCGCGCCGGGCTCGGTCTCGGTGCCGACGGCGGGAACGCCCAGGAGGAGCCACCAGACGAGGAAGACGAGGATGCTCAGCGCCATGACGCCCAGGGAGTAGGGCTGGCTGAGGCGATCGATGGTTCGCTGGACTTCCTGACGCCCCTCGCGGGCGTGGATGACCATGTCGAGGATCTTCTGGACGCTCGACTCGCGTGTCGGGCGAAGCACGACGGCCTCGACGACATCGTCGGCGTTGATGGTGCCGGCGAAGAGTTCATCGCCGGGGACGACGTGGCGGGGCATGGATTCGCCGGTGATGGCCGACTGGTCGAAGGAGGTTTCGCCGAGGACGACGCGGGCGTCCGCGGGGACGCGTTCGCCGGCGCGGATCTTGACGCGGTCGCCGACGACCAGCGACGTCGCGTCGGCGTGGACCCATTCGCCGCCGCGTTGCACGAGGGCGTCGGAGGGGAGGAGTTTGGAGAGGGCCGTGATTTCGCGCTGGGTTCGTGCGTGGGCGAGTTCCTCGAGGGCGCCCGAGAGCACGAAGAGGAAGAGGAGCAGGGCTCCCTCCTCGGCATGGCCGATGTACGCGGCGAGGCCCGCGCCGACGACCATCAGCACGTCGATGTCGAAGGTCCGGGCCCGAAGGGCGTCCAGCGCGGCCTTGCCGCCGTAGAGCATGCCGATGGCGAGGCTGATCCACGCGAGCGTGTCGCCCCAGGGTTGGTGGAGGAGGGTCGAGCCGATGAACGCGCCCAGCAGGAGTGCGCCCGCGAGGATCGCGGCCCGGAGTTGCATGCTGGCGGAGAAGAGGGTGGTAGTCACCGCACGTCGACTGTAGGAAGGAAATGCGAGTTGACGGTCATGCGCCGCCGCGTTCGCGAGGGGAGATCGTGCGTCGTCCAGCATGGCCCATCGCCCGATCAGCGGGCCTGGGTCGTCGGCGCGGGGCGAGACGAGTCTTCGCGCGGGTTCGCGGGCTTGATCGGGCCGTCGATCCGTCGCCTCGCCTCGGTCCACTCGACGGGGATGGCCTGTCGGAGCGTGGCGGCGAGTCGTTCGGCCTGATCGACGCAGCCGCAGGTGCGGAGGAGGTCGAGCAGGTCGAGGCGGCGGTCGAGGCGGCGAGGCTTCGCGACATCCATCGCGATCAGGCGCTCGAGGACCGGGTCGCCGCAGGCGGGGAGTTCATGCCCCGCGAGGCTCAGTTCGAGCGCGAATCGCCAATCGGAGCCATCGTCACCGGTCGACGGGTCCCACCGTCGAGCGAGGGCCACGCTCTGGCGGAGCGTTTCGACCGCCTCGTCGCGTCGCCCGGTCGCCATGAGCAGCGAAGCCTTGCCCGCCGTGAGCATCTCGAGGGCGGTGCCGGCATCGTCGACCTTGCGTTCCCGCGCGACCATCGCCTCGAGTTCGCCGAGGATCTCGTCGATTTCCGGGAAGTCGTGAACGGCGTGATCGGCGTGGACGGCGTGATCGGCGTGGACGGCGTGGACGGCGTGGACGGCTTGATCGGCGACCAGCCGGAGGTGCGCCTGCGCACAGGTGACGGTGACGCGGACGTCGAGGAGCTGGCGGTAGCCGGGGTCGTTCTTGATGATCGCGTCGATGGCGCTTCGGGCGACGTCGAGCCTGGCGGAGGCCCCGGGCTGCGTCCCGAAGTCGAGCAGGTTCAGGGTGCTGCCCAGCGCGCTGGCCAGGCGAATGGTGACGTCGCGGTCGCCGGGGAATCGTTCGGCCAGGCGGAGGTAGCAGCGAACGGCTTCGTCTCGCTCGGCGGCGGCAAGGTCGTGACGCAGCATGTCGCTGAGCACGATGCCCCGGGTGCCGTGGGCGCAGGCGAGGTCCCACGTGGCGCGGCGGGTGTCTCCCTCGAGTTCGCCGACGCGTCGGGCGGCGTCGAGTTGGCGATCCGAGGAACGCAGCGCCTCCTCCAGTCGTCCTTCGCGACGATGAATGTCGCCCAGACGCTCGTGGCTCGAGGCGAGGTTGCTGGCCAGGCCGGCGTGGTCGGGCCAGCGGGCGACCGACGCTTCGTCGATCTGCATCGCCTCGAGGTATTGGTGAAACCGTCTCGAGGGGTCGCCGAGTTGACCGGATTCGTCGCCCACGCGCACGACGGCGATCGAGAGGTTGGCCGCGGCGTCGGGACCGGCGTCGGGGAGGGCCGCGACGGCTCGTCGACATTCAAGGGCTCGTTCCCAGTACTGCAGGGCCGACGCGTGATCGAACTGCTGCGAGTACGAATCGCCGAGCCGCCCCAGGAGCAGGGCCAGGTCGTTCTGGATGTCCGGGTCGTCGCGGTAGCGTGCGGCGAAGGGCTCGAGTCGCGGGAGGAGCGACTCGAGCATGCGGCGTTCCTCGGAGAAGCCGCCGATGCGGTTGTGGACCAGCGTGGCGACCTCGCGGAGGAGGAGTTGTCCGGCGTCGGCCGCGTCCCGTTCGGCATCGGCCGTGCGGTTCCACGAGACGCCGACGGCGACGGTGGCGACGGCGAGGGCGGCGACGGTGAAGACGAACGCGCCGGCGCGTCGGGGGTGTCGCCTGACGAACTTCGAGAGGGTGTAGCCGATGCTGGGAGGGCGTGCCGCGATGGGGCGATGCTCGAGGAAGCGGCGGAGGTCGGCGGCCAGTGCGTCGACGGTCTGGTAGCGTTCCTCGGGATCCTCTCGCATCGCGGTGCTGATGATGAGCGCGAGGTCGGGCGTGACGGGAAGCGGCTCGCCGGCGACGTCTTTTTGCTTGACGAGGGCGTCGAGGACCGAGCCGATGGAGAAGATGTCGGTGCGGGTGTCGATGGCGTCGGTGTTGCCGCGGGCCTGTTCGGGGCTCATGAAGCCCGGGGTGCCCATGGGGTGGCCTTCGAGGGTGCCTCGTTCGTCGTTGTGGAGGAATCTCGCGAGGCCGAAGTCGATGACGCGGACGTGATGGTCGCCGGCTTCGTCGGTCTCGACGAGGATGTTGGAAGGGGAGAGGTCGCGGTGGAGCACGCCGTGGCGGTGGGCGCATGCCGCGGCGGCGCAGAGTTGCAGCACGAGTCGCACCCGCAGGTCGAGCGGATGATCGTGCAGGCGGCAGTGCTCGGTGATGGGCTGGCCATCGACGAGTTCCATCGTGAGGTAGGGGCGAGAGACGCCGGCGGCTTCGGTGACGATGCCGGCGTCGAGGATGGGGACGATGTTGGCATGCCGCAGTGTTCGAAGGGCGAGGGCTTCGGTGGCGAAACGGCGCGAGGCCTGACCCGAGCCCAAGGTGGCGGCGAGGGCCTTGAGGGCGACCTCGCGGCCCAGCGAGCGTTGTCGGGCGCGGTAGACGATGCCCGAGCGTCCTTCACCCAGGACGCCGAGGAGTTCGTAGTTCCCGAAAGTGGTGGCGGGGAGCGTGCCGCGGGGCTTGAGTCCCAGGGCGGCGGCGGGGTCGTCGAGGAGCGGGTCGTGGCGGGCGTCGGCGGCGAGGAGCGATTCGAGGAGCGTGGCGAGCGGCTCGTCGTCGGCATGCAGGTTGGCGAGCAGGGCGGCGCGATCGCCGGCCGGGAGGGCCTTGGCCTGGGCGAAGAGCGACTCGGCTCGGCGCCAGGTATCGAGTCCTGGGTTGGTCGGATCGGCGTCCATGGAGGAGGGCGTACCCATCACATGCGCCAAATGGGACCGGGCTCCTTGGCGATTTTCAGGCCGGACCGATCTTTGCCGCCTTGCCGGGGTCGTCCGCAAGCCAGCAGGCCAGGCAGGCGCGGGCGAATCGCCAGTCGTGTTCGACGGTGGAGGGGCTGGTGTCCATGGCCACCGCCGCCTCGGCGATGGTCAGGCCGAGGTAGAACCGAAGCCGAACGACCTCGGCGGCACGGGGCGCGATGCCCTCGAGCTTGACGACGAGTTCCTCGATCTCGAGGGCGTCGATGCCCGCGCCGGTGGCGGCGGCCTCCTCGGCGGCGACATTGCCGGGCGGCGTCCGCTTGAGACTGCGCTTGCGACGGGCGTGGTCGATGAGCACATGGCTCATGCAGCGGCAGGCGCGGGTGAAGAACTCGCTGCGGGGGAGGGCGTCATCGACGCCTGCGCCGAGCATCCGAAGGAAGGCCTCGTTCACCAGGGCGGTGGGCTGGAGCGAGCCGGGCCGTTCCCGCGACAGGAAGCGGGTCGCGACGTGACGCAGTTCGCGGAAGAGGTCGGGGAGGTGGAGGTCGGGCGCGAGATCGGGCGTGCCAGCCGGGTCCGCCGTTGGTGCAGCAGCGGGTTGGGCAGGACGATCCTCCGTCACGCCAGCATCATATTCCGCGGGCCGACGACCGCCGAGGAGACTGACCGTTCAGGCAAGACGCCAGGGCCGAGTGGGTCGCGACTCACTTCACCCGTTCAACGGGGATCTGGAACTCGCTCCACTGGCGGGCGGGCACCACGTCGGGGCCGTTGTAGTAGAGCGAGCGGGCGGGGCCGGCGGCCCGCCACGCGGGGTTGGCCTCCAGCCAGTCGCGCAGCACCTTGAGGTTCGCGAAGTCGCGAGAGGCCATGTACGGGCCCATCATGCCGATCGACAGCACCGTCAGCGGGGCGGCATCGGCGATCTGCACCTTGCCGTCGGTGCCGGTGGGGCCCAGGTCGGTCGTGCGGTAGAGGAACGACATCGTCCACTCGTTCGACGCTTCGGTCGTCGCCGTCTTGGGGTCAGAGTCGATCTTCACCCGCGGATAGTCCATCTCGACCGGCGAGGTCATCTCGATGTCGTTCTTGCTGATGTGGTTGAAGAGGGGCCAGAAGGCCAGATTGCGGCCCTGCTGCGAGTTCACGCCCTTGTCGGCCTCCATCCGCATCTCGGCTCGGCGGACCGTCGGGTACTGCTTCAGTTCGATCGAGCCAGGAGGCGTCGGGGCCGGATAGCCCTGCGGCAGCGGCGTCGTGATGGAGCACTTGTTCCAGTAGAACGAACCTTCTCGCTGCTCGGGAACCGCGAACAGGTCGCCACCCACCCGCCAGGTCGTCCAGCGGTCGGGCATGGCCGCCGTCGCTCGGGTGGCCCGCACGGCCTCCTCCAGACCAGAGGAGTGGCCGCCGACGGTGCCGGGGTTGGCGTCCTGCCTGGGGGTGGAGCAGGCGGAGATGGCGGTCAGGGTGGCCAGCACGATCAGGGCAGCGGGACGGTTCATGAAGACTCCTTCGAAGATCACGAGGGATTCGATGCCGCCCGCGGATCGGTTTTTGACCCTTGAAACCGTTACAGCCCGCATGGACGGCCCTGCGGCGGCTGTTCGTGGAGTACCTTTCGGGCCCGCGGCCGACGAGGTGCGGGCCAAGAAAGGCGGATTTGGGCATGGGTCAGGTCGATTTGGCGCGTGGCAAGGCGGCGATCGGGCAGTCGGGCGGACCGACGGCGGTGATCAACCAGTCGCTGGTGGGCGTGGTCGAGGGCCTTCGGATGGGGCTGTGCGCCTCGGGGCACGTGACGAAGGTGCTGGGGATGCGTCACGGCGTGCGGGGGCTGGTGAAGGACGACTTTGTCGACCTGACGGACATGCACCAGGACCGGCTCGACGCGTTGGCGTTGACGCCCTCGGCGGGGCTGGGGAGCACGCGCGACAAGCCGGACGCGGCGTACTGCGAGCGGATTCTGGAGGGATGCCGCCGCAACGACATTCGCTACTACTTCTATGTCGGCGGCAACGACAGCTCCGACACGTGCCGCATCGTGAGCGAGATGGCGCAGGCGACCGGCTACGACCTTCGGTGCTTCCACGTGCCCAAGACGGTGGACAACGACCTGAAGGAGAACGACCACACGCCGGGGTTCCCGAGCGCGGCGCGGTTCGTGGCGATGGCCTGCATGGCCGACTTCATGGACAACATCTCGCTGCCGGGGATCAAGATCAACGTGGTGATGGGGCGGCATGCGGGGTTCCTGACGGCGGCGAGCGCGCTGGCGCGGCGTCGCGACCGGGCCTTCGACGAATCGCCCACCGCCAGCACCGACGGGCCTCAGCTCATCTACTGCCCCGAGGTGCCCTTCGACATGGACCGCTTCGTGGCCGACGTGGACGCGATCTACCGCGTGAAGGGCCGCTGCCACATCGTGGTCAGCGAGGGCATCTCCGACGCGCAGGGCAAGCCCATCGGCGCGACGCTCATCAAGAACGCGCAGGTGGATGCGCACGGCAACGTGCAGTTGTCGGGGTCGGGGGCGCTTGGTGATCAACTGGGCGACTTCCTCAAGGAGAAGTTGACGCCGGCGGGGGGCAAGCCGCCACGCGTGCGGGCCGACACCTTCGGCTACGTGCAGCGGTGCTGGCCCGATTCGAGCGTGATTGATCGCATCGAGGCGCGTCGTTCGGGTCGTTTCGCGGCACAGTTGGCGTTGCAGGGGCACCAGGCCGGGTCGGTGGCGATCCGTCGCACCGGCTCGGGCAGCGTGGCGTGGCTGGGCGACGCAGGCGAGGCCTACGCGAGCGATTACGCGCGGGTGGAGCTGTCGGCCATCGCGGCCAAGACGCGTCACATGCCCCCGGAGTTCCTGCACGGCCACAACAACGTGAGCCGCCGCTTCGTGGAGTACTGCCTGCCGCTGGTGGGCGAGTTGCCGGGCTTCGAGCGGCTTTGACGCAAAGCGTGAGGGTTGAGAGGTGGTCGTCGGCCCCTTCGGGGCCGTGCGCGAATGAGCGCTTGCTTCCACGGGTTCACCTCGCCCGCGTGGCGGGTTCGGTTCACCCGTGGCGACATTCGTGGGCCCTGCGGGCCCTTGGTGTGGGTGTTCGTTGGTCGCGAAGGGATTGATGGGTGCGGCGGCGGGCGCGGAAGGGCGTTGCGGCCCATGCTCATGCCCATGCCCATGGCTCGCGTGATCGCGATCGGGCGGCGATCACTCCTGTTCGACGTCGTCGAAGCAGCCTGGCGCGATGCGGCGGGCGCGGTCGCGGAGGAAGGCGGCGACCTGGATGTCGGAGTCGAGCTTGAGCGTCTCGCGGGCGACGCGGTCGCACTGTTCCTTGGTGACTGCGCGGATGAACCGCTTGAGCTTGGGGATGGACGACGCGGAGACCGAGAGCGTCGTGACGTCGAGCCCCACGAGGAGCATCGCGAACTCGAGATCACCCGAGGCCTCGCCGCAGTTGGAGACGGGGATGCGGTGGCGACGGGCCGCGCGGGCGACGTCGCGGATGAGGCGGATGACCGCGGGGTGCATGGGGTTGTAGAGGTTGGCGACTCGCTCGTTGATGCGGTCGACCGCCAGCGTGTACTGCACGAGGTCGTTGGTGCCGATCGAGAAGAAGTCGCACTCTCTCGCGAAGGTCTCGGCTTGGATGGCGGCCGAGGGCACCTCGACCATCATGCCCATGCGAATGGAGCGGTCGAAGGGGAGGCCCTCCTCCTCGAGTTCCTCCATGACGTCGTTGACGAGGAACTTGGCCTGGCGGAGTTCCGCGATCGAGGAGATCAGCGGGAACATGAGCTTGATGGGCCCTTCCGCGCTGGCCCGCAGGATGGCGCGGAGCTGCTTCTTGAACATCCCCTTGTTCTTGAGGCAGTAGCGGATGCTGCGGCAGCCCAGGAACGGGTTGCGCTCGGGGATCGCCTCCTGCGCCTGCGTGTACTTGTCCGCGCCCAGGTCCATCGTGCGGATGACCAGTTCCTTGCCCGCGGCGAGCTGCACGCACCGCTTGTACGCGCGGTAATGAACGCCCTCGTTGGGCTCGTCGCTGCCGGTGAGGTAGAGGTACTCGGTGCGGTAGAGGCCGATGCCCTCGCCGCCCGCGGCGATCACGCGGCTGACTTCCTCGGGCAGCTCGATGTTGCCCATGAGGTGCACGGCCACGCCGTCGGCGGTGACGCTGGGCAGGTCGCGCATCTCGACGAGGGCGGCCTGCTGGGTGCGGCGCTGCTCGATGTCGCGAGAGACCTGCTCGAGCATCGAGGCGTCGGGGTGGAGCGTGAGCACGCCTCGGTCGCCGTCGAGGACGACCAGGTCGCCGTCCTGCACGGTGGCCAGGAGGGTCTGGCAGCCGACGACGGCGGGGATCTCGAGCGCCTTGGCGATGATGGCGGTGTGGCTGGTCATGCCGCCCAGGTCGGTGGCGAAGCCCAGGATGCGGCTGCGATCGAAGCCGGCGGTCTGCGAGGGCGTGAGGTCGCGGGCGACGATGATGGTGTCGGCATCGGCGCCGGCGGCGCGGCTGCCGGCCGTCTCGCCGCCGGAGAGCTCGGAGAGGAGCCGGTCGGTCAGGTCGTCGATGTCGTTGACCTTGGTGGCGAAGACGGGGTCCTTGTGCTGGCGGAACTGGGACGCCAGGCGGTCGAGGACCTGCATGGCGGCGTACTCGGTCGTCACGCGTTCGCGTTCGATCATCCCGCGGATCTGCGTGAGCAGCGCGGGGTCCTTGAGCATGCCGATGTGGAAGGTGAAGATCTTCGCCGCCTCCTTGCCCATGTCCTTCTCGGCCTGCTCATGCAGGGATTGGATCTTGGCGATGGAGGCCTTGAGGGCGGCATCGAGGCGGGAGAGTTCGCGCTTCACCTCGTCGGCGGCGATGGCCCGGCGGACGACGCGGCGCATCGAGTCGTCGATGACCAGCACGCGGCCGACGACGATGCCGCCGGAGACGGGCAGTCCCTTGACGGTCGTGGACATGCGGGCCCCGTGCTCGGGGGGGCGGTGCGCGGGTGGCGAAGGGGGCTGGGTCGGACGCTTGGGCACGGAACGGAGTGTAGATCGAGCGGTTCGATCGCGGGGTTCAGCCTTGCGACGCGGGGGACCACGCGTCGGAGGCCGCGGCGGCGAAGGTGTCGATGCGGTGGAGCCAGAGGTGGCTCGCTTCCACGCGTTTGCGGCCCCGCCGTGCCAGCGTCACCGCCTCGTCCGGGGAGGCGAGAAGCCGCTCGACGGCGGCCCTGATCGTGTCGGGCCTCGAGGCGTCGGCGAAGAGGCAGGCGGGCTTGCCGCCGGGCGCGTCGAACTCGCGGCGGGCCAGGAGGCGATCGTCGCTGACGCAGGCGCATCCGGCGGCCATGCCCAGGAGCAGGCGTTCGCTGAAGGTGTGGGCGAACTGGGTGGGGCCCCAGGCGACGCAGACGCGGGCGGCGCGGAGCCAGGCGGCCATCTTCGCGTAGGCGATCTCGCCCGCGTAGCGGATGGTGCCGGTGCAGTGTGGCTCCCACGCGGCGGGTCCGGCGACGAGGGCGGGCAGGCCCTGCATGGCCGTGACGATCGCCGTGCGGCGGCGGGTGTTGGCCTTGGCGGTGGCGTACTTCCAGACCGATTCCATCAATCGCCAATGGTCGGAACTCTGGAGGTTGCTCGGCATCCCCAGGTCGAAGGCCTGCGTGAAGGACATGGAGGGGCTCGAGGCGAGCAGGTCGGCGACGTGGTCGGCCCCCTCGCGGACGGGTTCGGGCAGACGCGAGCGCATCTCGTCGAGTTCGGCGGGCGAGTGGATGGAGCCCGCGAGGGCGACGGCGACGGGGCGGGCCCCTTCGCCCGCGGGCGATCGGTGCTCGGCCTCGAGCGGCTCGAGCGGGCAGAGGGCGTCGAGCGCCACCCCGTGCATGCAGTGCAGGTGGCGAAGGCGAGGCCAGCGGAGCCCGAGCAGGTGCGCATCGTCGCGGCACGGCATCAGCAGCCGGTAGGTGGGCCAGCGCACGAACTCGTCGATGTGCGGCGCATGGAGCGCGAGCGGATGATCGACGTGCAGGTGCAGGATCGCGGCGTTGAGCGTGTCGCCGACGGTCGAGGCGATCCACGAGCGGATGTTCTCGGTGCGCTCGGGCGTGTTGAGGAGGATGAAGAGGCCCCGCTGGCCCGGCGGATGACGCGCCGCGTTGACGACCGCGCCGGCCGCGACGAAGGCGCGGGCCAACTCTTCCGCGAAGGCTCCAAGAAGGCTGTACCTCGAGACGAACTGGGTGGGGATGTGGACGTGAACGCTCAACGTGGGGTCTTTGCTGGTGCCTTCAGTGGTGTCTTCAGTGGTGTCTTCAGTGGCGTCTTCATCGTGGGGCGACGATGGGCCGGGCCCCCGTCAGCGTCACTTGGTTGTCGCGGAGGTTCCAACGAATCTCGCGAGCGGTGACGGGCGATGCGCCGTCGCGGCCGGTGAGCGTGACGGCGGGCTGATCCGCGGACGACACGGCGTGCACGGTGGAGGTGAGGGCGTCGAAGGTCAGCGCGTCGGCGACCATTTCCGAATCGCGGGCCGAGAGCCACACGCTCCCCTGCGCCTGCGCGGCGCGGAAGGCCGCGGAGGCGGTCTTGGACTCGGGGCCCGGCACGTCGAGGTCGGCGGTGAGGTGCGAGCAGCGCAGTTGGGTCACCGCGCCGTCGGCGAGCGCCTTGTGCGTCACCGTCACGCCGTCGCGGAGGATGGCCCTGCCTTGCGAGCGATCGAAGGTCATCGAGCCCGACCAGCCGAAGAGGGCCGTGCCCTTGGTGTCGCCGCTGAGGCGAGTGGCCATGCCGCCCTTGGGCGCGGTGGCGGCCCTTTCGCGATCCATCGTCAGCAGCTTGCCGCCCGAGGCGACCTCGAGCCGCCCGGCCTGGTTGTCGGCGCGGATCGACGCGCCCTCGAGGTACATGAGCCGCGCGACCGTCGAGGGGTTGGAGGCATCGAAGCGTCGCAGTTCGATGCTCGCGGGATCGGCGGCCTCCCCTTCGGCCACGGCCCACAGCAGCGGCCGGTCGCCCCCTTCGGGCATCACGACCTTCAGCGGGTCGGCGCCGGTGTTGTTGTTGGTCGTCGTGGTCGCGGGTTGGCCGGGGTTCTTCGCGGGTGCGGGCCCGATGGCGACGACGACCTTGCGGGCCTTGAGCGAATCGCGATCGAGGATGCCGCGACGCAGGTCGGCGGTGGCTGCGCCTTCGCACGTCACGATGCCCGTGGCGTCGTCGAAGGTCATGCCCCGGGCCCAGGAGATCTTGGCTTGCGTGGCGGGAACGCCGGGGGTGTCGCCTGCCGCCTCGCGGCCTGGATCCTTGTGCGTGAACTCGCCCGCGCCCTCGACGGCGAGGGTGCCCTTGTCGCCGTCCATGGTGATGGTGTTGCCCTGGATGGCCGAGTCCCCGCGACCGACGCGGGATTCGGGGCCCGAGAGCGTGACCTGGCGGCGGTCGGGGCGGGTGGTGAGCAGATGGGTGAAGGCGTTCACGCCGTCGTCGCGGCGGAACTTCACGTCGCCGGTGGCGGTGGCCTCGACGACCACGGTGGCGAAGCGGCCATCCTCCTTCGGGAGTTGATCGAGCGAGGCTTCGACGCTCGAGGCGGTGAGCACCGAGTCTCGTTGCGAGGCGCGGACGTTGCCCGAGGCCTTCATCGACGTGGGCTGCGATTGCGAGGTCTGGCCGCTGCGGGCCAGGGTGATGTCGAGCTCCTCGGCCTCGAGCGAGCCGCCGTGGGAATCCCAGCCCTTGGAGCCGCCGGTGGCGACGACGCGCGAGAGGAACGACGCGGCACGGTCGATGCGGGTGAACTGGGCGACGAGGGTCTGGGCCGAGAGGCCGCCCCCTTCGTCCGCGGCGGCGGCCTTCACGTCGCCCTCGAGGTGCAGCCGCTCGAGTCGCGACGACATGCGTCCCTGCTCGACGCCGAAGAGGAACTCGGCGCTGGTCGACCACGTGAGCCGCTCGGCCTTGCGCTTCTTGCCCACGCCCGACGACATGGATCCCTCGATGAACCCCATGCCCTGGGCCGTGACGCGGCCGGTGGCGGGGGTGGCGTCGAAGCGGCGTGCGGCGGCACGACCCGAGCCGAGCTTCTCGAGGGTGGCGGGCGAGGCCTCGCTTCCCTCGATCGAGCCCGCCTGCGTGGTGGCGAAGTACTGCACCATGCGGCCGCGGACCGTGACGTGCTGCTCCTCGTCGCGGATCGCGACGCCGCCGTCGGTGGAGGAGGTCACCTTGAGGAAGACGTCGTTGTCGACCAGTTGGGCCGGGACCTGCTTGGCGGCCTTGAACTCCATCACGCCGCCCCACGAGAACTCGATGGGGGCCTGGTTGCTCTCGGCGGGACCGCGGGCCGGGGGCTGGGCGGGCTTGGGTCGGAAGGCCGCCGTGCGGATCTTCACCTTCCCGCCCAGCAGGACCGACGCGGGATCGGCCTGCGCCCTGAGCGACGAGCCCGCGATGGCGTTCGCGCGGAGCCCGTTGTCCACGAGGCGGACGAACCCCGTGATGCGTTCGCCCGTCAGTTCGCGCGCGCCCTGCGCCACCCGCGGGTTGCCCTCGAGGGTCAACTCGTAGAAGGTCTCCTTCGGCGTCTTGGCGACGGCCGTCGTCGGCCCTCGCTCGGGCGAGTCCGTCGGGGCGGGCGTCGTCTTCGCGGGCGTCGCGGCGGCCTGCTCCTTCGGCGGCGTCTCCTCGCCCTCCTGCGGCCGGAAGACGCACCGCGTGGTGCGTTCGATGCGCACGAGTTCCAACTGCTGGGCCACCTCGTTCACGAGGATCAGCACGTCGCGGCCTTCAAAGTCGAACTGCACGCCGTTGAGCGACACGGCGCCCGGAAAGCGGAACTCGCCCGACCGCAGGTCGAACTTGAGCTCGTCGCTGCGGAGCGTGAGCAGCGCGGGCGTCGTTTCCGGGTCGGGCAGCGATCCGTCGGCCGTGGCCGGGAAGAGCTTGGCGACCACGTGACCCTTGATCGCGCCGTCTTCCGGGCGGCTGCCGGTGAGGTCGGGAATGAGAGCCTGTCCGGAGTCGGCCTCGACGTAGACGGTCCGCCCGTCGCGCATGAAGCTCCACACCCGGGGCTTTTCCATGCGGTATCGCTTGCCCTCGAGCGGCGTCGACTTCGCGGCGGTGAGTTGGCCCGCCACGCGGGTCGGATCGGTGCGGTCGGCCATCTGCACGAAGAGGTCTTCGCCCTGACCGAGGTTCTTGAGCGCCTTGCCACCGCGACCCGAGGGCACGTCCATCACCTGCGGCGTCGGCGAGACGGGCGAAGGCGCGTTCGCGGGGTTCTGCGAGGGAGCGGCCCGGTAGGAGACGGCGATGACGACGATCGCCAGTCCGCCGGCGCATGCCGCCAGCACGAGGCCCCAGCGTGCAGCGCCCTGGCGGTGGGACGCCAGGAGCCGCGAGGGGATGATTCGGAGTCTGGTGCCCATGGGCGGTCGGTTCCGAGGGGGGTCAGTCCTTCACCAGTCGCATCGCCATCAGGTCCTGGACGTCGAGGATGCCCACGGGGCGGCCTTGGTCGTCGACGACGGGAATCTCGTCTTGCCGGAACTCGCGGAACATCTTGACGGCGTCATCCACGATGGCGCGGTCGCTGAGGGTGCGGGGCGTCCGGGTCATCACGTCGCTGATGGGCCGCGAGAGTTCGGCGGGGTCGCGGAGGATCAGGCGGCGGAGGTCGCCGTCGGTGAAGATGCCCGTCATGCGGCCCGTGGCACGGTCGATCAGCGGCAGGGCCCCGGGGCGGCGGCCCGAGCGGGCGGCCATCGTCAGGGCGTCGCTGACGCTCATGTCGTCGGGCACCAGCGGGAGGTTGCGGCCGGTGAAGGTGCGGAGGACGTCGGTGACGGGGCGGAGGAGTTCGCCCAAGGAGCCGCCGGGGTGGCGACGCTTGAAGTCTTCGTGGGTGAAGTTCATCCGCCGTGCGGCGGCGAGGCCGATGGCGTCGCCCAGGGCCATGGTGGCGGTGGTGGAACTGCTGGGGGCATGGAAGGAGCCGCCGCCGGCTTCCGCGGCGATGCCCAGACGGAGGGAGACGGAGGCGAGGCGTTCGAGGCTGCTGGGGGCGGGGTGGCCGCCGCCGGTGATGGCGATGATGGGTAGGCCGTCCTGGCGGAGGACGGAGGCGAGGTTGACGACTTCGTCGGTCTCGCCGGAGAAGGAGATGCAGATGACGGTGTCGGTGGATCGGAAGCGGCCCAGATCGCCGTGGAAGGCCTCGGAGGGGTGCACGGCGTGGGAGGCAAGGCCCAGGGAGGAGAAGGTGGCGGCGATCTTGGCGCCGACGAGGCCGGACTTGCCCAGGCCCGAGACGAGGATGGTGCCGCCGGCCTGAGCGCAGCCGACGACAAGATCGACGGCGTTGGAGAAGGGCTGGCCGAGGTGATCGGCCATGGCCGCCACGGCCCGCGCCTCGTCGCGCAGGACCTGACGAGCGAACTCGAGCTCGTGGGAGGCGTGCGCCTCGGGCAGCGTGGTCGACATGCAGGGGGAGCGTATGCAGGGGCTGGGAAAGGGGGGATTTGGCGGTTCGGCGCTGATCCGCGCACGGCCAGCCCGCTTCGGGCGTCCCTTGGTTGAGCCGGGGTGCGCAGCCCGGCTTTGCGGGCAAGCCCCCGGCGGCGCTCGTACGCGTGAGAGGTCGCGTGCTGATGCGATTGTTTGACCGCGCCCCCGACGCGCACCGGCGCTCGTGATCGGCAACCCCTCCGGAGTTGATGCGCGTCGTGTCGTCGCATCCGGGGGTGGCGGCGAAACGCCGCCACCCCCGGCTACGTTCGGGAATCGCTTCGCGATTGGGCAATGGCCCCGATCCGCGCACGGCCAGCCCGCTTCGGGCGTCCCTTGGTTGAGCCGGGGTGCGCA
>JBAXFU010000052.1:0-22566 GCA_037139735.1 Phycisphaerae bacterium
GGACCGGCCGGAACCCAAGGACCCGCAGGAACCCAAGGGCCAGCAGGAGCCATCGGAGCCACCGGGCCCGCAGGCACGGCGGGGCTTCGGGGCGCCACCGGCCCCTCAGGACCGGCTGGCCCGGCTGGGTCGTCTCCCTTCACGCTCTCGGGCGCCAACGCGTATTACAACACCGGCAACCTGGGCATCGGCACCACATCGCCCCAGTACCCGCTGCACATCCAGACGTCGGCGGCCCGCGCGGGCTACGCCTACTCGACGCTCGCCAGCGGCACGTCGTTCGGCCTCTTCGGCCGCTCCGACAGCGGTTCGGGCGTCGGTCTGGTCGGATACGCGGGCGCCACGAGCGGCACCACCTATGGCGTGCACGCCCAGAGCGACAGTCCCGCGGGCCGAGGCCTGATTGGCTGGGCCACGGCCTCGTCGGGTGATGCCTGGGGCGTCTTCGGCTATGTCAACAGTTCGGCGGGCACCGGCGTGGTCGGCCACGCGAACGCCGCCACCGGCCTCACCACCGGCGTCCTCGGCCGCGTCGACAGCGCGTCGGACGAAGCCACCGCCGTGTACGGCGGCGCGTGGGCGGCCACCGGCGTCACCACCGGCGTCTGGGGCGTGAGCAGCAGCACGGCGGACGGCGCGGCGGGCGTCTACGGCCAGGCCATCGGACAAAGCGGCCAGATCTTCGGCGTCTTCGGCAGCTCGGACAGCTCGAACGGCTACGGCGTCTTCAGTCTGGGAGAACTGGGCACCAGCGGCACCAAGCAGTTCGTCATCGACCACCCGCTCGCCCCCGAAGACAAGTACCTCCACCACTACGCCGCCGAGGGCCCCGTGCCGCTCAACATCTACAGCGGCACCGTGACGCTCGGCGGCGACGGCGAGGCATGGATCGAGCTGCCCGACTACTTCGAGTCGATCAACAAGGACGCCGGCTTCCACCTCACGGCCGTCGGAAAGCCCTCGCCGATGCTCCACGTGGCCGAGCGGGCGAGCGGGCGATTCCGCATCGCGGGCGGCGAATCCGGAGCACAGGTGTGCTGGATGGTCACGGCCTCGCGCAACGACGCCTGGGTGAGAACGCACGGCGCGCCGGTCGAGACCGCGAAGGGGCCTCGCGACCGCGGTCGATTCCTCGCGCCCTCGCTCTTCGGGCATCCGCCCGAGGATGGCATCTTCTTCCGGCGACGAAGCCTCAAGCCCTCGCCCGACGCGCAGCAGGTCACGTCGGCGAACGACTCGACGCCGTGACGACTTGACGGGCGGACCGATCGCCTCAGTGCCGGCCGATCGGTCGCGTCACTTGAGTTCGGGAGCCGGACGCAGGGTCATGTCGATGCGACGGCGGGAGACCGGAGGCACCTGCACGATGTTGCGGCGTCCCTTGCTCTTGCTGTCGACGCCGCTCAGGCTCCACGCCAGTTCGTCAGAACCCCGCTCCTCGGTGGCGGGAGGACGGTTGGCGAATCGCATGTCGAGCTTCTGGCCCACGGGGATGTCGCACGTCCACACCTTCTCGCCCGTCGCGGTGTCGGTGATCGTCACGCTCTTGGGGGAGTGGGCATCGCTGGTGTAGGTGTAAACCTCGGCCGTGGAGCAGCCGCCGAGCGAAGCCGCCGCCAGCCCGAGCGAGGCGACGAGGAGAACGCGGGCGACGTGAGCGGTGGATCGGAAGGTCGACTGCATCGGCGGATACTCCTGAACCATGCCTGAATGAAACATGCCTGAAGCGGAGGTCGAAATACCGTAGGACGACCTTCGTCGGAGTCTGTCATCGGCCAGCGGACGGAGTTCGGAGCAGTCGCGAGACTCGAGCGGCCCGCAGCCGACGTGGCCGGCTCCCCCACGCACGGGCCGCGGCCCCCTCGGACCGGGGGATCGGCACTACCCTTCCCCTCGATGTCAGAGTCGGCCCACCACGCCCCCGCGTCCCCCGTCCGCCCTCGGCTGCGAATCGGCCACGGGTACGACCTGCATCGCCTCGAACCACGCCCCCCCTTGGGCCAAGGCCGTCCGCTCGTGCTCGGCGGCGTGGGCTTCGACCATTCGATGGGGCCCATCAGCCACAGTGACGGCGACGCGCTCCTTCATGCCGCCACCGACGCCATCTTGGGCGCGTTGGGGCTCCCCGACATCGGGCAGTTGTTCCCCGATGACGACCCGCGGCACGAATCTCGCGATTCCAGCGACTTCCTGCTCGAGGCCATGCGTCGAGCACGTGCCGCGGGCTATGAGTTGGCGAACCTCGACGCGACGGTCATCCTCGAGCGCCCAAAGCTCTCGCCGCAGAAGGATCGCATGCGTCTGCGGCTGGCGGAGTTGCTGGGGGTGCCCTTGGCGTCGGTCAACATCAAGGGAAAGACGCACGAGCGGGTCGACGCCGTGGGCGAGGGCCGGGCGGTCGAGGTGCACGTGGTGGTGCTGCTGGAGGGAACCCAGTCGCCCGGGATCGGCTGACCGTCCCGGCCGCCCCATGGGGAACGAACGGCCTTTTCGGGGGGGAAGCCGGTCCAATCCTCCCAATCCGAACCCGAACCACTGGACAAACCGGGCGAACCCTCCGATACTTCCAGTCCCGGTGCGAGGGCCGTTTCGGCGACCTGCGTGCCCGGTGAACGCCACTTTAGCTCAGCGGTAGAGCGATGCTTTCGTAAAGCATAGGTCCAGGGTTCAAATCCCTGAAGTGGCTTTGGCGGACTCTGCTCCGGACGACACACCAACCGGTGTGCGAGCACCCGCCCCCGCCCCACCGCCACGTTCCCATGCACGCCGCTTCGAAGCGGTGCATCGTTCGCATGGCCTGCGTGGCCGTGCTCGAAGCGGCGTTCCTCGACTGGCGATGCGGGCGCGACGATGGGTGTCGGACCGAGGACAGGCCCAGGCCGCCGCGAGAGGGTCACCGACTCACTTCGCGGGCGCCAAGCGGCTCTTCTTGAGACCGGGCTTGGGCTTGACATCGCTCTCCTTCGACGCGGGCTTGGGCTTGGCTGCGTTGTCGCCGGTCGCGGACTCGGGCTTGGCCGAAGGCTGCGCTCCGGACGGGGCCGAATACCCGATCGGCATGATGCCGATGGCACGCGCTTCAGCGACGGGGACGATGTGGAACTTGTCGTTGTCCGCATCGTTGAAAGCCTCGGCGTTTCGCTCCAACTCGCCGGTGGCGCGCTGGACGGCGGCAATGAACGTCTCGAACGACTTGAGCGTCTGCTCGTCGAACCCGTTCTCGCCCGCGGTGTCCGAGTCGCCGTCCTTGTCCTGCGTGCCCTCGTCTTGCTTGTCGTCGCCGTCGCCCTTCTTGTCGTCGTCGAGCGCATCGCCGATGAGATCGAGGATCGCCTTCGCGGTGTCGGCGTCCTTCTTGTCGAACTTCACGCCTCGGGCCTTGGCGACTTTGGAGACCAGTCCGCCAAGGAGGTCGACGACGAACTCCTCGTCGGATTGCTCCTTCCCGGAGGCGCCCGCGACGGCGGACGTGCTCGCGTCGGAGCGGCCGCGAGCCCTGAGATCAAGAGCCCCCATCATCGTGGTCTCGAGGCCGACCAGCTGGGTCTGCTCCTTGTCGGCGAAGAAGGCGAGGTAGCAGTGCCCGGGCACGAGGACGAGCATCGGCTCGATGTCGATCTTGCGGAGCACGGACGCCAGGAGCACGCTGCCGTCGACGCAGTTGGCCTGCGCGTTGTCGATGGATTCGTCGAGGAGCCGGACATGCTGACTCATGATGCCGGCGGCGGTCGAAGGCACGGTGGTGACGTTGCTGTACTTGAGTCCCTTGCGCTGCATCACGTTCCAGATGGCGAAGACCTGAAGGATCACGTTCTGCGGATCGCCCGACTGCATGCCGTCGAACTGCCCGACGATGCCGGTGTCGAGCGCCTCCTTGAGAAGGCGATCGAGGTACGGATGATTCTCGTTGACATAGGCCGCGAACATGGCCGGAGCCATGGTCGTGCCACCGCCCTCCGATCCCTCGATCTCGGCGGCGAAGGGGCAATCGTTGACCGACCGGAGCGTGGCGGGCACGGTCCGCTGCGACGTCTCGCCGTTGAGGCTGAGCTTGAAGAGCAGCGTGACCGGCCGCTGCTGATGCAACGCCTGCAACGCATCGACCTTGAGCCGCAGGACCGGGAAGACCCAGTACTCCTCCCCCGGCGTCGGCATGGAGAAGTCGATGGAGCTCGACTCGATGAAGTCAGGGCACTCGACGGTGAGCGTGCCCCGCTCGCCCGCACTGGTGCACGACAACGCCGCCCCGACGAGCATGCGGCCGTCGCCGAGCACCGTCGGGTCCCGACCGGCCTCGCCGAGCATCGGGCTGGTCGCGAGCAGCACCGACGGGAAGAGGTGCCCCGACGGTTCGATGATCGGCTCCCAGGTCGTGCGGGAATCACCCAGCGTGAGGACGGAGGCGACGACGGCCGAAGCGAGCGATGCAATCATCATCACGAGACCCCTTTGAAGCACCCGTTGAGGAGCGACGGGACCGATGGTAGCGACCATGGAGATCGCGGTCGCGAGTCGCTCGCCACGGGCCCCCGTCCGTCGACGGCCCGGCGACCGGCGGCCGCCCTGTCATGCTCGCTTTCGATGCGCCGCGACATCGAGGGTTCCCGGGCGATCGTGGAATCGCCGCTCCGCTTGGCCGCGACCGCACGCCGGGGGTCCGCCGACGTCCTTGCCTCCGGACGAGGCGAAGGCCCCTATCCTGCCAGTCTTCATCACCATCCGCACCCACCGCCGGAGCACCGACGCCATGTCCACCACCGCCGTCTCAAAGGAAACCGCCGAAGCCATCTACTCCCGCGGCCTTGAAGGCATCATCGCGGGCGAAACCTCCATCTGCTCGGTCGAGCAGGGCGGGCTCCTCTACCGCGGCTACGAGATCCACGACTTGGCCGCCAACGCCACCTTCGAGGAGGTGGCCTTCGTGCTGCTCGAGGGCGCCAAGCCCGATGCGGCGCAGTTGGCCCGCTTCAGGCAGGAACTGATCGCCGAGCGTGCGCTCCCGGCGTCGATCCTGCAGTTTCTCAAGGACGTGGGGCCGGCCCTCAAGGCGGGCACGGCGGTGCCGATGGACGTCTGCCGCACGGCGGTGAGCCTGCTGGCGCACATCGACCCCGACTGCCAGGACAACGGCGCGGCCGCGAACCTCCGGAAGGCCAAGCGGCTCCTCGCGAAGATGCCCGCGATCATCGGCCACATGCAGAGCGTGATCGACGGCAAGCCCTTCGTTCGTCCCGAGACGGGCGGCGATCCGACGCTCTCGCACGCGGCGAACCTGCTGTACCTCATGACCGGCCAGAAGCCCGCCGAGGAGTACGCCCGCTGCGTCGACGTGTCGCTCATCCTCTACGCCGAGCACGACTACAACGCCAGCACGTTCACCAGCCGCGTCATCGCCGGCACGCTCAGCGACATGCACGGCGCGGTCTGCGGCGGCATCGCCGCCCTCAAGGGCCCGCTGCACGGCGGCGCGAACGAGGCCGCCATGGAGATGCTCAAGCGGATCGACGCGTGGGTCGCCAAGGGCGGCACCGTCGAGGGCTACATGGAGAACGCCTTCGCCACCAAGGAGAAGCTCATGGGCTTCGGCCACCGCGTCTACAAGAACGGCGACCACCGGGCGCCGATCCTGGGCGCCCTGGGCCGCGAGATCGCCCGCAAGCAGGGCCCCGGCTCCCTCAAGTGGTTCGACATGGGCGACAAGGTCCAGAGGATCATGCTCGAGAAGAAGAACATCCACCCCAACGTGGACTTCCCGTGCGGCATGACGTACTTCGTGATGGGCATTCCCGTCCCGCAGTACACGCCCATCTTCGTCGCCTCTCGCGTCTCGGGTTGGTGCGCCCACGTGATGGAGCAGCACGCGAACAACCGCATCATCCGTCCGCTCAGCAAGTACACGGGCGCGCCGCTGCGGCCGTGGAAGGGCTGATCCTCCCGGTCTCCTCTCAGGCCAGTCTCCTCTCAGGCCAGTCTCCTCTCAGGCCAGTCTCCTCTCAGGTCGCCGCCGCCTCGAGCAGGTGATGCTCCAGATCGTCGCCGTACGCCTCGAAGCTCCGCAAGGGCGAGCGGTCGTGCACGGCCCGGGGCGACGTGAGCGGGAATCGCCCCCCCACCACGGCATCGATCGCCTCGACCAACGCCTCGGGTGATGCGCAGCGGAAGAGGAGTCCGTTCTCGCCGTGGCGGATGAAGTCCGTCGGCCCGCCCAGGTCGGAGGCGATCACCGCCCGTCCGGCATGCAGCGACTCGAGGACCACGAACGGCGAGTTCTCGAGGCCCGCGTTGGGGAAGACGCAGACGTCGTATTCCGCGGGCGAAGAGAGGAGTTGACGCAGGTCGTACCCGCCGAGGAACGAGACGTTGGTGCGGCCCTCCATCCAGCGTCGGAACGGCTCGTGGTCCCCCGCCGCCCGCACCACGAGATGGACCCTCGCGGCCAGGGCGTCGGGCATGGCCTCGATCGCCGCGCAGAGCGTGGCCAGCCCCTTGTTCGGATGGCAGTTGCCGAAGTAGGCCAATCGCAGCGGACGACGATCGTCGGGCCTCCACGGCGGATCGTCCTTGAAGATGGAACGCTCGGCCGCGTCGCGGAGCGCGTCGAAGTGAGGTTGTCCCAGCGGCACGTGACGCAGCAGCCCCGCGTCGACTCCGAAGGCCTCGTGCACCCGCAGCAGGAATCGGCTCGGACACAGGATCCGAGCCGCCGCATTCAGCGCCCCCACCGCCGCCAGGCGCCGCCGCCCGTAGTCGTTGCATGCCGCCGCGTGCGCCGGGTTGGAGAGCAGTTTCGCCGCGGCGTCCGCGGGCCGCGTGGGCAGCGGTTCGGGCCTTGGCATGCCCGAAGGCTCGACCGCCGGGCCGGGCGAACCGCCCCGCAACCCGGCCACGCGAGTCCGAACCGCGGCCCACTGCGACTTCATTCGTCCCAGCGCGTCGGGCCCGAAGGTCCGTTCGGCGGATTGGTACCGCTGGCGCCATGCCTTGTACGCCGCCGGATCCGGCGCATGGGAGAGGCACCCGACACAGCGTTCACCGCCTCGATAGTCGTCGCAGATGACGCGTTCGCCCGCGAGCAGGTCCACCTGCGGGCAGAGCCAGTAGTAGTTGTGCGGCGTGACGACGACGGGCAACCCGGCTCCGCGGAGGGCCGCGATGGTGTCGAACCCGAAGCCCTCGAGGGCCTGCACGTGCACCACGTCGGCTCGCATGGCGCGTGCCCACTCGACGACGAGATCGGCCTGGGCCGAGGCCTCGACCTGATCGGCGACGTTGCGGAAGTTGAAGTTGCCGGGGGCGAGGTTGGGGCTGTTGACCAGCGAGAAGCACCCGACGCCCCGCCATGCCTCCCGCCACTCGAGCCGCATGCCAGGACGCAGCGAGTAGTCCATGCCCGACTGCAGGTACGCGACCTGGTGGCCGCGGCGGACCAACTCGCAGGCGGTCTCGGACGCGCTCAGGTTGAGCCCGGATCCCTCCGAGGCCTGTCGCGAGAGTCGGGCCCACCCCAGCACGGCGATGCGGAGCGATCGCGAGGGTCGCACCCGACCGACCGAGACGGCCGCTTCGGCGACGCGGCGTTCCCATTCCCGGAGTTGGCGTGCGTCAAGGGGCATCAGGACGTGCGTGCGGCGATGGTCGCACGGTATTCCGCCTCCATGGCGGCGGCATGGGCAGCCATCGTCATGGGCGGCCGGACGCCATCGCGCAAGCGCCCGAGGAGGGCCGGATCGGCGGCGATGCGTGCCAGCGTGCGGGCCAGATCGAAGCGATCGTTGCCGCGAAAGAGCAGCCCGTTGACCTCATGGCGGACAAGATCGACGATGCCTCCCAGGGCCGCGCCGACGACGGGCACGCCACAGGCGAGGAACTCCATGACGGTCTGGGGCCCGTTGTCCCACCAGATGCTGGGGACGAGTCCCGCATCGATGCCCGCGAGCATGCCGGGCACCTCGTCATGGGCGTACCCGCCGCGGACGTGCAGGGCGGCGAGCCGGTGACGGAACGATTCGACGCGAGGGAGGTCTCGCTCGATGTCCTTGGCCCAGATGGAGAGATCGAGGCGAGCGAGCGTTTCGGGGACGAGCAGGTCGAGGGCGTCCATGAGCATGGGCAGGCCCTTGTAGGCGTTGTTGTACCCCATGAAGCCCAGACGCACGACGGGGCGCACGTCCCGCATCGCGGGCGAGAGCCAGGGGTGGCGGACGGCACGATCGACCATGCGAGAGCCGATGGGCATCGCCCTCATGACGGACGCCGGCACGCCCATCGACTCGAACTTGCGCTGGACGAACGACGAGACGGCGAGCACGCGGTCGCACCGCGAGAGCATCTCCACCATCGCCCGGCGACGCACTCCGTAGGGGCTCATCACCCGCGAACTCGCCGGCGGCGGGTCGCATCGGTTGTCGAGCGGCCTCCACGTCGACTGCGTGAGGTGCTCCTCGCTCCACGGAAGCGGCGAGGCGGCGGAGGGTTCGACCGATGTCGCCGCCGCGGCATCCTCGTGACCGCGAACGCTCCGGCCGGGCAGGGGCGGCTCGATGATGGGAAGGGGGATGGACGACTTGACGGCTCGGCGAGCGAACCGAGCCGCACGAACAATCGGGGCGGGGAGGATCGAACGGCGGCGTTGAGGTTCGGGAACGGGGGGCGGGCCGGCGGGATCGAGGCCGGCGCGAAGGCGTTTCTCCGCCGCGGGATCGTGCGCGGGCATGCATCCCTCGCAGGCGTGACCGTTGTCGAAGTCAAAGCACGGGACGGCGCCCTGGTGCATCAGGTACACCTGCGGACAGAGCGTGTGGTAGTTGTGCAGGCTGAACAACACGGCCGCCCCCGACCAACCCGGGTCCGAGACCTTCGCGGCGTCGACGCACCCGCAGGAGAATCCCTCGATGTTGTGAAAGTGCACGATGTCGGGACGCCAGATCCGCAGGAACCTGGTCAGTTCGGCCTCGAGGGCCGGCGCACTGATTTCGCCCAAGGGTTCCGGGAACTGGAAGATGCCGGGCGCCACCACGGGCGAGTTGACCACGTCGTACACCTGCACGCCCTGATCGTCGGGCCATCTACGCACCTCGCACACGCCCGAGACGTCCGCCGCCGCGTCGGCGACATAGGCCAGTCCCGAACTCAGCCACGCCACCTCGTGGCCCCTGGCGACGAGTTCCAAGGCGAGGTCACGGGCGTACCCATTGACCCCTCCGCCGGCCCGGGCTCCGTCGGCGAACCTCGCCCAGTTGACCAGCACGATCCGCATGCGGGACCAGTATAGAGCCTCGCGACGCACCCTTGGCACCCTAGACTCCCCTCCATGACCAGCAGCCAATCTGCGGAGGCCCACGCGCTCACGCGTCCCCAAAAGGCCTATGTATGGTTCGCCTGCCTTTCGGCGGCATGCCTGCTCGTGAGCGACGTCGTGGGCATCAAGCTCTTCAGCATCCCGCTGGGCTTCTCGATTCCCGTGCCGTGGGGCGACGGCGGCATCCGCGCCATCGAGCACACCTGCGGCATGCTCACCTTCCCGCTGACCTTCATCATCACCGACCTGGTCAACGACTTCTATGGCAAGAAAGCCGCTCGCCGCATCGCGTACACCAGTCTCTCCATGGGCGTGCTCGCCTTCATGGTCATCAACCTCGCTCAGGCCATGCCGCGGCTCGATGCCTCCTTCAACGTCTCCCAGCAGGCCTTCGACGCCGTCTTCGGCTCGGCCAAGGGCATGTACGTCGCGTCCCTGGCGGCGTACCTGGTCGGAAGCCTGGCCGACATCTTCATCTTCGGCGTGTTCAAGCGGCTCACCGGCGGCAGGTACATCTGGCTCCGCGCCACCGGCTCGACGATCATCTCGCAGTTCATCGACAGTTGCGTGGTGAGCTACGTCGCTTTCCACCTCTGGCGAACACTCTACCCCGACCCGGGAACTCCGCCCGCGCCGCTGGGCGAGATCCTCAAGATCGCCGCCACCGGCTACATGCTCAAGTTCTGCCTCGCCCTGGCCGCCACGCCCGTGATCTACCTCGGGCACGGGTTCCTGCGGGTGGTCTGCGGCTTGACCCCCATCCCGGCACAGCCCAAATGAGTCGCCGGCGGGGTCCGCAGGCGGTCACGACCTCCCGACGGGCATGAACGCCGGGGGTCGACGCGGCCTCATGGTGGCCGATATCCTTTGCCTTCATGCACCTGAAGCACTCCGACCGCGAACACGGCCCCCCGGTCGTCCCCGTCACCTTCATCCTCGAGGATCCCGAAGGCCTCACCGGCTCCGGCAAGAAGGAGCACACGCTCATGGGCGGGACGGGCGAGAGCCTGCTCGAACTGGCCATGGAGCATGGCATCAACATCGAGCACGCCTGCGGCGGCGTGTGCGCCTGCTCGACCTGCCACATCTACGTCGAAAGAGGCGGCGAGTGCCTTTCGGAGGCGACCGAGGCGGAGGAGGATCGCGTCGAGGAGGCGCCGGGCCTGCAGCGCAACAGCCGCTTGTCGTGCCAGTGCGTCATCGAACGCAACGGACCGATCCAGGTGCGGGTGCCGGCATGGAACCGCAACGCCATCAAGGAAATCCCCCACTGAGACCACCCACGACCTCGGCGACGCGAGGAGTCGATCATGCCGCGTGACGAGTCGTTTCATTGGCTGGATGTCGAACTGATCGGGGAACTGCTCGCCGAGCGATTCCCCGATCGCGACGCGCTGCGAACGAGCTTCGTGGAACTCAAGCGACTGGTGACGTCGCTCGAGGGCTTCCGCGAGGAGCCCGGGCACCCGTGCAACGAGAAGATCCTCGAGGCGATTCAGGCACGCTGGATCGCGGAGCGCGAGGACTTTCGGGACGAAGATTGAGCCCTCGCGCGACGGGGTCGCCCCGTACGCTTCATGCGATGGCGCAACCCCGAAAGCTCCACGATCAGTACTTCAAGCTGGCGAAGGCCGAGGGGTATGTCGCGCGCTCCGCGTACAAGCTCAAGGAGATCAACGAGAAAAAGCGGCTGATCCGGCGGGGCGACCGCGTGATCGACCTCGGTTGCGCGCCCGGATCGTGGCTGCAGGTGGTCGAGGAGATCATCGGGCAGACAGGCCTGGCGGTGGGCATCGATCTGCAGGAGGTTCGGCCGATCTTCGGTCCTCGCGTGACGACGATCGTCGCCGACGCCTTCGCGGCCGATCCGGCGATGCTGCTGCAGCCGCTGGGAGGCAAGCGTGCCGACGCCTTGATCAGCGACATGGCGCCGAGCACGACGGGGCACGGGGACGACTTTCTCTCCGCCCGGCTCTGCCGCCGCGTGCTCGAACTGGCCCCGCACGTGCTGCGTCCCGGCGGCACGCTCGTGATGAAGGTGCTCGAGGGCGCGGACATGCCCGACCTGCTGAAGGAGACCAAGGCGATGTTCGCGGAGGCGGGCGCGACCAAGCCCGCGGCGAGCCGCGACGTGTCGCGCGAGATCTTCATCTGGGGCACGGGATTCAAGCCCCCGCGACCCGCTACGGAGCCGCGTCATGACGCTGCTGGCACCCGCTGACGCGATCGTCGCCGCGGCGGTCGGCGGCCTGCTGCTCGTGCTGCTGTACATCCTCCGCCTGCGCCGCCGACCGCTGCGAGTCAGTTCCATCCTCCACTGGCCCAAGGCCGTCGTGGACGCCCAGGCCAACGAACCCTTCCAGCGGCTGAGGCCGTCGTGGCTGATGGCGCTGCAGGCCGCGGCGTTGGCCTTGCTTTCGCTGGCGGCGGGGCGTCCCGTGCTGGATGACGGCGGCGGCGGCGCAGCGGCCCGAACGGTGATCATCATCGATGCCTCGGCCTCGATGAACGCCATCGACGCGCCGGGACGCCCCACGCGGCTCGAGGACGCCAAGCGGCAGGCAACCGCGTTGGCGGCACGACTGACGGGCGAGGGGCGAGCGGTGGCGGTGGTCGCCGCGGGCGCGGAACCGACGATCAAGGGCAACCTTTCGACCTCGGCGAGCCTGGCTGAAGCGGCCATCGCGGCGGTTCAGGGAACGGACCAACCCGCCGACATGCAGGCAGCCATCGTGCTCGCGCAGGGGCTTGTCTCGAGCGACGACGAAACCGGCGTGACGGGCGCACGCGTGGCCCTCTTCACCGATTCGGTGGGGCAAAGGCCCGAGCAGGGGTGGCGATCGTCGCTGCCCGTGAGCATCGAGCGAATCGGACCGGCGCCGGGCATGCCCGCGCCCTTCAACCGCGGGATCGTCGGCCTGAACGTGCGGCGCGACCTCCGCGACCCTTCGCTGATTCGCGTCTTCGTCCAGGTGACGTCCAACCGCATGACCGACGGCGGGCGGGACGCGGATGCCATCCCCCTCCGCACGCTCGTATCGGGACGTGAAGTCGATCGCCGGGTGTTGAATCTGTCCTTGACGGACGCGTCGGGCGGACGGGGCGGCGCCACCATCGAACTGCCGGCGGTCGGGTCGGGACTGCTGCAACTGGAGATCACCGACCCGGACGCGCTGGCGGCCGACAATGCCGTGCAATGGGTGCTCGACTCGCCGATGCGGCCTTCGTTGCTGGTAGTGCGGCCGGCGGACGAGGCTCCGCCCGCGGCCGCCGCGTTGCTGGACGACGTGGTGTCGGAACTCGGCTTGCGTGCCGTCGAACGGGTGTCGTGGAACGACTACGAGCGTCTGGCGTCCACCCGTGCGTTGGGCGTGTTCGACTGCGTGCTCTTCGACCGCGTGACGCCGCTGAAGGCCTGCCCCCTCCCCTCGATCTCGTTCGGCGCGACCATGCCGGGATCGGGACTCGAGCGAAGCGACGGGACTTCCGCCGCCGGCGGCCAGACGCTCTTCTGGCAACGATCGCACCCGCTCTTGGCATCGGTGTCGCTCGACGCGCTCGTGATCGACGATCCGGCCGTCCTGACCAGAACGTCGGACCAGACGAGCATCGACGAGTTGATCAACGCCCGCGGCGGTCTGCTGCTGGCGACCGCGAACGACCAGGGTCTTCGGCGAATCGTCGCCGCGTTCGATCTCGGACGAAGCAACTGGTTGCTGCAGCCCTCCTTTCCGGTCTTCATGGCCGAATCGATTCGATTCCTGCTCCAGCGCCATGGCGGCTCGCCGGGACGAGCGTGGCTGACCACCCAACCCGTGCTCATCCAGGCCGGCGCGGGGGAACTCTCCGTGACCGGCCCGGTGAACGTGCGGTTCGACGCCGTGCAGGCCGCCGGCGAGGGCGAGCGAAGCGTGGGCATCATGCCGCGGGTGGGCGTGTACAAGGCGCAGGGCGAGGGAGTGATCGAGTCGGCGGTGGCGGTGAACCTGCTGGATGCCGCGGAGTCGATGCTCGCGCCGGCCGACCTGCCGATGACGACGCCCAGGGCTAAACCCCCGTCACCCGGGGATGAGCGGTTGGGCACGCCGGTGTGGCGATATCTTCTGGCGGCCGCCTTCGGCCTGTTATTGGTGGAGTGGTTCGTGGGCGTGCGGGCGTTGCGGGCCTGACGGCGAGGGCCACGCCGCCACCGGGGAAATCTCCGGGGCTGGCGCCCGTGGCAACCCGGACCAAGACGCGTCCGGTGGCCGGCCACCCACGAACCTAACCTTGCCGATCCATGCGAACGTGGTCCGTCCAACTCGCCGCGATGCTCCTGCTGCTCGCCCAAACCATGTTCGGCGTGGTCGGCGGCAAGGTGATGTGCATCCAGTTCGAGCACTGCGAACGCTCCGGGCACTGCGACGCAGGGGCTCACGACCACAGGCAATCGCACGTCCACCCCTGCGAAGGGTCGGCGACAACGCACGAACTCGGTCCCGAGTCGCACTTTGACTTGCTGGCCGAATCCGATGGCGGCTGTGACTGTCACGTGCACCTGGTCATGCCCGTCGACGAGCATGTGCCGTCTCGCTCGTCCGGAGACTTCAAGGTCTCGGCGGGGACGGCGACATCCATCAGCGTCGTCATGGCGACGATCCCCCGGCCGCCCTTCGCCCGTGCCCACGCGGAGCAACCTCCACCATCGTGCTGGGCGACGACGAGGCTGCGATCCATTCGAATGACGGTGTAGCGAACGCCTCGACCCGCTCCCGAGCGGCATGCGTGTTTCGTTCGCTTTCATGGCTCCGCCGAGACGCCCTTCGCCACGTGCGACCGCGATCTCGCCGGGCCCTCCACGAGGATGTTGCATGCGTCTTGTCTTGCCACCCGTGCGGCATCGCCGCCACGTCGTGCTCGCGTCGCTCGTCGCGATTCTGGCCATTGGCCAGGCTTCGTGCCAGCGGTACGAGCGTCGTCCGCTTGATCTCGAGGCCCACCGCGGCGTGTTCCTGTCACGCCTGACACCGACCACCTCCCCCACCCCCACCCCATCCGACCCTTCCGCCAACGCACCGTCCTCACCGGGAGCGTTCGATGCGTCGGACGGGCTTTCGCTCGCGGAGGGCGAGGTCGTGGCCCTGGTCTACAACGCGGACCTGCGGGTGGCGAGACTGGCGGCGGGCGTCACCAGGGCGACGGTCGAGGAATCCGGCCGCTGGGACGATCCGACGATCGGCGTGGACGTGGCGCGGATCCTGCAGGGCGGACCGTCCCCTTGGAAGGTGCTCACCACCATCGGCCTGACGCTGCCCATTTCGGGGCGGCTACGGCTCGAGAAAGAGCGTGCCGGACTCGAGCATGAGGCGGAGGTGGCTCGCGTCGCGCACGCGGAGTGGCGGACACGAATGTCGCTGCGACGCGCGTGGGTTCGTTGGTCGTCGCTTGAGACAGTCGCCGCCGTCGACCTGGGATTGATCGAGCAACTGGACCGCGTGCTCCCGGCCGTGGACGCCCTCGAGCGAGGGAACGAGATCACGCGTGCCGAAGCGCGTCTCTTCAGGATCGAGCGGGCTCAAGCCGCCGCCTCGCTCGCTCAGACCCAGGCCCAGCGCCTGCAAGCCGAACTCGAGATCCGGCGACTGATGGGCCTTGCGCCGACCTCGACGGCGGCGATCCGCCCCGAGTGGCCCGCCCCCTCCGACCCCGACGCGCCGACGGAGACGCTGACGGATCGCAGCCCCGCCCTGCTGGTCGCGAGGGCCGAGTACGAAGTCTCGGAGAAGTCGCTCGAACTCGAGATGCGAGAGCAGTACCCCGACCTGACCGTCGCACCGGGCTACGGCAGGGAGGACGGCAAGGACGAGGCGTTGCTGAACCTCATGGCGCCCCTGCCGATCCTGAACGCCAACCGTCGAGGCATCGCCGAAGCGACGGCGCGACGCGAAACGGCCCGGGCTCGCGCCGAGGGCGAACTCGAGAGCGTGATGTCGATGCTGGCCGCGGCACGCGAGCGGACCCGTGCCGCACGCGAACGAAGGCGCTTGCTGGAGCAGGACGCGATCCCGCTCGCGGACGCGCAACTCGAGGATGCGCGTCGCATGGCCGAGCTCGGCGAGGTCAACGTGATGGTGCTGCTCGAGAGCCTTCGCCGGCAGTCCGAGACGCGGCGACGCGCGATCGAGGCCCGAACGGACGAGTCGCTCGCCGCCGTCGACGCCATTGAACTCACGGGCGACACGCCCGCGGCCGAGGCGCCCAACGACACGCATTCACGGAGGACTCCATGAACACCCAACGCCGCGCCCCTCGGGGCCTTGCCTTCCGTCGGCTCGCCGCCGTCCTGCTGATCTCGCCCGTCGTATCGCTCGTGCTGCCGACGGTCGGCGGCTGCGAACGGCGTCCCGGCACCGTCGACCACGACCACGGACACGAGCACGAGCACGCCGAAGCGCCGGCGCCGACGAATCGGGTGGACATACCGGAAGCGGTGCGTCGCAACCTGGGGATCACCTTCGCGAAGGTCGAGCACCGTGCCGTGTCACGGACGATGCGGTTCCCGGGACGATTCGAGTTGCTGCCCACGGCCCGCCGCGAGTGCCGGACCCCGGTGGCCGGCACGATCGAACTGCTCGTCTCGCAGTATCAGCGGGTCGAGTCGGGCACGCCGCTCTACCGCGTCGACTCGGCGACCTGGCGTGAGTTGGGCGAGCGAATCGTGTCGGTCGAGGCCAAGGTCGCATCGATGGGACCGCTGCGCGAGGCGCATCGCCTGCACGAACGCGGGCTCGAGCGGAAGGTGGAGTTGTGGGAAGGAAGGTTGCGTCAACTCGAGGAACTGCGTGCCGCGGGGGGCGGCGGCGCGACCCAGTTCACCGAGGCGAGGGCGACACTGACGGCGACCCAGGCGGAGCTGGCCGACGTCATGGAAAAAGACGCCGCGCTCGAGGCGGAACACAAGCAGGCCGAAGCCGAGCTGCGATCGTTGCAGGCGAGGCGTGATCACCTGCGGCGGGTGGCGGGGCATATCGACGCCGACGGCGTCGACTTCGTGGTGCGAGCGCCCGCGTCGGGCGTGGTGGAAAGCGTGTTCATCACGCCCGGCGGATTGGCGGAGGAGCACGGACCCGTGCTCTCGCTCGTGCAGCCCGAGCGACTTCGCTTCCGCGCCACGGCCCTGCAGGCTGATCTCGGCCGCCTTCGGGACGGCTTGCCGTGCGTGATCGTGCCGCCGCAGGGCGGCACGGTGAGCGCGACCCCGCCGGCGAGCGGCGAGCTTCGAGTGGGACTGTCCGCGGACCCGAAGGACCGGACGATCGACCTGCTGACGGAACCTGTTGCTCCGGTGGCGTGGGCGAAGGCGGGCGTGTCGGCGCATCTGGAAGTGACGCTGGAGGGGGGCGGCGGAGACCTGGCGATTCCGCTGGCCTCGGTGGTTCGAGACGGCGCGATGCCGCACGTGTTTCGCCGCGACCCCAAGAACCCGGACCGGGCGATTCGCCTCGAGGCGGATCTCGGCGTGAGCGACGGGCGCTGGGTCGCGATCCTGAGCGGCGTGAAGGAAGGGGACGAGGTGGTGACGAGCGGCCACTACCAGTTGATGCTGGCCACGAGCGCCACGGCCGTCAAGGGCGGACACTTCCACGCCGACGGCACCTTCCATGAAGGGGAGCACTGATCGATGCTGTCGAACCTCATCGGATGGTCGCTGCGACACCGGTCGCTGGTGATCGTGGCGTCGGGCCTGCTGCTGCTCCTCGCGGGCCTCAAGGCTCGCGACTTGCCCCTGGACGTCTTTCCGGAGCTCAACGCGCCGACGGTGGTGATCATGACCGAAGCCGGCGGCCTGGCCGCGGACGAGGTCGAGATGAACGTGACGTTCCCGATCGAGTCGGCCGTGAACGGCCTGCCGGGGGCGAGGCGGGTGCGATCGTCCTCGACGACGAGCCTGTCGATCGTGTGGGTGGAGTTCGACTGGGGGAGCGATCTCTTCAGGGCCAGGCAAATGGTGGCCGAGCGGCTGTCGGCGATCGAGGAGCGGCTCCCCGACGAGGCGCACGCGGAGATCACGCCGATCACGAGTCTCACGGGCGAGATCATGTTGGTGGCGCTTTCGTCGCCCGACGGGGCCGCGAGCCCGCTCGAGCTTCGCGCCTTCGCCGAGTTCGAGCTTCGGAACATGATCCTCGCGGTGCCGGGCGTGGCGCAGGTCACGGCCATCGGCGGCGAGTTGCCCCAATACCAGGTCGACGTGCGGCAGGACCGACTCGCGCTGCACGGCCTGACCGTGTCGGATGTCGTCGAGGCAGCCCGGGGCGCGCACAGCACCGCCGGCGCGGGGTATCTCGCCGACGTCGAGCACCTGGAACTGCCCGTGCGGCAGATGGCCCGCGTGACGGGCGTCGAGGACATCCAAGGCACGATCGTCACATACCGCGACGGCGTTCCCGTCACGATCGGCCAGGTCGCCGACGTGCACGTCGGCGCCTCGCCCCGTCGCGGCACGGGGGCGGACCGGGGGTTGCCCGCCGTGGTGGTCAGCGTGCAGAAGAGCCCGGACACCAACACGCTCGAACTCACCCGGCGCGTCGACGCCGCGCTCGATCAGGCCCAGAAGGCGATGCCCGCGGGCATGATCCTCAACCGCGACCCCTTCCGCGCCTCGCGGTTCATCGAGCGATCGATCAACAACGTCGTGCGGGTGCTGATCGAGGCGAGCCTCATCGTCGCGGTGATCCTGATCCTCTTCCTGCTCAACGTGCGGGCGACCCTGGTCACGCTCACCGCCCTGCCCCTCTCGCTCGCGGCGGCGCTGCTGCTCCTGTGGGCCTGGGGGCTGTCGATCAACGTGATGACCCTGGGCGGGCTTGCGGTCGCGATCGGCGAACTGGTGGATGACGCCATCATCGACGTCGAGAACGTGCTGCGACGATTGAGGCAGGAATCGGCGTTGCCCGAACCCCAACGTCGCGGCATCATGCAGGTGGTGCTGGAGGCCAGCAACGAGATCCGGTCGTCGGTGGTCTTCGCGACGGCGCTGATCTGCCTGGTCTTCGTGCCGCTGCTCTTCCTGCAGGGTCTCGAGGGCCGCTTCTTCCGGCCGCTCGGCATCGCGTACATCACGTCGATCCTCGCGTCGCTGGTGGTGGCGCTCACGGTGACGCCCGCCCTGTGCACCTGGCTGCTGCGGCCCCGCGCCGGCATCGCGGCGACCCGCGAGGGCGACTCGCCCTTGGTGCGTTGGCTCAAGCGTCGCTACGAACCGCTGCTGCACGTCGCCCTGAGGCGTCGAGTCGCGGTGCTGGCCGGCGCGGCCGCACTGACCGCCCTGTCGCTGGCCCTGGCCTCGACCTTCGGCACCTCGTTCCTGCCTTCGTTCAAGGAAGGGACCTTCACGATCTACCTGATGGCGCCGCCGGGAACGTCGCTCAACGAGAGCGATCGGCTCGCATCGGGCATCGAACGGAGGCTCGCGGAGATCGACGGCGTCCAGAGCGTGACGAGGCGGACGGGCCGCGCCGAGCGCGACGAACACGCCGAACCGGTGAGCAGTTCAGACATCGAGGTGACGATGGCTCCCGGCGCCGACGAGAAGTTCGTCCGCGGAGCCATCGATGACATCCTGGCCGACGTGCCGGGCGTCACGGCCACGGTCGGGCAACCGATCGAGCACCGCCTCAGCCACATCCTCTCCGGCACGCCGGCCGCGCTCGCCATCGACGTCTTCGGCGAGGATCTGCCGACGCTGCGTCGACTGGCCAAGCGGATCGAGTCGGAGCTGCGAGCCATCCCGGGAACTCGCGACATCACGGCCAATCGCGAGATCATGGTGACCTCCCTTCCCATTCGCTACCGGTCCGCGGACCTCGCCGCCGCGGGACTCTCCCCCGCGGCCGCGGCCAGGCAGGTGCAACAGGGCCTTCGCGGCGAGGTGGTCGCCGAGATCAATCAAGGGGCTCGGCGCCTGCAGATGGTGGTGCGTCTGGCCGAGGACGAACGAGCCCGGATCGACCAGATCCAGGAACTGCAACTGCGGGGCGCCCAAGGGGCGATGGTCCGGCTTCGCGAGGTGGCGGACGTGGGCCCCGAACGCACCAGCAACCTGATCGCGAGGGAGAACGCCCGTCGCAAGGCGATCATCTCGGTGAACGTCGCCCCGGGGTACAACCTCGGACAACTCGTGGAGGCGGTGCAGGCCCGGGTCGATCCCATCGTGCACGAGGCGGGGTGCACCGTCCGCTACGGCGGCCAGTTCGAGGCCCAGCAATCGGCCAGCCGCACGATCCTCGCCATGGGCTCGATCGTCGCGTTGATCATGTTCCTGCTGCTCCAGTACTCGACCGGGAGTTCGCGGGTGGCCGGGTTGGTGATGCTGAACCTGCCGCTGGCCCTCATCGGCGGCATCGTCGCGATCTTCCTCGCGGGCTCCGCGGCCCCGTGGTCGAACGCCCTCGCCATGTTCGGCATCGGCGGCGGCCGCTACGTCGCGCCGATCATCTCCATCGCGAGCATGGTCGGCTTCGTCACGCTCTTCGGCATCGCCGTCCGCAACGGCATCCTGCTCGTGAACCACTACGCACACCTTCAGCGGCACGAGGGCAAGTCGGTGGCGGAGTCGATCGTGCAGGGATCGCTCGAACGACTGACGCCCATTCTCATGACCGCGCTGACGGCCGCCTTGGGCCTGCTGCCGCTCGCGATGGCGGGCAGCAAGCCCGGCAGCGAACTGCTCGCGCCGCTGGCCACCGTGGTGCTCGGCGGCCTGGCGTCCTCCACGGTGCTCAACCTGTTCGTCCTTCCCGCCGGCTACGCGCTGGCGTTCCGCGTCTCCCACGATGTCCAGACCCCTCTCGCCCCCACTTCCAAGGAAACCACCCCATGACCGACGCTCGCCTGCGTTCCCTCTCGCTGCTCTCGCTCGCCCTCATGCTGCCCTTGGGCTGCGACCGCAAGGAGGCCCCGCCCGCCCAGCCTCCGACGACGGCCGCGTCGCCCGCCAAGGAAGTGGATCACGGCCACGAACACGGCGTGACGGTCCAACTCGGGGAGCAACGCGAAGGCGACTACGTGATCAAGGCTTCGCGAGACGGCGAGCTCAAGCCCGACGCCGACGCCCCCATCGACGTGTGGGTCTCCGGAGGCAAGTCCCGCGTGGTCGCCGTGCGATTCTGGATCGGCGCGGCCGATGCCAAGGGCTCCATCAAGGCCAAGGCCGAGATCGAAGGCGACCACTGGCACACCCACGCGGAGACGCCCGCGACCATCGGTCCCGATGCTCGCCTGTGGGTCGAGGTCGAGGCCGAGGGAGGCGTCAAGACGCTCACCTCCTTCGACCTTCGACGGTGAGACCGGACCATCGGGCGGATCACCGGCAGGTCGCGGCACCTAGACTCGCCCGATGGTGCCCGCAGCGTTGAACATCCCGGGATTGCTCGGCCTTCTGGCCGCCGGGTTGGCGCTGGCCGTGGGCATCATGGTCGCGTGGACGGCCTTCGCGCTGGCACGCCCGCCCCGCCGCACCTACGCCTCGTCGCTCGCCAAGGGACTTCCCGGCGATCCCGGCGAACTTCGTGAGCGTTCGCGCGCCTTCGACTCGTGGCGGCTCGAGCGGCCGGGTGTCGTGTTGGAGGCGTGGGAGATCGCGGGCGACGATCCTGCGGGCCCGGTGGCGATCCTCACGCACGGATGGGGCAGTTCCCGCATCGGTGCGTTGACTCGCCTGCGTCCGATCCTCGCGAGATCGTCGACCGTGATCGCGTGGGACATGCGCGGTCACGGCGAGTCGGGCGGCTGCTGCACGCATGGCGTGCACGAAGTCGACGACCTGCTCGCCCTGATCGATCGCGTCGGCGGCGAACGGCCGATCGTGCTGATGGGCTGGTCGCTCGGGGCCGGCGTCAGCATCGCGGCGGCATCGCGCTCGCCCCGGGTCGTCGGCGTGGTCGCCGAGTGCCCCTACCGCCGAGTCCGCACGCCGGCGAGGAACATGATGATCTCCATGGGCATGCCATGGAGACTCAACCTCGGCCCTGCGTTGCACGCGCTGGCGTTGATCCAGCATTGCCCGGGATTGGGCCGGGGCGACGGTCCGTTCGATCGTGCGGCCGATGCCGCACGACTGACCTGCCCGCTGCTGGTCCTGCACGGCACGGCGGATCCGATCAGCCCCTTGGCGGACGGCCAAGCGGGGACGGTGCATCGCGATTCCGGGAGGCGGTCACAGCGGGATGTGGGTCGACCCCCGCACCGGCCCCGCGTGCGAAGAGGCCGTCGCCGCGTTCCTCGACGGCCTCCGCCGCGAGCCCTGAGCGGCTAGCGCTTTTTCTTCGAGCCGTTGCCGGCCTTCTCGAGCCTGGCGACCATGTCCGCCGCGTGCTCCTCCCCCGCCCCCGCGGCTCGCTTCGCGAAGGTGAGCGCCGCCGCCTTGTCGCCGGCCCGTTCGTTCCACTGAGCGGCCAGCATCGCGAGGTCGCCGCGAAGGGGCTGGGCTTGGGAGGCCTCGGCGTAGAGCTTCGCCGCGTCGCGAGGACGAGAGAGCATGCCCAGACACTCGGCCATGGTGTTGAGAACCCCCGGCTCGAGTCGCTGCGCCGCATCGAGTCCGGCCAGAAGCGCCAAGGCCTCGTCGGGCTTGTTCTCCCGCTTGAGGATCCTGGCCTCGAGCACGCGCCAGACCGTCGAGGCGGGCTCGAGTTCCCGGGCCTTGGCCACGTGCTGCACCGCCAACGGAAGCTTGTTGTCGCGAAGCTCGAGTTCGGCCAGCGATCCCCACGCGATGGCGGCATCGGGCTTGAGGTTGACCGCCAGCATCAGGTTCTTCATCGCCTCGGGGTTCTGCGAGAGCTTCATCTGCACCTGCGCGAGAAAGAGGGGCGCACGCCAGTCGGTCTTGTCGGCCTGCTGGGCCGCGGCGAAGTGTTCCGCGGCACGGTCGAGCCGCCCGATCATGCTCGCGACGGATCCCGCGGCGAGATGGATGGCGTGGGTGCCCTCGGCGGCCGCCAGGGCCTTCTCGTACTGCTCGTAGGCCTCCCTTTCGCGTCGGGTGGCGACGAGCACCTCGGCATACTCGACATACAGACGCTGCTCGGCGATGTGCCTCGAGATGGCTTCGCGGAGGAGCGACTCGGCCTTGTTGAACGCGCCGTCACGCTTGAGGGTCGCCGCGGCGTTGAGGATCTCGTCGAGCGACGCCGAGGCGGCTCGCACCTCGCCCGCGTCGACCGGGGCGGGAGCGGGTCGGAGGGCCTGCACCACGACGAAGGCGGCGACCGCGAAGACGCCGACCA